>CBDUKH010000100.1:0-13317 GCA_965367755.1 uncultured Rhodothermales bacterium
GAGCGACCAATCTTTCTCGCTCCAATGGAGGACGTCAGTGATCCTCCGTTCCGCCACGTCTGCAAACGGTTCGGAGCGGATATGCTCTTTACCGAATTCATTTCTTCCGGTGGACTGGTTTACGAAGCGAAAGACTCCGTTCAGAAGCTGGAATTCGATGAGTCGGAACGACCGCTGGCAATTCAGATTTTCGGCGGCGACGTCGATCAGGTGCGTGAGGCAGCTCAGATTGTTGACAAAGAAAAACCGGACGTTATCGATATCAATTTTGGTTGCCCGGTGAAAAAAGTTGTTTGCCGTGATGGAGGAGCGGGCATTCTTCGCAACCTTCCGAAGATGAAGCTTATCACCGAGGAAGTGATATCCGTTGCTACTCGTCCCGTCACGGTAAAGACGAGGCTTGGTTGGAATGATGAATCGATCAGGATTGTGGAAGTCGCGGCGATGTTGGAGTCTGTTGGCGTTGCAGCCCTCGCGGTCCATGCACGAACCCGTGCACAGATGTACCGGGGCGAGGCGCGTTGGGATTGGTTTCACAAGATCAAGCAGGAGGCGGGCTTAAGCATTCCGCTGATTGGTAATGGCGATGCGACAACACCTGAAAAGATCGCGCGGATGTTTGAAGAGACTGGTGTCGATGCTGTAATGGTAGGTCGCGGAGCTATCGGCAACCCGTGGATATTTCGTGAGGCCAAGATTTTCATGGAGACGGGGAGAGTTCCGGAAAAGCCATCGTGGGAAGAGCGCGTAGGCGTCGTCATCGAACACTTGCGAGACAAGGCGGCGTGGCTGGGAGAGCGAAAAGGTGTCCTGGAGATGCGTCGGATGTATGGCGGCTACTTCAAAGGTTTTCGGCATGCCAGTCAGCTCAGATCGATGATCATGCAGGTGTCGACGTTGGAGGAAGCTGTGGAGATTCTGGAGGGCTTTGACCCCGGAGCGATGGAAGATCGAGTGCCGGTTGAACGGAAGGTTGCCCGGGTAGATATCTCGGCGGTCCAGGAACGGCTAAGCAAGTAGGTTACAAGTAGACTGCCGTAGATCGCCAGGGCGCTGTTGGTGCGAAGCTGGGTTTGCTTGGCATTCGCGAAGGTCCAATATCTCAAAAATCGCGTGGGGGCCACCACTCCTCCTCCCCGGTAGCAACTTAACTCACTTCTCCAGATAGCGCTAATGTACTTTTGCTAGAAACTTTCTAGGATAAAGTCTAGGATAAAGTCTAGGAAATAGTCCGGGAGGGAAACCGTGCCGTCAAACTGGCTGGCAGCCAACCCGGGAAGTGCATTACCTGAACACTACTTTTTACCCTTTCGATTCGCTCGAAAGATGATCTCATCAATAGCGTAGAGTGTCCCACCGACCACCGCGAAAAACCCTAGGGATAACAACGGGCGCCAGATGACAAGCCCACCCAGGCACCCAAGAATACCACCAAGATACTTGATGTAGTTTAACTGCTCATTGCTGGATTTCTTAAGCAGATCCTCAAGCTGCCCTTCGTCATACGCCGACATGTTTTCCATGATCATCGAATAGATGTCGATATTCTCAACGAACCCCAGGATCACCTGAGTCGCCCAGCGCTCTATATCTTCAGATCGCGCCTCAATTTTTTCGGGCACCCGGTCGAGCAGATGATCCATCTCGTCGAGAACATTGTCCAGGCTCTTGGGGATTTCCTGAACCGTCTGATCCAGCTTGTTGCGGAAATCATCCTCATTAAGAAACCGATAGACCTTCAACGCCAACCCGGAGATTCCCTCGCCAAGCCGTGTCTCCAGTTTCTCTACCGTAAAATCGACTATGCGTGCTCTGACCTCATCGGATGCAAGCACCTTGTTCATGTAGTCGGACGCCATCACCTTCAGCTCCTGCCGGAAGTCTTCATCTTCAATAACCCCGCGAGCTACATCGACTGCCATCTGACGGTAGCGAGGAATCACCTGCGATTCTTCGATCTTGGCCGCAATAATTTCTTCGTTGATCAGCTCTTCAGATACCGCGGTCGCAAGACGGTAAATCACACGTTCGCGTTGTGCCGGGATGAGTCCACGACCAAAAATGGGTCGCTGCTGGCGCGGATTGAAGAGCATGGTTATGGCTAGCCAGTTCGTCAGGAAGCCGATCAAACCACTTACTGACACAATTCGCAGCAGTCCATCCAGGGCAAGCGTACGCCCGAACAGTGAGAGAGAGATCCCATCGAAATCCCAGGCGAACGAGGCACCAAATCCTACCATGAGAATGACAGGCACCAGGCGAAGGAGAGGGAGGAAGCGATCGTGACCGCTTGAGGTCCTTGGAGGTTCAGGCGCTGACCGGATCGGGGTTTCCGTTTTTTCAGGAAGATGCCTCCTGACATATCGCGCCAGCATGTCACGCACATCGCGAGCGCGCTCGACGGTTTCCGATTTTACCTCCTCTACCGTCGTTATCTCCGTGTGTTTGGACTCGGGTCCGTCGTCGGCAACGTTATGTTTTTCCGGTCCCTCCAAGTAACTCAGTGGCTCTCCTAAAATCCTATTCGCTTGGCATCGTTTTGCATCCCCGCGATAACGCGGGCGATATGCTCGTCGAGGTCGACACCGAGTTCCTCGACACCGACCCGGATGTCTTCACGGCTTACCGCAGCTGCAAACGCTTTATCCTTAAGTTTTTTCTTGACTGATTTGGGCGTCATTCCATCCAGTCCGGTCGGTCGGACATATCCAACCGCCGTGATAAATCCAGCCAATTCGTCAACAGCAAAAAGCGATTTCGCCAGTCGTGTTGTTCGGGCGACTCCCGAGTATGTTGCATGGCCGAGGATAGCTTCGATCATTATCTCCGGGTATCCCAACTTGCGCAGTTCAGCCGTGCCAACATACGGATGTTCATCTGTTGTTGGATGCTTCTCGTAATCCATATCGTGCAAAAGGCCAGTCAACCTCCACAACAGTTCGTCCTCACCGTAGTGCTCTGCGTACGCTGCCATCGCCGCCTCGACCGCATAGGCATGACGCCGTAAACTATCTGACTCCGTCCACTCATGGAAAAGAGTCAGGGCATCATCGTATGAAAGTGAATGGTCAGTCATCACTAGAATATTTCGATGATCGACATATCTTTAAGATACCGGCGAGGGTTTGCCTTGAGATCTACCAACAATTCGTTGAGCGATGTTGCGACCGAGTCGAGACTGTGATACAGACCGGGGTCGTTAATCATCAACCCGAACGTGCCTTGTCCGTTGTCTATCTTTTCGACGATGCTGTCAATCTTTTTCGACGTCGTCTGAAGGGAAGCCATTCCATTCTCCATTGACTTCGCCGCGGCTGAGAGATTCGAGATTGCTATTTTTATCGAGTCGCTACTCTCGGAAGTAATCGTGTCCAGATTCGCGGTCAGACTATCGACGTTTGACAGGATTGATGACAGGCGAACGTGTTCCTGCCGGATGAGCTGATTGAGCGCCGCTGTGCTGGAACGCAGCGATGCGAGTGCCGAGCGCAGATCTCCATCTTCGGACGACAGGATGTCTTCCGTAGCATTTAGTGTGTTGTCCAGGCCAACGAGGACACTGTCGACGCGATTGACAAGCATCGGAGCCCGTGATGTCAAGTCTGCCAGAAGGTCACTTCCTCCGTCTGCATAAGGAATGGTACTGCCCGGTTCAACCGGCGGGTTGCCGGCGGGACCCAGAGCCAGTTCAAGTTTGATGCCAGTCAATGCGTCGATGCCACCGATAGACGCATTCGTCCCCTGTGGAATCCGAAGCTTTTCGTCGACGCGAAAGGTGACGTCAATATTGCCGTCTTCCTGACTATATGCCACCTTGGTGATTGCACCAATCTTGATGCCACTCGTCCTGACTTCATTGCCGGGGATAAGTCCCTTCGCGTCGGGGGCTACCGTGTGATATTCCGACGTCCCTCCGAATAACGGAATGTCTTTGAAATACCGGATGCCCAGGATCATTACGATCACTGAAAGAACAATGGCAATTCCGACTTTAAGTTCGTTGTTGTATTTCACTAGCGTTTATTGAAATCTGAAAAAAGTAATCGTCTAATCGGTCGGGGAAGGAACATGTCGACCTATCTGATATTCGTTCGCCCTGACGAAATCGACGAGAACTGGATCCGTACAGTCATGGAGTTCGTCGATTGTACCCGTCCACCATATCGTTCCCTGATGTACGAACGCCGCTCGATCAGCAATCGATAATACCGAGTGCATGTCATGCGTCACGACGACACTTGTGACTTTAAGACGATCGGTCAGGTTGTTAATAAGGGCATCAATGGTGTTAGATGTTTCGGGGTCGAGTCCGCTCGTTGGCTCATCGTACATAATGTAGCGCGGTTGCATCGAAATGGCTCGCGCAAGAGCAACCCTCTTCTGCATACCGCCCGACAATTCCGAGGGCAACTTGGTCCCAACTTCTGGTAGCTCCACAACCTCCAGACATTCCTCAACCGTGGCCCTGACCTCACCTTCAGTCATCTTCGTAAAAGTCCTCAGCGGAAAAGCGACGTTGTCAAAGGAATTCATCGAATCGAACAACGCTCCACCCTGGAATAGCACACCGAAGTGCTGCCGTATTTTTTGCAGTTCACGATACGTGATAGCATTGATATCGATGCCGTCAACTAATATCTGTCCAGAGTCCGGCTTCAGCAACCCGATCATGTGCTTCAACATCACGCTCTTCCCGGAGCCGGATCGGCCGATGATCGCAAGGACCTCACCATCGTTCACTTCCAGAGACGCGTTCTTGAGCACCGTCTTGTTCTTGAAGCTCTTGTGTATGTTGCGGACTTCGATCATTACATATTCAGGAGTGTGGCTGCAAGTATAAGATCGGCAACAAGAATATAGACGCAACTGGTGACTGCCGCCTCCGTAGTGCTGCGGCCAACGCCTTCAGCTCCACCGGCCGTAAAATATCCCTTATAACATGAAATCGAGGTAATCAAAAATCCAAAAACGAGAGATTTTATGAGCCCGAAGATCGGGTCGAAGGGTTTAAAATACTCACGAGCCCCGGATATGAATTCACCGGCAGGCACCGCACCCGTTAGATCTCCGACGAGTATGCCTCCTCCAATAGCAACGAAGCAGGCGGTAACATAGAGCACCGGAAACATCACTACGCCGGCAATAACGCGAGGTACGATCAGGTATCCGATGGAGTTGAGACCCATAGCCTCCAGAGCATCTATTTGCTCGGTGACCCGCATGGTGCCGAGTTCGGCGGCAATCCTGGCCCCAACACGACCCGCGAGAATGAATCCTGTTACGACCGCAGCCAGCTCCAGGATGACTGACGGGACGACAACGGCCCCGATGATACTTTTTGGGATTAAGGGACTAACAAGCTGGTACGCGGTCTGAACAGTTGTCACTGCCCCGGAGAAAACAGCTGCCAGAGCAATGATCGGGATCGATTCGATACCAATCCTGACCATCTGTTCAAGAATGTTCTTACCGAAGATCCGGAAGTCGGAAAGAGACCGGAAAGCATGCGCAAGAAGTAAGGAAAATCGGCCCAGGGACCGCAACGGGTCTAGAACTCTGTCTGCTAACTGTCCAACCATCAAGAAATCTGTCGTAAACGGACTATGGGAGGGCGAAAATACAAAGAATCAGACTGTATAATATTGTTCTTAATTTTAGGCTTCTGCGAAGGTTATGACACACAGGCGTCACTTGTCCTTTGTATTATCCCGTCATCGAACATATATGCTCACTTTCCGGCCGATTCATGTCCAAAGTTAAAACGATCTACTTTTGCCAGAGCTGTGGACACGAATCTCAGAAATGGCTTGGGCAATGTCCCGGATGTAACGATTGGAATTCGTTCGCCGAAGAAATAAAGGAGGCTACTCGCCGGACCTCGTCGTTCACCCGACCCCGGAGTGAGCCGGTTGCGCTTGCTGACATCACGCTCGACAAGGATGAACGGATCACTACGGGTACTCCAGAATTTGACCGGGTTCTGGGAGGAGGGATCGTCCCGGGTTCGATGGTGCTGGTAGCGGGTGATCCTGGTATCGGCAAAAGCACCCTGTTGACAGAGCTGGCGAAATATCAACCCAAAGCATCGTTGTTGTATGTTACTGGCGAGGAGTCGGTCCGGCAGGTCAAGATGCGGGCAGAACGGTTGGGAGTGACAAGCAAAAAGTTAAAGTTGCTCTCCGAAACCAACGTAGAGTCCATTATACATCATGCCGATAATCTGTCGCCCGACATTATTGTTCTTGACTCCATTCAGTCTGTCTTTACTTCGCAGATTCAGAGCGCCCCGGGATCGGTGAGTCAGATTCGGGAATCCACGTCCGCTCTCCTCCAGTTTGCCAAGGATAGAAACATAGCCACGCTACTCATCGGGCACGTGACAAAAAGTGGCGCCATCGCCGGCCCCCGCGTGCTTGAGCACATGGTGGACACAGTACTATACCTGGAAGGCGATCGCCACGCAGCATATCGAATTCTGCGGGCGGTCAAAAATCGATTCGGCTCTACGAACGAGATTGGAGTCTTTTCTCTCGGTCACAAAGGGATGGAGCCTGTCGATAATGCGAGTGAGTTGTTTCTGGCAGAACGGAATACCAGGTCCAGTGGATCTGTCGTGGTCTGCTCAATGGAAGGAACCAGGCCGTTGCTTGTAGAAATTCAGGCGCTGGTGACAGAGACCGCTTATGGCACGCCCCAGCGGGCGACGACAGGGTTTGAAACGCGACGTCTGCAGATGCTCCTCGCCGTACTGGAAAAACGGGAGGGAATTCGGTGTGGGATGTTTGACGTATTCGTCAATATCGCGGGAGGAGTCCGATTGATAGAGCCTGCCGTCGACCTTGCCGTCCTCGCCGCTATTGTGTCATCGCAGAGAGACCGACCGGTCGAAGGACGTACCGTCGTGGTTGGCGAAGTGGGCCTCGGTGGAGAATTGCGAGCGGTGAGCCATCTGCCCCGAAGAATCAACGAGGCGGAGAAACTTGGATTTAATCGTATCGTGGTACCGAAACGTAACCTCAAAGAGGTCAGCGGTAGTTCCAAAATCGCCGTTACAGGTGCTGAAACGCTACAGGACGCCCTGGATTACCTTCTTTAACCGATTGTAGCGAACTTTTTTTAGAACGGGACAATAAAAATCCCGCAATACCGTTTTACAGGCAGGTCTCAGTGATGAGACCGATGCACTTCGCGAAGCACACACACACGATCATTATTCATGCATCCGACAGACGAAGAGCTGATATCCTCCTACGTCGAAACTGGTGACGAACGGGCGTTCAGAACGCTCGTGGAAAGGCATCAGGAGCGCGTCTTCGGGTATCTGATGGGTATGGTGAAGGATCGGTCTGTTGCCAATGATTTATTTCAGGAAACGTATGTGCGTGTAATTCGGGCGTTAGCGGATGAACGAGGTTCATATTCCCACCAGGGGAAGTGGATAAACTGGGTGATGCGCATCGCCCGGAATGCCTCACTCGACTACCTTCGCAGCCGCAAGAAATGGACGGACGTTACCAGCGATGACGACGAAGGAGTCGACTTCTGGGAAAGGTTACCTGACGAACATCAGAGCGCTGAAGAAGAATTGGCACTGGGCGAGGACATTGAATGCCTGAACGAATGCATCGAAAAACTTGCACCCGAGCAACGCGAAGTGTTGTTGCTGCGCCACGAATCAGACCTCACGTTTCGCGAGATTGCAGAGCTCACCGATTGCTCGATTAATACTGCACTGGGCAGGATGCGCTATGCCTTGCTCAACTTACGGCAGATGATGACGGCCGCCAGATCAGGCGACCCGGATTCTCTGCCAATCAAAATATCACAAAGTCATTGAAGTAGATGGATAAAAGGCTACAAATACTGGAGAGATTGTACGAAGCCTCAGGTGCCGACGCAGAAATTGCGGGAGATAATGACCATTCTACCCGCAGAGAAGCGAAGGCTTTTAAGGAAATGAAAGTCCTTCTCGACAAACGCCCTCGTGATCTGCCTGACACTGCAACGCTTGATGCGATTACAGCGATGGCAGGACGTGAGTGGAGACCGAAAACAAGCGAACTCCGATCCGTATTGCCGGACCGCGAATCGCTAAAACCCGTGCGCCATGCCAGGATTTACGCGCTCAGGATGGTTGCGGCTGCATCAGTTCTATTCGCCGTCGTTGCGGTAGGCCTGTGGCAGTTCGGCGCAGAATCACCCGCTCAGCTTGATGCTGTTCTCGCTGATGGGGATGCCCCGGCAGCAGAACAGAAATCGTCCGAGCAAGATTTGCAGGAATCCAGTCGAGATATGTTCAGCGTGGCTGAGGCAGAAGATATCCAACCGACTTTTACCGCACAGGCGAAAGATTCGATTCCGACATGGTCTGATCCCGACGATCTGATGCATGTCCGTCGTCGAGTGCTCACGATGCGACAGAACAGTCGTTCGCTTGATTGGGATAACTCGTTGGCGCTTGAAATGATGCCGGTCGGTGGAGCTACCTCCGGATTTCAACAGGCATCGACGTCACGGCCGGTCCAGCGGCCATAATCGACTTGAGGTTGTTGCTCCGCACCACACACGGCACAGGATGCAACTGAAATAAAATGAAAGTAATGGACAACATGTTTAATCACGACCGTAACATGACGCGGTACATCACAAGTGGCCTTCTTGCCGTCTTGATGCTGATTACGACTGGAACTGTTGATGCACAACGTGTCACCTACTTCGAGATTCGTGACGGCAGTTTTATCCTCAACGGAAAAACGATGACCGCGAAACAACTACCGGAGACGATCGATGGAAGTGGCTTAAATGCCACCTTCAGCTTCTTTGGTGACTCGCATCCTGTAATTGAAATAAAAGGACGATTCTTTGTACTTGAAGAAGGATCGATTCGTGATGCGAAACCTGAAGACCTCGAACGCGGGGACGTCAACCTGTTTCTTACCGACAGCGAAGTGCGGTCTAATATGATCCGCGAAGCATATCGTGTACAGGTCGATGCCCTTCATGAAAATGCTCGCAAGCTTGAGAAATACACGTCGTCCGAACCTATCCAAAAAGACGGTGAGATGGCGCGATTGATCTCGGAAGCCCAACGTAGTACTGAACTCGCTGCGTCAATGGCTGAACAACTTCCGCAGGCGGAGATGCAACGCTACTGGGAAGACCTTCGGTTTCGAGATGGAGAACTTTACGCCAAGGTCAACCATGAATTGAAAATGGAGATCCAGGCACGTGAGATGGCTGCTAAAATCCGCAACATGCCGGATACGAACGATCCTGAACGACAAGCTCTGATAGATGAGTTACGATCTACTATCGAAGAAATCTATGTCCTCAAACAAGCAAACAGAAAGCGCGAGATCGTAGAACTCCAAACCCAGTTGTTGGGACTGGAAAAAAATATGCGCGATCGCGAGAAATATAAAACTGAAATAATCGAAAGGCGGCTGCAAGATCTTCTTGGCGAAGATACGTCTCGCTGGTAGCCTATCGCTTCAACAAACCTCTTTGAAGACAGACATGAAACTACTAACTACTACGTATAAATCGTTCGTCCTACCTGTCGTTCTCGCAGTCGGCCTGCTGGCATTTTCAATTCCCGTGAATGCCCAGGACCATGAGAAGAAATCGGACCGTACCATCGTTCTGACTGAAGATGGCGAGACGGTAACCATCAAGATGAAAGACGGAGTTACTACCGTCAATGGCGTCGAAGTCCCGGAAGGTGAAAGTATTTCCGACTACCTCCCGGAGGGATTCTCCGCTTATATCGGAGATGGTGACGGAAACATCTTTTCCTTACGCGATGGCAATCGATTCATGATTCGAGAAAAGCTACCCCGCGGTTCGTCCGTCTGGTTCTCCGATGAAGGCGTAAAAGCTCCTAACACGTTTTCGTTTCGCGGTGACTATCCGTTGATCGAGGATTTCAAGCGTTTCAATGAAATGAAATTCGATGGACCAGAAGGCGCGTATCTGACACACGTAAGAGATCTCGCCGGTGGATACTTCCCGGCGATGACGCCCGAGATTAGCAAAAAGGAAAGAGAAGCACGAGAGTTGTCCCGGCAGATCCGTACCGCAGAAGGTTCGGAGAAGCGAGAACTGGAGAGTAAGCTCGACGCATTGCTCGTTGAGATATTCGACGCAAAGCTCGAACTCCGACAGGAACGACTCGAGAAGTCTCGCGCCGAAGTTGAAAAAATGGAAGCTGAATTATCAGAACGCCAGCGGAATAAGAATGAAATCATTCAACGTCGCAAGGCGGAACTAACCGGCAAAGGTGACTACCTCGAGTGGTAGATAACACTGCAGACATTCTAACCCTCGGGCGGAGCACAGAAGGCACCGCTCGAGGGTTATCTATTTTGGAGATTTATATAAGGCTTCTCCTCGGAGGCACCGGCGTGAAGATCAGTTACTGGAAGTTCCACCTGACCTGTGCGGTCTGGAACTATTAGGGCCACAAAAGCTCCAACGAAGCAACGATTGACGAAAAAATGCGTTGGAACAGATTCGCAGGCATTCGATTTCCTCTAAACCACCATTTTAGAGGAAGATGGCACTTGGTTTGCCCTGTCACCGAATATCCTTCACGATATAACGATTCTTGAGATCAACCGCCGATTTTCAACTGCAATGGAGTATATGACAGATATGCTACTACCCCGGGCACGGTATTTATGTGCGCTCACAGGACTATTCTTCCTGATGGCAACCACCGCGCAAGCTAGCACGGCACCTGAATTCGAACAGGGAATTACGCGTGTCTCTATAACCGAGCGTAGCGATAAGAGTGGGTATGTCCTCAGACTTCATGCAAACGCATATATCAAGGCGTATTCTGCGCCAAAGGAGATCTCGAACGGTCGCTACGAAGTTGTTGTCTTCAATACCTCGGTAAACACAGACGCACAAAAAGACGAACCGAAAGGACCTGTCGAAAATTACAGCTTTAGTAAGAAAGACGGACATACGACGTTTCGGATGACCCTGCTGCAAGGTCTCCCCATCGATGTTACTGCATACAGGGACCGTGACAGCAATGATTTGCTGATAGGGCTTACGTATTCCACTGACACCGTTCAGGAAATGGAGGTGAAGCCGGTTGTAAATACGGGTCCCACTATGGAGGCGCGCAGTCGATGGCTTCTCGACACGATCGTTATTGATGCCGGTCATGGTGGCAAGGACCCCGGGACCAACTGGAATGGTGTCCGCGAAAAGGATGTCACGCTTGCTGTAGCGCTCAAAGTTGGAGCCTACCTGGAAGAATATCTGGGAGTAAATGTAGTCTATACAAGAAAGACCGACGTTTCAGTTGATCTCAAGAAACGTGGTCCCATGGCGAATGAAGCCGGCGGGAAGTTGTTCGTCTCGATCCATGCGGATGCACAACCTCGAAGTTCTGCCACGCACGGAGCAACAATGTATGTTCTGGGTACGCACAAGACAGAACAGGCGAGGAAGGTCATGGAACGGGAGAACAGCGTCGTTAAATTCGAAGATGACCAGGAAGCGTATGCAGAGTTTGATAATCAGGCGCTCATCACGCGCACGCTCACCCAGAGTGCCTACATAAAGCAAAGTGAACACCTGGCCGCGATGATCGAAGATCAGTTTACTAAACGCGCAAACCGGAAGACGCGAGGTGTCCGTCAGGCGCCATTCTATGTTCTTTGGAGCGCTTCGATGCCTGCGGTGCTGATCGAGCTGGGGTATATCACCAATCGTACGGAAGCACGCTATCTGGAATCAGAACTCGGACAAACCTATCTTGCTAGCGCAATCTACCGCGCGATACGAGACTATAAATTCGCCTACGAGAAGGAATTGTCGTTGACCGCATCACAATAAGACTCTCATGGGTCCGCATGCAAAGACTTCTCAGTGCGATACGCACGATCCCCGATTTCCCCAAGCCGGGAATTCAGTTCAAAGATATTACTCCGATTCTCGCTGACCCGGAGCTATTGCGCATTGCAGTAGATCTTCTTTCACGGCCGTACAGAGGTAAAGGGATAACCAAGGTAATTGGCATCGAGTCAAGAGGATTTATTTTCGGCGCGATGCTCGCTGAAGTCCTGGATGCAGGCTTTGTCCCGGTGCGAAAGGAAGGAAAGCTTCCTGCAAAAACTCTTTCAGTGACCTACGACCTCGAATATGGCACGGACACCGTTGAAATGCATGGGGATGCAATCACCGATACCGATACGGTCCTGATCCACGATGACGTGATCGCCACGGGCGGGACTGCTGCCGCTGCTACGAAGCTAGTCCAGGAGGCAGGAGGTAAAGTAGGTGGGTATTCGTTTCTGGCTGAGCTCGTTGCGCTGGAAGGGCGCGACAAGTTGGAGGACGGTGTTGCGTTTGAAAGCGTGTTGAAATTTTAAGATCGGGTGCCGGGCACTACGATCGAATCGCTATGCAGGATATTTCAACGCGAGCGCCGCGAGGGAGAGCAGCAACCTGAATCGCTTCCCGTGCGGGCGGGTTCTCCGAGAAGTATCGTGCGTAGACCTCATTGATGACGCCATAGTCATTGATGTCCGTCATGAAAACAGAGCACTTCACGACACTCTGAAAATCCATGCTCGCTGCTTTGAGGATGGCACCGAGATTTTTGAGGATCTGCTCAGTTTCGGCTTCGACAGAATCAGAAACCAGGTGAGTCGTGTCGGGATCCAGTCCAATCTGGCCAGAGCAATAGAGCGTGTTGTCGACGAGAACGGCCTGGCTGTAGGGGCCAATTGCTGCCGGTGCGCCGGACGTACGAATGCGTCGGCGGGACGAAACATTCTGTGTGCGAGGTTCACTCATTTTTCGGACAGGAGAAGGGCTTTTCAAAAACGTAATGTCCGCCGAAAATGGGGTTATATACAAACGAATATTGGTTTAAGGCGTGTGCGATCAGCGGGATGCACGTTCTTCAGGATAACTCCGCCATCGGAACGGAACATGTGTGAAATTAGTACCCACGCCTCACTTGCACGAAGAAAGTCCCGATGTCCGAGCACGTCTGCGAGGGGACATCGCGTGCTGAAATGGACTGACGTTGGATGAAGAAACGATGAGTACGAAAGGGCGAGTTCTGGTTGCGATGAGTGGTGGAGTGGATTCCTCCGTCGCAGCAGTACTTTTGAAGAAAGAGGGGTACGAAGTCATCGGGATTACGATGAAGACCTGGGACTATGCTTCCTCAGGTGGCAACACCGGAAAGCAGGTAGGTTGCTGTACCCTGGACTCAATGAATGACGCTCGCTCGATCGCCATAGAGCACGACTTCCATCATTTTATCGTTGACATTCGCAAAGAGTTCGG
>CBDUKH010000101.1:0-13279 GCA_965367755.1 uncultured Rhodothermales bacterium
AAAAACCGTTTGCGAGCGACTCGCGAGCAAAGACGGCGACACCGTGGCTACCGAGAAATTCAATCAGCTTAGCAGATTGACGATTCATCAAGCTGTAAACGACCTGAACAATATCAATCTTTCGTTCGAGTGACCAATCGCGGGCCATTTGCTCCGTATCCTCGAACATGGAAATAGAGTGGCCTACGACTTTTATCTTGCCCTCATCTTTAAGCTTGTCCAGCTCCTCCCAAACGTCGTCACCGATTTCTGAAGGACTAAAAGGTGAGTGGAAAAAAAGAATGTCCAGGTAGTCTGTCTTCATTCTCCTTAAGCTTCCTTCAACAGATTCCCGTGCACGCGCAGCATTGAAAATACCCCCTGAAGGGTCGGTTGAATACCTGCCAAACTTGCTTGAAATAACGACGCCGGAACGCCGACTCCCCAGGCCTTCACCCAGAATCGACTCGGAGATTCCATCGACTTCCTTGTTACCGTACAAAGGCGCAGTGTCGAAAAGCGTAATGCCGTGGTCGAGTGCATACGAGATGGTACCAAGGGCATCAGCCCGAGAGACATCGCCGTAAATCTGGGATGCAAACGCCCACGTTCCGAGTCCTACCTCTGAGCAGGAAATACCAGATCTTCCAAGTAGCGTTTCTTTCATAGGTTTATAACTGTTCGGTGGCGTTCCGGATCAACGGTCCACATCGTTCAATAAACAGGGCCTTTATTTCCTCGCCCTTTGCGGCAGACGCTGTGCTCGGGTCATCTCCCCAAACTCCGTCGTCATTGAGGTTCGCAGTTCGATCACCGGGAAGCGCCGACAAATCTACCAGTGACGAATCCGAAAACATTTGAAGCGATGTTTCGCCTACGGCAGCATGGTTTACGGCCCAGACATCCTGGATAGGATCGAAAGCAGGAATCAATATGACGGTAGCTGCTGCGAGCTCAACGTTCGCTTTTTCGACGGCATTCGTCAAAGCGTCACGATGTCCTCCACCGCAATGGCCGGTTACGATAACAATTACTTTGTATCCCTCGTCGTGGAGTTGGTAGCAATACTCAAGGCATAAATTTTCGACGGTTGATGCCGGGTGTTCTATCGAGTGGGGAAATCCATGTGCAACCTTTATGGTATCGGTGGCAACGTAGACAGGAGGGAACACAAGGCCGCCGAATCTTTCGGCTAGACCCTGACAGAGTTCATCGGCAATCAGGCCGTCCAATCCCACCGGGTTGTGGTACGAGTGCCACTCCAAGGCACCCCATGGGAGATACGCGATGGGATGCGTATTACGGATTGCTTCTATTTGACCGGGGCGAAGGAGGTGGAATATTCCCCAGTCAGCATATGGATTGTCGCCTGTCAAAGTAGTCTCGAGTTACACGTTAGTGATGATTTGCAAACCGGTCACGTTGCCTCATGGCCATCCAGTTCGACACATCCCACAAGTTTGCCAGTGGA
The DNA here is from genome assembly GCA_965367755.1 of uncultured Rhodothermales bacterium. Classification (GTDB taxonomy): domain Bacteria; phylum Bacteroidota; class Rhodothermia; order Rhodothermales; family JABDKH01; genus JABDKO01. The sequence goes on from CBDUKH010000101.1 coordinate 1,451, forward strand.
TTTCCTGAAGATGGGTCCGTTTGCATATACGGTGGCGGGCCAAACTCAGGTGTAAATGTGCTGACGTCCATTGATCTTTTCTTCTGGCTGGACCATACGATATCCCACCATCGCTCGTGCGCCTCTAGCTCAGTGGCGTATAGCGGAACGCGAGGGTCGGGTACCTGCGGTCCTTCATTGTAACCGACTCTCCCATGAACGTGAATGGTACGCTCGGCACACGCCTGAATTATGTCAATCTGATCGTCGATTAACCTTTCGCAGACGCAGACCCAGTGACTAAAATCACAACAGAGCTGAAGTGTATCAAACTTCTCCAGGAGCGTCGCGGTTGTCCAGGGATTGTAAAAGATTCTACCGCGATGGGTTTCGTGAGCTACGTCCACACCGAGATCTTTTTCTATCGAAAGAATTTCGCCGAAATAGGATTTTGACTGCTCGAGTGACCAGAAGTCGCGGCCATCGTGGCAATTAATTTTTACAGGATCGAGTTTTGCGGCAGCTTCCGCCTGATCTCTAAAGGATGTGACATGCTCATCGACAGACTCTCCAGCGGTAAAAATCATCGGAATGATGTCAAGCTCGTTCTCCGCCAGCATGTTGATGTATTTCTCAAACGGATCTAGGAAAGGCAGAGCAATTTCTACACCGTCAAAACCAAGATTGGCGATGGACTTGAACGTGGTGGCCCACGGTTTGTCGATACCCCACAGCTGTCTGATAAGTGAGAGGCGCATAGCTAACGTTGTACTCTTCCCGAGCCGCCCGCTGTTAGCAGATGCTCAACTTCAGAAGCTGAGACCAAATTGAAGTCTCCTGGAATAGTTTGCTTCAGGCATGATGCCGCCACTGCAAATTCGAGCGCTTCATACGAATTCTCTTTTGTGAGCAGCCCATAAATTAGCCCGCCGGCGAACGAATCTCCGCCACCGACTCGATCGACAAGTGTGATTTCGTATCGACTACTGCGTCGGCCATCGTTACAATCCTGATCATCGATCATCAAGGCGCTCCAACCGTTCTTCGAAGCCGAGAAGCTTTCGCGCATGGTGATGGCGACGGTGTCAAACTCGTACTGCTCTTTAAGTTGCCGCGCCATTTCTCGATAATCATCTTCATCAAGCTCTGCTTCTTCAACATTGGAAGACCTCATTTCGAAGCCGAGACTTTTTTGGGCATCTTCCTCATTGGCGATGCAAACATCGACATATTTCATAAGAGGTCGCATTGTTGCCTGCGCCTCGGATTCAGTCCACAGCTTCTTGCGAAAGTTTAGGTCACAACTGATACGCACCCCGGCGTTGCGGGCCACTTCCAGCACATGTCGGAGCACGACACGGGTTGATTCGCTGATCGCCGGAGTTATGCCGGTCCAATGAAACCAGGTCGCATCCTTGAATACATGCTCCCAGTCGATATCAGAAATATTCATTTCGCTAACGGACGACGCAGCCCGGTCGTATACGACTTTAGATGCGCGCTGGCTGGCACCAGTCTCCAGGAAGTAGATACCCAGGCGATTGCCTGTTCGTGCAATGAGATCCGTGTTCACTCCGAAACGTCTGAGGTGGTTGACAGCAGCATCGCCAATAGCGTTTGGCGGAATCGCGGACACGAATGAACTCCTGATTCCGAAGTTGGCGAGCGAAACGGCAACGTTTGCTTCGCCGCCACCATACGTGGCATCAAACGAGTCCGACTGAACAAATCGTTTGAAACCCGGAGTTGACAGACGGAGCATTATTTCCCCGAATGTTACGACATTGGTTTGGTTAGAATCCGACACGGGTCAGCCGTTATTTTGATTGCGAAGAAAGTGCATTCTGGACGTTGTCGATAAGTACTCTGGAGCGCTCCGTGAGTACATCGTAGTGCCCGTCTGCTATTGCCTTTTTGTCGAGGAGAGCGCTGCCGACACCAACTGCTCTTGCTCCAGCGCGAATCCAATCACCGCCATTATCCGGCGTTACTCCACCGGTGGGAATGAGCTTCAGATGAGGGAGAGGCGCAAGGACCGATTTAAAGTAGTCCATACCAAGAATATTCGCCGGGAAAACCTTGATACTGTCGGCGCCAAGTTCGTGAGCGCGTTGTGCTTCCGATGGTGTGAAGGTTCCTGGGGTGACAGCTACGTCGCGCGATCGAGCCGCTTCTATAACCTCGTCTTTAAGGACTGGCGATACCACATATTTCGCGCCGGCGTCAATTGCCTTGTGAGCAGTCTGTGCGTCGACAACAGAGCCTACACCGACTAATGCGTCATCCCCTAGATCGGCTGAGAGCTTTCTGATTTGTTCGACAGCGCCGGGAACGGTCATCGTGATCTCAATAATATCGAGCCCTCCACGGACAAGAGCATCGACAACGTGAGAAAGAACGTCAACAGAATTAATACGGACAACAGCAATTGCACCCGTTGAAAATATTCTATTGACTATAGTAGTTCTGTCTGACATCTAGTTGAAGTCAATCCGCCACATAATATCACGATCAATGTACGGCTCGGCGTGTCTATATTTTTCGGTGAGCTCAATTTTACGCTCAATATGATCGCAGATGTTCTCACCGTAAATGAAGCTCGTTTCTCCGACTTCTGACAACATAAGCACTTCGGTCGGACTATTCTTCAGCAGGTCCAGTAGTTCATGGCTGTTCTTCAGATCGAGATCAATCATATTTTGCAGGAACTCGTTGTGCTTGTCCTTCTCTGACTGATCATCTGACGCAAGGTAGGCATACACGCCGGCAACCCAGGCAACCGTATTTCTTTGTGTAGTGGACCAGCATTTGAGTGCACGAGCTCGATCCTTAAGATCCTGAAAAACGGCGGCATCAGATTCTGAAGCAGAGGCGATTACCGAGTCTATCTTATCAATCGTCTTCTTGAGACGGGGAAGAACATTGTTGTCAAAGTGATTGGTCATCTGACGACCTGATTCTTCCGTTATCAGTTGGAAGAGAACATCTTGTCCCAGGTCATTGATACTTGGATTGTTCGGTGTCGACACCATGAACCTTTCGAAGTAGGCGCGGTCCTCTTTCGGTACTGCTTCCAGGTTTGCCGTGAGAGGTCGAACCCATGCCCGGAGCCAGACGAAGCCGAAGTGCGAATACAATGGAATCAGAGGCAAGTGAGATACAGCCTCCTCAACTTCGTCCCACAGGTTTACCAGATCGTTGGCGCTGTCATCAGACACCCAGTTGCGCGCGGCTAGCTGCAGCATCTCATCGACCGAAAGATCCGGGTTGAGTTGCAGCAACCTGATAATGGCAGCGTTCGGCCAGTAGGGTGTTTTTTCCATGTGATGAATACCGCCGAATGCGCTGGCTGTGCGCGTTCCCATATCCTTCAACGCCTTCAGTTTTCTGTAGAGCATTTTTGGAAACGGAATACCGAGGAGGGGCTCTGTATTGAAAGCACCTCCGCACGAATACGTCATCTTGGGTTCGAATCCACGAGACCGGTAGTCATTAAGTATTGTTGTCTCACGTGGATCCATGTTGTCATGGAAGATTGATCCAGCGGCGCTGGTTTCTTCGGGATAGCGGGGATGTGCATATGGTAATTCGTATCCGCGGACAAGCAGAGAAGGTACTTCGACTGTAAGGCCGTTGCCCATTCCCTCGATAAGCAAGTCGTGCTCTTCTTTGAACGGCTCCAGCCTGAGCGAGACTTCGAAGTCTGGATTTATCCGGGCAGCTTCGTCACGAATATTTCGCATCCAACCGAGCGCGCTGGTAGCAGCGGACTTCGCGATGGCTTCGTGTGAATTCCATTCGCGAATCATGTACGGTCCGCCGTTGCGGCCAACGTACAGTGATGCGGTGTGTTCGAATCCTGCGCCACTGTCATTTGTCCAGACAGACATGTAGGCCAGGTCGGGCACCTGAGTCATCAGGTTGCGAATCATTTGACGATAGTGTTCCTGTGCAACGGGATGATCCTGTGCCAGAGTATAGCGAGGTAGATGAGATCGGAAGGGATGATCGATACGGCCGCCGCGCAATGTCGGGTATCTCTTAAAAAACGCCTCCGGCATACTTCGCGGTTCGAACATCAAGACGCCGGGCTTCATGCCATATTTTCTCGCGAGCGCAGCGAGCTTTTTAAGGCGATTCATGTTGGCAGTGATGTACTCAAGGGGGTAGTAACCCTTGCTGATATCACTATCGACGAAGTGATTCAGACCGGCACAGTAGGAATAAAATTGCGCATAGTATTCGTGGGGTACACCCGGCTCTAGCGGTACATGCGATTGCAGTCCATTAACTTCAACATGAGTAAAGCCATTTCTCGCCATGGAAGCGATGTGGGCCTCGTCATCAAAGTCACGAATGGTGCGACCGACTTGCGTAAGAGTATAATCGAAAAGGGGGCGGTGTGCGCTGAATGAAGCCTCCAACAGTAGTCCACTACCGAGCTGATTCTGCTGTTCATCCGTCAGACCGTCGAGTACCATGTTGACCATGGCGTAAAGCATCGCCGGGTTGGATGCCGTGATATTACCCGAACCATCGCTGGAGATTTTCGCCCACATCCAAGCTTTGTCCGACGGGGGAGAGTCGGGCCCCAGATTCCATTCGGAGTCTGCGACTGCGACATTTATGGCGTCGGCTGACGGGCGAGATTGACTGGATGCGGACACGCCCAGTCGAGTTGCAAATTCGACTGCAGCCGTCTGCTCAACTTCGACACCATCGACAGGGAAGACGATACTATTTACGCTAGAAAAGAAAGGAAATTCCATATAAGGAACAGTGGTTCAAATGAGAAGTCAAGTAATTTGGGTTATGCGGCTGACAATTGCAACGAAGACAGTGTGATAAATTATGACTGGCCACTGTGTTGAACGTCGAGTAGAGCATCGAGTCTAATTGACGGTCCAAAGCGGAAGAAGATTTCCCCGGACTGAATCCTAGGAAGTTTCCTAGGAAGTTTCCTAGCATTTCCTTTATAACACTTTGTGTCGCACGATGCGTAAATTAAAACCGGGGCGGAGGTTGGTGGCCCCGACCGGAAACTTCGCTCGATACGTACCTCCCTTCTCAACTCATCAACCAATCTTAGTGACCATAGATTTGTGTCTCCAGCGATTTTAAATACGCGAGACCATTCGATAATAAATGGTCACTTGACGGTGCGATCTCTCGCCACACACACGTTGCCGCACGCATTGCGTCGGACACCTCATTAAAGGATTCGAGCCCTACGACACCATCATAATTCTGATCTGCCAGTGCCTGGTAGATCTGTCTCCAGTCAATCGTGCCGGTCCCCGGCGTTCCACGATGACTTTCACTCAAATGATAATGCTGTAGGCGGCCCTTGGCTCGCATCGTAGGGGCGTAAAATTCTTCTTCCTCAATGTTCATATGATACGAGTCGAGGTGGATACCAACGTTAGGCTCATCAATCAATTCAATCAGCTTGAGGGCCTGATCACACGTATTGACCAGAAAAGACTCATACCGATTGATGGGTTCGATACCCAGAGATATACCTGCCTCGGCCGCGTGCCGTGCAACAGTCTTCAAGCCTTCAGCAGCCAGATTCCAGAATTCAGCACCCGGAATACCATCGATGCGGCGACCGATCGCGGCATACAGAACACCAGAAAAAGATGTCGCACCCATTGCCGCACTCGCATCAACACAGCCTTTCAGATACTCCACTCCGGCGCGCCTAACGACGGCGTCCTCAGCGGTTAAATCGGTATGCTCACTTATCGCTGTTGACGTGCACACCTGCATCCCCGTCGCCCCAAGTCGCTCACGGATAGCAATCGGATCCACTTTATCAAGTTCCATCAGCGGAATCTCGATCATGTCGAAGCCAAGGTCGCGTGCATGATCTATCAGGCCTAACGTCTCGTTGCTCCAGCTCGTTGTCCATGCATACGCATGGACCGCATAAGTCAGTGACATCAAATTCTCCGTATTAGTTGTAACCGATTGCTTATTGTTTAAACAATGTAGAAACTGCAGGCTGATTTAATACACATCTTCCGCGAATGAAAATCCAAAATATCGTCATTGTAGCAAACGCAGATTTGCGATTGGCCGCGAACCAAAAGGCATGGCCAATGCAGGTTGAAGTAGAGGCTGCAATTGTTTCGACTTTCGATGCGCTGAATATTTCAAGCCGGCGGGGGCACGACTATGATGAGACCAAAGAACATGGTTTCATTGATAGTCAGAAGATGGGCATGGAAGTATTCCGCAATATCTCCAGCAGCGATCCACTTGTCGTGGTACTGAGCACTTGGCAGTACAGTCACCACATCCTTGCGGGTCTCATGTCGCATGACGGCCCGATACTCACAGTCGCCAATTTCAGTGGTACCTGGCCTGGACTTGTTGGGCTCCTGAATCTGAATGCGAGCCTGACGAAAGCTGGTGTCAATTACAGTACGCTCTGGAGCTCTACCTTCGAAGATGATTTTTTTCTGGAAAGAATTCGTGAGTGGGTCGGTACAGGTGAAATCATTCACAACCGATCGCACGCTAGACCCTTTCAAGCCGATCGGGAATCGATGTACAATTTTGGTGCGTCTTTAGGCCACAAGTTGGTAGACGACAAAGCAATCATAGGCGTCTTTGATGAAGGCTGTATGGGAATGTTTAATGCAATCATTCCGGACCATCTGCTGAACAGCACAGGTATCTTCAAGGAGAGGCTAAGCCAGAGTGCGCTATACCACGAAACGCTGCAGATCAGCGACGGCGAGGCCGAGGCGGCTTTCGACTGGTTACAGACAGCGGGTATGTCGTTTTATTTCGGACCGGATGAATCTACCGACCTGACTCGGACACAGGTCCTGCTGCAACTGAAAATGTATATCGCCGCAATGCGCATGGCGGACGACTTTGGCTGCTCAGCCATCGGGATCCAGTATCAGCAAGGCTTGAAAGATTTGCTACCTGCATCAGACCTGGCAGAAGGCCTCCTGAACAACAGCTCACGGCCACCCGTCAGTAACCGACACGGAGAAACCCTTTTTGGAAATGCTCCGCTTCCACATTTCAACGAGGTCGATGAGTGTGCCGCCATAGATGCATTAGTTACGAATCGGGTCTGGACCGCTCTCAAGTTTGAACCTGAAACAACGCTACATGATGTTCGATGGGGAGATACGTACAATGGCGACTTCGTCTGGGTATTCGAAATCTCTGGAGCCGCGCCTCCGGCACACTTCGTCAACGGTTACCACAGTGCTTCCAGTATGCGCCAGCCTCCGATGTACTTCCGCCTGGGAGGCGGTACGCTTCGCGGTGTTTCAAAACCTGGAAGAATCGTATGGAGCCGAGTCTACATCGAAAACAACGAACTCTGTGCAGATATCGGTACAGGAAGAGTTGTTGAACTACCTCATGATGAATCTGAAAGACGTTGGAAGGCAACGAATTATGAGTGGCCGATAATGCATGCAATCCTTGATGGCGTATCTCGCGATCAACTAATGGCAAAGCACAAATCGAACCATATCCAGGTGGCGTATACTCCTGACGCGCCGGGTGCGAACGATGCCATGAACGCTAAAGCTGGCATGTTCGCTGCCATGGGAATTAAAGTTATCCAGTGCGGGAGGATGTGATTCGCGTCCCGTTATGTCAAGGCTCCAGAAATAACTGTGGAATGTCGGTCACCCGCGTCGGAAAAGCCGCGGTGACTTCGGCGTATCCCGGGATCATGCGCGCCTTCTCCAGATATGCCGGTTCATTGTACGCGTACGACGCCCATCGTAACATGGGAATCAAAACCTCTCGTTGGAATTTCAGATCGAGATATGGCCATTCTATCTGCGGATCAGCATACTGCGCAAGAAAATCCAGACCCTGACGAATCCCACTTCCATCATCTGCCCTGTAATTCCAGAGATCGACATCCAGTTGATCTCCGAGCGCAGCGAGATGGAAAAATGCTCGCAGATTAAAGACACTGTAGCCGAACGAACGTGTTCGTTCCAATTCATACAGTTGGCGGCCATCCGGTTCGATTCCGTGATTGATTCTGCGATTGCGTGCTTCAAGTAGTATCGCTCGCGCAGGTTCACGCTTTCCGGCATACATAGATAACGCAACTACCTGTGCGTCATAGAAAGAACCGTGGTTGTTCCACATGAGGCTCTCGTCGAACCCAAGTTCACTGGTCCGCAGCCACTGTTGATATTGATCGAACCACTTCGCCATTCCATTTGCATCGGCATCCGTCCACGACGGCGACGACTCAATAAGAGAAATTGCATCCACAAGAGCTGACCATCTCCAGGTATCAATGATTCCCCAGAGACTACCATCCATTATACCGGGTACTCCCTGTGCAAAATCCAGATGTGGATTCATTCTCGTTTCCTCCGCAAGGAACCACGCACGAATCCTTTCAGCTGCTCCTGACGCGTAGCGCTCATCTCCGAGCAGGTAATAAGCTACCGATAGAACTATGACCCCGTGATCCATCTTGTTACGAGACACGAAATCGGTACCACTGCGGTTGGGCTCATAAATCTCTCCATCCTTCTTGATATAGGGAAGTCCGTCGGGAGTGTCAGGATTTGGCCAGAAATAAGGTGCTCTACTCAAGTAGTCGTGTTTGTCTCCAGTGGGTGGATCAATTTCTTTGTCCATCACCGTGTATACGCGGTCAGCCAAAACCGCATCGGCTCTTGCACGTAAGGTGTCTACCTGTACCTGGACATTATCTCCTCGTGCGATACGCTCTCGCGCATCGCTCAACATTCCAGGATTTATGATTGACGTGTTGGGGAGTTCGGTTTCTTGTGTCCAACTATTGCGCTCTGTGCGCTCGGCGACAAATGCTGTTGTCGCGATGATGCCGAAGAAGAAAAAAGTACAGATCCATATGTGGACAGAACCGAGCCGTACGGAGAAGTCGTTGGAACGTTTTGCCATATGCTCGTTTGCAAAGAAGTGGTAGCCAATCCGTATCATAATACCGATCCCATCGATTGACCTCAACTAATATTCGGATGAGACCGTTTCTTTTTCTTGTCGCCCTTTCACTGGGTTCAATAACACAGGCGTGTTCCGACCAACCAGTCGAACGGCCTGCTGTAAATTTTTCCGAAGGACCCGTCGTCACGATGGCGAGCACAACGCAAATCGGTTACATCAACGATGCACTAAAAGATGGTCTGTCAGTGAGCAAGGGATATGCGGTCCGGTCCGAGTCTCATGCGTTTGCTCACTATATAATGGCACCCATCCGTAGTAGTGATACAATCGTCGGAAATGGGCTATGGTTCATGTACGATGGGATGGACATTCCCGGTGACCGTTACTCCGTCAATGATGTTGCGCGTAACAATACCACCTTTGCCGTTTTTGATGAAATCGGCGATGTGGATCCTGAGTCGATAGAGGAAGTGGGTGTTCTCGCGCATCTTGTAAGGAGCATCCCGATACGTCATTTCTTTACTGACCTTAAAAACTGAAGTCGCGTGAAGCCGAAAGTGTTTGTTGCAAGAAGAATTCCTTCGATTGGACTGGATCGGATAGTAGAAACATGCGACGCTACAGTCTGGCAGGATCCGATGCCGCCTTCACGTGAGGTAATTCTGGAGAAAGTGAAAGGATGCGACGGCATTCTGTCGTTGTTGACAGATACTATGGATGCTGAAGTATTCGATGCAGCAGGGCCCCAGTTGAAAGTCGTATCCAATATGGCCGTTGGCTACAACAACATTAATATTCCTGACGCTACGAGTCGCGGAATCAAAGTCGGAAACACGCCGGGTGTGCTTACCGAGGCCACGGCGGACATGGCGGTCACGCTTCTACTTTCAGCTGCGAGATGCCTTCGCGAAGGTATCGAAAATGTCGCAGCAGGAGAGTGGAAGAACTGGGAACCGCTTGGATTTATTGGTCAGGATATCGAGGGCAAGACCCTTGGCATCGTGGGAATGGGACGAATTGGTTTGGCCACGGCCCAGCGAATGTATCGAGGCTGGGGGATGAAAATCCTGTACAGCAGCAGGTCAAACAAGAGCGAGGCGGAAGAAACGGTCAGGGCAAAACGGGTCGATTTTGACACGCTGCTTGCACAGTCAGACTTCGTATCTGTTCATACTGACCTTAACGAATCGACCCGGCACCTGTTCAACATTGACGCGTTCCGAAAAATGAAACCGACTGCGGTTTTCGTAAATACAGCTCGGGGTGGAATACACTTACATCCTGATCTTTATGATGCGTTAACCAGTGGCGAAATTTTTTCTGCCGGTCTTGATGTGACAAATCCAGAGCCGCCTCTTAAAGATGATCCGCTGCTAACATTGTCCAATTGTATTGTCGCTCCCCATATTGGAAGCGCAACGGTTTCTGCCAGAAACGGAATGTCGTCCATCAGTGCCGACAACCTGATCGCTGGTGTTTACGGCAAGCCGCTCCGTCATGAGGTGACGGCCTAACCACAACGTGAGTGGACGCGCATCAAGTTGACTTGAATAGCCGAACGTCTCCGATCTCCAGTGAAAGTTTGTGTTGCGTCGAAGGATTGCCACCATGGAATACGGGCTTCATTTCTTTCGGAAATGAAACAGTCCGTTCACCGTCTGATGTCGCTACGATCATGGCAGCATCGGCCGATGCCACAACGATATCGTCTCTCGAACTCCACTTTCTGATATTTGCATCCGAGGCCAGTTGCCCTAGAACGTGTACCGGAAGGGGAGCAGTGCCGACATAGATTGACGTCCAGCCATCCGGGTCCGTCCGCTCGGCAAATCCAACTTCGTGACTCCCGCTCCATCTGCCCAACACCCGTTCACCATTCAAAACACGAAAGCGCGGGCGCTCTTCCTGGTTGACACCAAACGCACCAACAACCTGCGGGTCATCCAGTTCGATTAACATCGTACCCGGTTCATCCAGCTCTGCAAAAGTAAACCCTGTAAGGGTTGTCATTTGATCGAGATCAAACCTGTCCTTGCCGATATAACCTGGGGCGTACATCCATACAACCCGGGTGTTTGTCCCCCGCAACAAGCTCCGATATCGAGTCACATCCTCCGCGGTCATCCGGAAGTCGTTGACCACAAAGATCAGCTTATAGCGCTCCAGACCCTCGCGAGTGAGATCGAAAGAGTACAGGAAATCGACTGGCATTCCCGTCCGATGCAGAGCTCGCGCCTGACTATCCAGAAACCAGTGGCTGAAATAATCCATAGAGCCGGTCTCGCTCAGCGGCTTCTCGGCCCGCCAGTGCCTCGTCGAAAAGAACGACTCCGGATTATAGATCGCTGCCACCTCTGCTACTGGCGACAGGTCCAACACATCTCGCTCATCCATCAACTTCGAGAACTTTTTTAGTAGCGTTCTTATTTCAGGATGGTCGTACCAACTCTTCTGGAGGCTCATCGCCGGGCCGAAATCAAACAGCCATCCTCCGCTGCCACCTGCCCACATTCTGCCGAGGTCACGACTTAATACCTGGAGCGTGCCCCGTAGACTCTCGCTTCCTTCGCCCCCGATGTTGGTAAGCAGATTGTCAATTTCGGCTTCTGCTCCGCCTAGGTCTCCCGGTGGCGGAACCAGACAAGTACCGCTGTCTGCTTCGACAAAAAACAATTTTCCTCGGCGGCGCAACGACTCGAGCAATACTCGATATCCGCCATCACCCGCAACACCCCGGGCGCGACCAAGATGATTGTTAGCGCCGTCGACGACGTCATGGTTCCACCACGGTTCGCCCTCAATATTGGTAGTCTGGTACGTAAACGGACCGGCCAGAAAATCAATGTCGGGAGATTCGAGCACTTTCTTAGCGGCAAGATGTCCGCCCTCCTGAATCCAAACGTTTTCCAATAGATA
>CBDUKH010000102.1:0-13184 GCA_965367755.1 uncultured Rhodothermales bacterium
ACATGTTCGGATGACATGTTCGCAAAGGTATCGGCTAGAAGCGGATCTTTGAGGACCTTTTCATAGAATTTGTCAAATAAGAGTTCAAACGTCCGGAGGTCACCGGCCCATTCGTATAACGTTGGGGTATCTTCCATAGCTGATGTATTCTAGGTAAGCCGCATTTATTTAACAGTGTTTCGTAATCCGAGTAGATACGGTGTGCGATCGTCGTGAAGTACGCCATGGCCGGGGCAAAAAAGCACTTGCAGAGTTTTCCAGGTCACGTTACTGCTTTGACTCCCGAGGCGACAACTAATCGCAGGTTGTGTCTGAGGACACCGTCGGATTCAAATTCCTTCCAATCTGTTAGAACCGCATTTTCGAATTCGTTCCGAGCATCGGGACGCACTTGCGATATTGACTGCACTATAGGAGTGCTGTGTATGTACTGCCAGAGAAACTCACGGGCGGGCGGGAGCTTAAGGTCGTGCTTCGTAGCGTGAACGGATACGTCACTGAATCTCGCACTTTGCAGCAATACTTCTATCTCAGCAAGGTCATGAATCGAAAAAACTCTATTGACAAAGTTTCCGGCTTGAGGTCCGACATGTTGCGTTAAGGATTCTGCAAGCGAGGCGAAGATTCCCGTTGAAGGACCGGGGAGGCTAAGAAATATTCTCCCATGATCCGCAAGAACACGCCACATTTCTTTCAATGCGGCAGACGGATTGGTCATAAATTGAAGACCCATCTGGCACGTGACCAAATCAAATGAGTCATCCGGGAAAGGTAGCTGCTCCGCGGGCGCCTGGTGCCATTCAACATTGGCCTTGTCGCCTGCAACGGTTTTGGCGACAGACAGCATAGCGCCATTGGGGTCTAGTCCGGCGATGAAGCGAGGAGCTGAATCGGACTGCATGATAAGTCGCGCCACAATACCTGTCCCGCAGGCGACATCCAGCACTCTATCTGATGAGAGAGTGTTTATACGGGTGACAAGATCCCGTGCAAGTGGTTCTCCAATCGCCGCTACGAAAAAGCGTTCGTAATTCTCAGCTGGATTGACTCCATAGTTCTTGTCAAACATCGCTAACGACATGGCTTTGACCCCATTTGCTAGTTGGAAAATTGCTCAATACGTCTGCCCGGCCTCCAGTTCTGCAAGCTGAGGATACTGGAAGCTTGAAGGTAATTGTTCGAGGTTGGAAGGTAAAGGGAGAGATGAAGCTTGTCAGGAACGCGTAGCAATCCGAGCAAACTTGCAAATCGGATTGGTCTATTGCTGAACGTCAGCCTTCCATACCCTGGAAACTGGCACTAATCAACTGTGTCGGACCTTCGGTTGATCAGGTACCTATACCAAAGTTACTCAAAACAACTGCTGATAAATACAGCCCGAGACCGAAGACAATATGCGTCATGAAACTCTTAAGCCTGGCCCGGGCAGGCCTGGGTGTTTTCGAGGAAGCGATCCCGAGACCGAGAGATGGCTGGAGGACGAAGAGTGGAAATACCACTGTGCCGATGCCATACAGTAGAGCGGGAAGAAAGGTTGGCTGCGTAATCCAATCGGCGGGTGCGAAAGCGAGGAACATCAGCGCTAGCATGATGCCGATCGAGTAATGCGCGATCCAGCCTGCGGCACATTCAAAACGTTTCGGTGAGGAGGCGGCAATACTTGAATGGATGAACGTGCCCGTCGGCATATGAAGAAACCAGCGACCAAGCAGGCAGTAGTTGAGCGACGGAATACTGAATGCTCTTTTCAAGAAGAGATTCCAGGCGTCCATAAGGAGACTGGCACCGATGCCAATGGCTGCGGCGCAGATTGTGAGGTAGGGAGTGATGATCATCTGTTTTGGGTGCGCAAAGATTTGCTGCGAATGGGTTCAGTTGGATCATTGGTCGTTCCCGTTCCGTGTTTTGCGTGGCTGAGCCCGACGGCTGGTGGCAACCTGACGCGCGTAAGGTAATCCGCCGGAAGGAGTAATTAAAGGGTCTCTGCCTGGAGGCTCCAGAGCAACCGCGATGGCCTGCCAGTTTCGAGCTGGCTCCCATAGGGTTGCCGTCAGCTTTTAGAGGTCGTATATAAAAAACGTAATCAAGACGCTGACGACAATGGAAACTATCAGGACCGCGACGGTTATTGGGACGGCGAGCAGGAAGACTCGCTTCAGGTCATGCTTGTCGCGAACACGTTTGAGCATAACTGCTGACAGAAGAATGGATGCGAGAAAAAGCGCCCACACGACAGATGGTGGCAGGGCGGACGGATAGAGGGTATGAGGAAAGGTCCAGTCCATTTTCTCGTGTGAATTAATCTGCCTGACGGTGTACGGTCAGGGCATGTGGCCGACACGTGTCAGACGCGCTTTGTAAAACATTTGAGCAGTGCGCGGAAAGTTCGGTATCGACTAGAGGTTTTTGTACCTCCGTAACTTACTCCGATTCATAAATATCAAACTCTTCAGCTACCGATGTCATTAACGCTTTGTCGGAAAATTGTTCATTCGACATCGTCGATAATCGCTCAAGGAACTCGTCGAATCGACCGTGTTTGAAAATGGTCAGCATCTTGCCGCCGTGCTGACAGTAGGCAGCGTGCCAAACCATCGGGGGTATCGTAATGGTGTCGCCGGGCCTGGCTTGGATCGTGCTATCATCGAACACAAAATCTATCTCACCTTCGAGGACGTAGAACACCTCCGTCATTATTTTGTGATGATGTCGTCCCAGAGTAAAGCCGGGTTTTAATGTGTCTTCGACGATCGACAATTCACCAGCTGTATCACGCGAAGCCAGCTTGACAAAGCAGTGGTCCTGGGAATAGTCGAAGTCCCTGCCTTCGCCAGCCTTGATATATTCAAACGTAGTCATACGTGGGTCCTGAATTCATTATTGATACAGAAAGTGGGTCGCTAGAACGCCGAGAAGAGCCTGCCCTACAGGCGTACCCGAACATGCGGGTATCACAACGCTAACTGATTCGTTCGAGGATCCCTTTTCGCTTGACTAGGTTTTTGTAATCCCACTGGATGCGTTTTGATTTTTTCAGCCAGCGGTGAAGATCCGTCAAACTTATCTCAGAGATGTCGTTATAAAATACCGACGCGTCCTTGAACTTCGTACCCACGACATCCAATCCAGCCTCGTCAAAATCTGCGCCACTCCAGAACATAAGTCTGATTCCACGCTTTTGTTTACTGTATCCAACGATCGGATTTCCTTCAAGAAACCAGACGGGATGGCCGTGCCAAATTTTGTTTTCTGCTTCAGGTAGTCGCAGGTCAATATCGTTTGCAAGTAGATCGCACACTTGCCGGTGATCTGCTGACTGCTGTTTGTTGTATGAAGTTATGTCCTGGTGCATCTAAAAATCGCATTCATGTATCAAGATACGGTTTCCGCCCTGACGATGATGGCAAGGTGACCCTAGTCGTTTGAGTTCAAAAGGGGGCTATTCAGTTTTGATTGTCGAGCGGACATGTCGCTATAGACGGCGTCAAGATTCGAAAGCAATATTTTGTTATACAAAGAGAAAAGGGTTGGTTGGTCCGACGCCCTTGCGATGAGCGTTTACCAATTGGGGGGTCGCGGCGCTGCGATTTGATTCCTATGCATGAAAGGGCGTACCTGTGCCTGTTTCGCAAAACAACTTGAGACTATTCAAATAATATCCCCAGTTGAAATTGTATGTGCCGTAGGTATCGTCATCCAATTCCTGCGCATATTCTTGAACGAATTGCAATGATGTTTCGCCATTACTTTCGCGCAGCTTGAATTGGAACGTATTGTCTTTCCAGTTGCCATGTCCGGATACGCATCGCCAGACTACCAGGTCAAATGGATGCAAATCGGTCTGCAACATCCTGGGATTGAAGTCCCCAACGAAACTGAAGTCAATACTTTGATTGACACCCTCGTCCAGCGTAGCGCGATCTGTCCACCATCCCGTGACACCTGCCTGGGTAGTCAACGCCCGGTAAACAGTTTCTGGCTGTGTATGAACTTGAACCGTATGAATGATTGTTTTCATGTTATTCTGAAAGACGACTCCAGCCCGCGGCCTTATGGCTCCGTTTATCCCACTGGACATCGGCAAGCTATCGTTGGTAAGGTAAACCGCTGCAGGGAGTAATTAAAGGGTAGTAGCTTGGGCGCTGAGCAACCGGGGATCGATCGGTCGAGCCTGCCGTTTTAAAAGCATGCATCAACCGGGAATTCGGCGGTTCAAAAACAGGTCCGCGTTAAAAAACTATTGTTCGTCGTTTGTCTTGGACTTATTGGCGTTGTGATAATCTACAGCAGCACCGAGTGCGATGCCTATCGCAATTCCAAAACCGACACTATCGAGAGCAGCACCGAGAGCGACACCGAGGGCGAGTCCAACGGCTATTCCAGTACCAGGTTTAGTCGTCTTCTTTTTTTTGTTGTTCATGGTAGCTGTGTTTGTCTAACAGTGTCCGGTTATGTTAAATGATGGCGCCTATGGGTATAAATCAAGTACAGGCCGGAGAGGCGCAAAGTCAATTGCAGGTTTGGGTGTGGTCAACGATAATATGACGCATAGCGGATTATAAGTTATCAAGCTTCTGTCAAGACCCTACAGGCATCGATATGTGCTGGTGCGAGATAATCCATTCTGTGTTTACGCGATCAAGACAAAATGTGGCTCGCACGATATCGCTATATCGACGACCGTCCGGCGCCAGTCCGCCACATTGAATAATGCCGAAGGCGTACGCTTTATCCGACCCTGCTCTCACAGTTAATTCTGTAAACTCAAAGATCGAATCAGTAGAAAGATCAGGCTGCCACTCGTCCCAGCTTGCCTCATACGCTGTTGTACCGTTATACATTAAAGGAGGGAGCACATCAAAAAATACGGCCGTTGGAGCGTGATTACTAAGTACGTCCTCGCGCGCGTCAATTCTGGTCGCGTTAGCCCACTTGAACAGAATGTCCCTGATGGCCTGCTCATTCTGTTTGCTCTGCATTTGAATGCCTGATTGAAAGTCTATTGTAACGGTGTCTGATGATGCCACGTGTCTTCGACAGAACCGAATGTAGGGGTCCGCGATGGAAAGGGAAAGAGCGCGGCGAAGTGTCCCGCAACGGAGGCGGTATAAAACGGCCAGCAGGTCGACCTACAAAAGCAGTAAACCATTCGGCAATCGAATGTGGTATGCGTAGCTGATTGTTGTATTCAAAAACGTGAGAATGCGCTTTTCCGAACAAGGGATTACAAGTCATTCAACAGACGCTCCCTAATCAACTCGGTTACCATCCGCATCTCATCCATTACAGGATCCCCGTCGGGCCAGCCGCCTCCCTGATGATAGTGGGCTCGTTGTCGAGCAAATAGTAGAATGCGAAGCTCCTCAAGAGAAAGCAACTCAACAGGCCGCTCGTTTAATTTCGTTACATAGGCCCCCAAATCGCCCGCTTCACCGCCGATTTCGTTGTAGCCATTAAGCGTCTGAGCGAATCGGATAAATTCGATGTCTGCACAGTCAGGTGCGGGTACGTTGTCGACCGTGAGTTCTTCCGTTGGAATGATCATCGAGATTGGTATATCTGGTTAGCGCCGGGAATTGTGTTCGCATTAATAGTCTTGTTCGAAATATCGCTCAAGATAGAACGGTTCGGTATGGTATCTTGAACGCCAATCCGGTGCAACTCTGTCGAGCAGCAGTGCTTCGGCGGCGCCCAACGGGTAAAAAGAAACTCGGCCCCATGCCTCAATGTCGAGTGTCCTCAGTTCAGAATCAAGATTACTGCGAAGGGTAGTTGCGGCAATACCGTAATCAACAAAGTCGGGAAGAGATCGAAATTCTTCGGCAGGCTTGTGATACTTGTCAGCAAGATCAGCTACTCGGAGTTCTGTATAGCGAGCAACACCTTCCTGCCAGAATTGAAAGGAGAGGTATCGATAATCCGCGGCAGTGAGCTTTTCTCTTAGCTTGCCCTTTATACTCAAGAATGATTCGAGGTAGTCGGGTTCCTTTGCATTCTGATTTATGAGGGCATCCCGTAGTTCGTGCAGAGCTTGTTTTGTTGACGCATCTTCATAGGGGAACGGATAGTTCAACATCCACATTCCCGACTCGTCTCCATTTGATAACTCAAGAGCAGCGACACGCGCGTAGTAGCCGGGTTGCGCAGCCTGTAATTGATGGAAGTGCTCGTGCATCGCAGCCAGAACCCAGTACGTCGAAGATTTATTGGTATTCTCAGGCTGACCAATCACGACGGTGGAGATACCGCCAACGGCAGGAAAGGCCGCCAAAAAGCCTGGTGAGTTGACTCGATCGCGGACAAAGATGCTGCTCTGCAAAAGTGTATCGTAACCAATCGGAGTAAAGTCCTCGGAAGGATCCGGATGCCGGATGAGGAACTCGTGATCGTTCGTAACGAGAAGAATCGGGAATGGAGTTTTGCTCCAGTCTTCCCATGCCATGTCCTGAACGTTATCAGCAAGCCTGTAAATTTCTGCCAGTCGAATTCTATCATCTTGTCGCAGGGCAACAGGTTGTGCAACGACGGAGGAGGCAAGCACGAGGGATAGGAAGGTGAGTCGAAGGCGCATGATATGTCACGAGGTTGTGACTCTATAAACTGTTGTTCCGAAAAATTATTGTACCGGGCATCTGCTGGGAAGCGATGAGAACTGCTACGTGACCGGCGCGGAGGTAGGAAGATACTAGCGCGCGTTGGGAAGATAAAGGGAGATAAAACGGTTCAAGCCGACAGGACAGGCGCGCCACACTAAGGCAGTCTTTCCACCAGACGCGATTCGCACCGACCTCGACGAAGGGAGGAATCAAGTCGGTGAGGCTGTACAGTGCAAAACTACTTGCGGTCACACGACAGTGCCAAAGAGGCTACCTATCATTGCAGTCGCAGCCATGGCCAGTGCGCCCCAAAAAGTGACGCGGGTCGCGCCTACAAGAATTTTTGCTCCACCAACTCGAGCAGCAAGTCCACCCAGAAGCGCAAGGAACCCCAGGCTGCCACCAGCTACCGCCGGGATCATGTATGTAGTTGGACTCAATAGCACGAGGGCCAGCGGTAAGGCAGCCCCTATTGCAAACGTCGAAGCGGATGCTAAAGCCGCCTGAATGGGCCGGGCGGTATGCGTCTCCGTCAGGCCCAACTCATCTCGTGCATGGGCTGCGAGAGCGTCGTGTTCCATTAGCTGGTCTGCTACCTGCTGCGCGAGGTTCGAATCAAGTCCACGCTCAACGTATATGCTCGCAAGTTCACCTCGTTCGAATTCTTCATCATCTTCGAGCTCACCACGCTCGCGATCCAGATCCGCCTTTTCAGTATCGGCCTGAGAGCTGACGGATACGTACTCACCTGCCGCCATGGACATCGCTCCCGCGACTAACCCGGCAATACCGGCTATCACGATATCACTCCTTGCCGCACTAGCTGCCGCCACCCCTACAAGTAGACTCGCAGTGGATACGATTCCATCGTTCGCTCCCAGGACCGCGGCCCGCAACCATCCAATCCTTTCAGCATAGTGTCGTTCGATATGTTTGGGCATCAGCTTTTTGGGTGAGTGACATCTAGCGGTGGATGATATTAGCGCTTAAGGCGACGAAAAACTACATCAAGTTGTTCGAATGATTCCAGACCGTCCTGTGCGGACGAATCCGCGTGAGACGCCCGGCGGTTGTGATCTTTGTCGTTTACTACTACGACGCTATGGCTCTGTTCAATGGTAGATTTTGTCACGACCGATCAAGTGATCCGCCGCGTTCGCTAACACACTAGATCGCGATGTCATCATCGTTCTCCGACCTCACTATGCCTGGTTCCACAGGGTAACCAATCAACTTGTCGTCGCCTTACTCACCATTCGGCGGCTGCCACAATTCGACCTTGTTTCCCTCCGGATCGATCACCCATGCGAACTTCCCATACACAGAGTCATCAACTTTCTCCAGGACATTGCAGTCTTCTGTTTTGAGAGCTTTGATCAAAGCATCAAGATCGTCTACACGGTAATTTACCATGAAGGCGGCGTTACCTGGCGCAAACTGGTCGCTATTTTCCGGAGCAATTAACCATGCTGTTGTTCCACCCATCGGTTTTCCGTCTTTGTCGCACCAGTCAAAGCTTGCCCCGCCCCACGCCTGGACATCAATGCCGAGGTGTCGTTTGTACCACGCTTGCAAAGCAGGGGCGTCCTTTGCTTTGAAAAAAATTCCGCCGATGCCCGTAACTCGCGCCATGTTCATTTCCATCTTCCGGTTTCATGATAATATTTGTATGTGTCGTCTCGTGTAGTATTTTTGCAGCAGGTTTCTGTGTGGGTAATCTGTACAATTATATTTGCTAGAGTTCAAGAACGACTGCGCTATTTAATGGCTTCGTCGGCAGGGTGGAGTGGGAACGTGCACTATGAAGAACACAATGAACCAGTGTGTATATGAGCCATATTCCTAAGCGAAATCGTTTGTGCAAATTCTCCCTCAGCGATGTCGGGTTGCGTTCGAGCGAGAATCAAGCTCGCCTCAAACCAATTTGATTGAGAAACGTCAATAAATGCTTGCCAAATCTTGCTGACTGACGGAAATATTGAAAGTACCGTCTCCATCGATTACATAGAGCGGGTCAATCGCGCAATCGACCATGTTGTGGGCAATCTCGCGAAGCCAATGAATTTGGAGGAAGTATCAGAGGCGGCTTGTTTCTCACCGTTCCACTTCCACCGCGTCTTCAAGGCTATGATAGGGGAGACTCTTAATCAGTTCGTGAAGAGGTTACGACTCGAACGGGCCCTGTATATAATGTCTCACGTCCCACAGCGGTCATTGACGGACGTCGCACTCGATTGCGGCTTCACGTCATCGTCGGATTTTTCCCGTAGCTTCAAACAGTATTACGGTGCTCCTCCAAGTAAATTTGATCTTAACTCTTTCCGCAATTCAAGGTGTGAGGAGTTCGAGCGTGTGATGTCGAACAGAGTTGAATCCCACCGTCTTGTGAAACTGCAAGAAGGCCATAATCCGGACAAATTCGAAGTCGTACTTCGTGATTTACCGGCTCGCACGGTTGCCTATATCCGGGTCGTTGATCCTTATCGGGAGGGAGTTGCCCGGGAAGCCTGTCAACGACTCCTGGTATGGGCCATCGAGCACGGACTGGCTGACGGTCAATGGATCGGCTACATGTGGGATGAACCAGAAATCGTTGCCCTATCAGATTGTCGGTACGACGTTGCGCTCGTAGTCGAAGATTTCGTTCCATCTGGTGAGATAGGTCGCTTTGAGTTTCCAGCGATGCATGTCGCCGAGGTGATGGTGCACGGTGACATTTCGCTGGAAGCTCGCGCAATCGACTGGTTGTACAAGACCTGGCTACCGCAGAGTGGCTACGTCCCCGACGATCAACCTGTGTTTGAGGCATGGAAAGGTCGTCCATTCGCCAATGGGGATGATTATTTCGAGATCGCTTGCCAGCTCCCGATCAAGCGTGCATGAATGACAGACGATCACCCGCTGAACCTGGCATAGCATGTCGGCCAAGACTGGCAACCTGAATTCGTTCGAGCGCGTTGGTTGGGAAAGAATCGAAGCCGAACCATTGCATTACTATCCTGAAGAGCCACCCGGCAATTCTTTCTGGATCTCTCTAGCACGCTCGAGCGCAACTGACAGGTCCCCGACAACGTTTTCCACTCCGAGCGCCGTAAGCAACCCTGACTTTTCGATGAGGACAAGCGGCTGAGCGTGGACACCGGAGAGCACGAGTGCCGGCCCACCGCGTCGTGCTTCAGCAGCCATCTCTTCAAGGACCCGAAGTCCCGAGGCATCAAGCGCCATTACGTTTCGCATTCGTAGTACCAGGACTACTGGCTTGCGTTGAATGTTCGACAGCGAGGACTTGAACTTGTGAGCCGCACCGAAGAAAAACGGTCCGTTCACTTCGTAGACTTCGACGCCCGGGGGCACGGAACGCATCATGTCGACCTCGGCAGGGTCCAGAGCAGGGTCGTCCTCCGAGGCCGTGCCCGTAAGAGCGCGGACGTGAGCTACCTCTGCCATCCGGCGCATAAACAGGAACGCTGCCAGCACCACGCCGACCTGGATGGCTACGGACAGGTCCACAAGCACCGTCAACAGGAACGTCGCAACAAGCACGATCGCGTCACTCCGTGTACTCCGCAGCACACCAGCGAAGAGGTGGAGTTCGCTCATGTTGTAGGCGACGACGACGAGTATGCCGGCCAGCACCGGCATCGGCACGAGCGCGGCCCACTGTCCTGCGGCTACGAGGATAATTAGTAGGGTGAACGCATGGATGATGCCGGCGATAGGCGTCCGCCCGCCACTCTTTATGTTCGTAGCTGTTCTCGCGATGGCGCCCGTGGCTGGTATGCCGCCGAAAATTGGCGACGCTATGTTTGCGACACCCTGCGCTACGAGCTCCATGTTGGAGCGATGACGGCGCCCCGTCATCCCGTCGGCGACTACAGCAGAGAGGAGGCTCTCAATCCCGGCCAGAATGGCGATCGAAACCGCAGGCGAAACGAGGTCGGGTACCATCGCCCAGTCCACGCGTGGAATGTGGGGGGCAGGAAGGCTGTTAGGGACCGTGCCGAAACGGCTCCCAATGGTCTCGATCGGGAGGTCGAAAAGCTGAACGACTGCCGTCGCAGCAAGGAGTGCGACGAGCGACGCAGGAATACGCGGTGTCACACGCGGCAACGCAACCAGGATGAAGATGGTCGCGACGGTGAGGCCTACGGCCCACGGATTAAGGGTCCCGATGGCTTCACCGTACGCACTCCACTTCTCGAAGAACTCGGCTGGGACGGCCTCCATCGTCAGTCCAAGCGCATCGCGGATTTGTCCGGAGGCGATCACAACGGCGATTCCAGCCGTGAACCCGACGGTAACCGGGTAGGGGATGAATTGGATTAGCGCTCCGAACCGGGCGAGTCCCATCACAATCAAGATACCCCCGGCCATCAGAGTCGCGACGGCGAGTCCATCGTAGCCGAACTGTTGAACGATCCCGTACACCAACACGATGAATGCACCTGTCGGTCCACCTATTTGTACACGGCTGCCACTAAGTACTGAGATGATGAAGCCCGCCACGATGGCCGTATACAGTCCGCGTTCCGGCCCAACACCGGAGGCAATGGCAAAGGCTATTGCCAGGGGTAAGGCGACGACACCGACTATAAGGCCAGCGGCAAGGTCTCGCCAGAATTGATCGCGGCGGTACCCCTCACGGAGCACCGCCAGCAGCTTGGGTTCAAGCGAATTCATTACTATCTATAAAACCTGTGTATTCTTTGGGATGACTCGTAATACCAATCTTTTCATACCGCCGTGTGTTGTCGGCGGCGACCCGAAGGTAACTGTTCAAGTCGGGAAGACAAATAGTGAAAAAGCGCGTGGCAATGTAAGGACGAGCCCGTCAGGCTGGAGGCCGAGTATCAACGGGGGGTTGAAGGTCTCTAATTATTCTTTGGCCGATAAACTTACGAGTTTAACAAAGCCAGCATAGACCATGCGAGCTGCATCATAGATTGGGTTCTTCGCGTCTGTCAAGGGCGCGGTTAACTCCGCCATCCGAGGGTCCGTAGCGACGAGTTCATTTGCACGGTCACGTGCTTCGCGAGATTCAAACGCAACCCAACCGAAGATGACCGTCTCATCGGCTTTCGCACTGGCAGCCTCCATGAATGATCGGGTGCCTTCCAACAGGGGATCGTCGATAACGTATTCCGCGTAGTCGAGCGCTCCGTGTTCTATCCATATCTCAGCGATCTGAACGACAGCTTGCCGATACGTCTCCAGATGCGCGCGCGGTACAGGGAGAACAAATCCGTCGATGTAGTTTGCCATGTTGTCCGGGGATATCTTGCCTGTTCACCTTCGTTGCATAAGCTGCATAACGATGCCCGGTGGACTCCTCCGGACGTCAGCAGAGAGTTTGAAGGTAATTGTTCGCGACGGGAAGGTAAAGGGTGAGGTGACATGTAGCGCCGTGAAGGCGGTAGCAACCACGGGTTTTGCGCCCGACCACTTGAACTACAGGTACTGCGGCTCACTCACCGAGTTCGGCCTCGGCCTGAGCGCGGAGAGCGACCGTTGCTTCTCGGATTAGATCCCGCGAGCTCTGGAGGCCCTCTTTCCAGTTGTACATCGCCTGAGTGGAACCGATCATCTCGCGGTCTCGCAGAAAGGTGTCGGCGTCGAAAGGGTACGGCCGTCCGGGGACGGCGACCTATAGTTAGTAAGGTAAATCGCCGGACGGAAGAATTAAAGAGTACAAACGCGAATGCGCGTGAGCAACGGCTTGGCCGCCGGAATGAACCTGTCCCTGCGAAGGCAGGGCATCAACGGGGTCAAAGTGAATCACTCGATCGTCGATGTAAACAGCTATCCGAAGACGACCCCATGAGGGACCGCCGGGCCGGTTTCTCCATGTGGCCATGACGATCGTCCAAAATCAATGCCCGGCACGCTGGAGTCGGGATCTCCAAAATTCGAATCAAGCTGCATCGTTCCATCATCTGGATTGAAGCCGATAATCACAACGCGGTTTTGAAGTCCGTCATAACCTGTGAGTACCAGTCGAGTATTGGAAGCCTGGTCAAGGGATAACCAGTGTGGCCACATATTATCACCCAAGATAAGTCTATGAGCCTCAACAGGATTCGCCGGATCACTAATGTTCAGGCTTATCAACCCGTTGATGGAAGGAACCGTTTGAATCCAATAGTTGCCGACCCGGATCGGCAGTGCACACTCTGGCGCTTTCTCGAACGGAAAGGAATAGACCAAATCTACCTGGGCACTTCCCGAATCAATATTGGTGAGTCGATACAGGCCGCAACTAAACGTAGCAATGAGAACCGTTTTTCCATCTTCGAGGACGCGAGGTTCTCCCACTTCCATTCCTTCGTCTCCTCTCTCTCCGTGCGGAAGAAGAATGGTTTGGACCAATGAAAGGTCAGAAAGGCGCCAAATCTGAATTGCTCTGCTAGGGTATTCGCCCCGCATGTCACCGCTGGTCGACACGACGCGATCGATGGATGGTAGAATGGTAAGACTGTAAGGCCTGATCGGTTCGTTAACTGAAGGATCAGCGGCACTGCTTTCTCTAATGAATCCTCCAGACGGATCAAACTCAACGAGGCCACCGACCGTCGTGTTGCCCGACCCTTC
>CBDUKH010000103.1:0-13045 GCA_965367755.1 uncultured Rhodothermales bacterium
GTGGCGGCGTTGTCAAAGTAAACCAGAGGCCTCCCAGTCACGGTCCGCTGGAGGATTGGGAAGTCTTCTCGCACACGATCAACGTCGTACGGCGCGGTCGCTGAGTGTTCTGCCGGTAAGATATGTTGAATGCGATCACTCATGGTTGGTGATACGCCCGGTTAGTTTCTGGAACGGGTTGCAAGTATCGCGTAGTCCTTGTACTGGATCACACTCGGATTGATCACGCGATCCTGCGGTTCATTTCGAGCGTGAGAAAATCCTTAAGGGGTTCGTTCGTAACAGAATCAAATACTTCCTGAGCGAAAGCTACAAGGAGGAGTGCACGTGCTCGATCGAGTGATAGTCCACGTGACTGGAGGTAAAAGATACTTTCAGGCTCGAGGCGACCGGTAGTTGCACCGTGACTACACTTGACGTCATCGGCATAAATCTCAAGTTCAGGCTTCGAATACATATGTGCCGAATCTGACAACACGATGCTTTTGTTCGACTGGTAGGCGTTGGTACGCTGCGCGTCCTGTCGAACCAATACCTTCCCGTTGAATACGCCGGTAGACGCATCGTAAAGGACTCCCTTATACGTTTCATTGCTGTAGCAGTCCGGCTGTGCGTGGTCAACCAGCGTATGATTATCCACGTGCATGTTATCCCGACAAACAAAAAGTCCGTTTAGGTGGGTTTCACAGTGTGGTGCAAGATGGCGCACGACGACGTTGTTACGGACCAGCTTACCACCCAGTGTAACTGCGAGGTCGGACATGACGCTGTTCCCATCCTGAGATACTGCAATGTTCGTGACCTGCGATGAAGATCCGTTTTCATCTTGCAGCCGGAAAGTAGAAACACGTGCAGACTTTCCAACATGGACCTCTACGACACGATTCGAAAATGAGTTAGCACTGGAAAGGGAGACTTGTCGTTCCAGGATATCCAGCGACCCTGCTTCGTCGACGACTATGAGGGAGCGGGGTTGGATAAATATGTCGCTATCACCTGTATTGATATTCAGGACCTGTACGATGTCTCGGATCGAAGTCCTGGTACCCACGTGTAGAAATAGCCCCGACCCGGCAAACGCAGTATTCAGTGCTACAAATCCATCGTCCCCTGAAGGAGCGTTTTTGCCAAAGTGTTTGTCGAAGATAGTAGTGTGTTCTTCTGCAGCAGTCTGCAAGTCGGTAATTGTCAGGCCTTGAGGCAGTGCGTTTAATCGCGAGGCATTGGCGTTGAAGCGGCCGTTTTCGATTACCACCAAAGGACCTTCGAGACCAGGAATTGCGAAGTCCTTGACATCTTCCCAGGACAAAGTCGGTGACGGCAACGACAAATTGCTGACGAGTTTCTCGTTCAACAAGTCGGTGACATTCGTGTATTTCCAGGCTTCAGATTTCCTAGCCGGAAAACCAACCGCTTGAAAGTCAGCAATCGCCTTTTCCCGAATAGAACGTAACGCCGCACTCTTTCCGTTTAGAGTCTGACCATTCATCCCAACATACTTGGAGACAAATGCTTTTTCCACGGTCATTGGGTCGGTAGATATTTTGTCGACTGGGGTCATGCTAGTTAGTTACGCGTGTTCTGGAGTAGACGAGATGCCAACTTCTTCCTTGAGCCAATCATACCCTTTTTCTTCGAGTTCAAGAGCCAGGTCTTTAGAACCCGACTTCACGATACGTCCGTCAAGAAGTACATGCACAACGTCTGGGACGATATAATTGAGCAGGCGCTGGTAGTGCGTAATCACAATAAACGATCGTTCTGGACTTCGAAGTTGATTGACGCCATCGGCGACGATACGCAGGGCATCGATATCGAGTCCTGAATCAGTTTCATCGAGCACTGCGAGGACAGGGTCCAGCATGGCCAGCTGGAATATTTCGTTGCGCTTTTTCTCACCACCTGAAAATCCTTCATTGACAGATCGCCTTTTGAGGTCCGGGCTTAGATCGACGAGAGCGGCTTTCTCCTTCATGCGTTTCAGGAACTCAGCAGAGGATAGAGGTTCCTCTCCCCGATGCGAGCGGACGGAGTTTACGGCCTCCTTGAGGAAGTTCGACATACTCACGCCCGGAAGTTCGACCGGATACTGGAATGCAAGGAAAAGTCCTTCACGTGCTCGTTCGTCGGCTTCCAGGTCAAGGAGATCCTGTCCACGGAACTCGATCGTTCCTTCCTGTACTTCATATTCTTCTCTCCCGGCGAGTACAGAGGCTAGTGTGCTTTTGCCAGATCCATTCGGGCCCATGATGGCATGGACCTGTCCAGGTTCGACGTCGAGATTGAGGCCGTTGAGGATGCGGTTACCCTCGATTTCAACACAAAGATTTTTTATTGAAAGCATAGTATGGTTTTTCTCAGGATATCAATGTTGTGGGGCGCCAGGGATTGCTATCCGACGCTTCCTTCAAGTTCGATTGCTAGTAGTTTCTGAGCTTCGACCGCGAACTCCATAGGTAGTTCAGCAAGTATTTCCTTGCAGAATCCGTTCACGATAAGTTTGATCGCTTCAGCTTCGCCGATGCCACGCGCGTTGCAATAGAAAATTTGATCTTCGCCAACCTTTGAGGTGGTTGCTTCGTGCTCGACCTGGGCTGTCGAGTTATTGATCTCGATATAGGGGAACGTATGTGCGCCACAACGATCTCCCAGAAGGAGGGAGTCGCACTGGGAAAAATTGCGAGCGCCTTCTGCCTTCTTGTTAATCTTGACTAGCCCGCGATAGCTATTGTTACTGTTACCAGCAGAAATCCCTTTCGAGATAATAGTACTACTTGAGTTTTTCCCAAGATGGATCATCTTGGTGCCCGTATCTGCTTGTTGCTTGTGCTTGGTGAACGCTACGGAGTAAAACTCGCCAACTGAATTATCTCCCTTCAGGATGACACTCGGGTATTTCCACGTAATCGCGCTGCCTGTTTCGAGCTGTGTCCATGAGATCTTAGAGTTATCACCCTCACAGATACCGCGTTTTGTTACGAAGTTGTATATCCCGCCCTTGCCGTCCTTGTCACCCGGGTACCAGTTCTGAATAGTCGAGTACTTTACCTCGGCATCTTCCATCGCGATGATTTCAACGACGGCTGCGTGAAGCTGGTTTTCGTCACGCATGGGTGCGGTACACCCTTCGAGATAACTAACATAGCTTCCCTTCTCGGCAACGATGAGAGTTCGTTCGAATTGACCGGTTCCAGCTTCATTAATTCTGAAATACGTGCTCAATTCCATCGGGCAACGAACGCCTTCAGGGATGTAGCAGAAAGAACCGTCTGAGAATACGGCCGAATTCAAGGCAGCATAGAAATTGTCGGTATGAGGGACGACGCTGCCAATATATTTTTTAATAAGCTCGGGATGCTTTTCGACGGCTTCGCCAAAAGAGCAGAAGATGATGCCAAGTTTTTCAAGCTCATCTTTAAATGTCGTCGCGACAGAGACGCTGTCCATTACGATGTCAACCGCAACTCCGGTGAGGCGTTTTTGCTCGGTCAGGGAAATGCCCAGTCGATCGAATGTCTTAAGCAGCTCGGGATCCACCTCGTCGAGGCTGTCGTATTTGGGCTTGCTGTTAGGGGCCGAGTAGTAGCTGACATCCTGGAAGTCAATGTCCGGATAGTTAAGGTGTGCCCATCGGGGATACGCCTCTGCCTCCGCAAGCTTCATCCAGTGTCTGAATGCACGCAGGCGCCAGTCCAGCATCCACTCGGGTTCGCCTTTCTTCGAAGATATCATGCGAACCGTATCTTCAGTAAGCCCTTTGGGGGCAGTATCTGCTTCGATGTCGGTTACGAATCCATATTCGTAATCGCTATCGGCTACGCTCTGCAGGTACTTGGTTTCGTCCATAGTCTAAATTCTCTCGGCGGGGCAAATTGCTTGGCAGACCCGCAAAATAAGGATTATTATTCTTATTTAGATCAAGTCTACGCTCGATAGTTACTGAGGCTCCTTACTCCATTGCAAATTCACTGCCAGGCGAGGGGATAGAAACCTCGGAAACCGGCCTGCGTTCAGGCAGGGACCACAAACAAGTCAACCAGCAACAATGTCAATCAAGATAACGGAACGTGCGTTGGAGCGCCTCAGGGAGATCGCGAATTCCGAGGCTATTGATACATCCGGAGCGGTGCTCCGAGTCGCCGTCAAACCTGGTGGTTGTTCCGGGCTGACGTATGATCTGGGTTGGGACACGACAATTCAGGAATCCGATCAAATCCAGAAGGTCGGTGGACTTACGGTAGTGGTCGATTCCAGGAGCGAAGTCTATATTGAAGGCACGGAACTCGATTTTTCGGAAGGTCTCGAGGGTCAGGGGTTCCACTTTCTGAATCCGCAGGCTGCTCGGACGTGTGCCTGCGGTGAATCCTTCGGATTGTAGACTGCAGCAAGTCTTCACTGGGAACGAAGAGCGCTGTTCTACAGGCCTCCGAAGATTGATGTTGATGTACGAGTTGTGAGCAGTTCGAGTGCGTACGTACCGCAATACGAGTTTCCAGAACTGTTCAGCGCTGGCGACCACACGCATACCACGTAATCGCCGGGCATTACGGCGACGACACCACCGCCGACACCGCTTTTCGCAGGAAGTCCGACGCGAAAGGCATATTCACCTGCTTCATCGTAGACCCCACATGTTAAAAGTAGTGCGTTGATGCGTTTTACTTGCTCGGGTGTCGCTATACGCGAGCCATCGGTTGCGATGCCTCCGGAAGCCAGAAAGGAAAAGGTTTGGCAGAGCTGGACGCAGTTCAGCGACAGGGAGCTGAGTTCACAATGAAGGTCTACTACATCGTCGGGTTCATTGTCCAGGTTGTTAAATGATTTTAGATAGTTTGCCAGCGCTCGATTTCTGAAAGACGTCGCCTTCTCTGCGTCCCCGACGACTTTGTCGAAGTTGACCTGTCCAGAGCAGAGATTATCAACAAAGGAGGCGAGGAGAGCACGTGCATTTTCACTGTTCGACATGATAATATCTAGCAGTACCAGAGCACCGGCGTTAATCATCGGGTTGCGTGGAATCCCGTGTTCACTTTCCAATTGAACCAGTGAGTTGAACGGAGTGCCAGATGGTTCGCGGCCGACCCGGTCCCAGATAGATTCCCCGACGAGGTCAATGGCGACTGTGAGGCTAATGATCTTTGCTATCGATTGGACGGAAAAGGGAATAGAGGCATCGCCCGCCCGATACATATCTCCAGAAACCGTGCGTAGTGCGATTCCGAACTGTTCGCGTGGAATATCGGCTAGAGGCGGAATATAGGATGCGATGTCGCCCTTATGTAAGTATGGGCGAACGTCGCTGGCAATCTTGTCAAGTATCGCTTGAAAATCAATGTCCATATCGGGTAATTTTCGGGTGCAGGTTGGAGCGCCAATAAAAGCAATTTGCGAGGGGGCCTCCAATCCTCCTCCCCAATTACAAAATACCCGCTTAAGACGACAGTTTCATGAGCAGATCATTAGCATTCAATTAGAAGTTGACCCCAGGCTCGGTTTCTTAGCCAACATGTCATCGATTGCATCCCGATGGTATACCTGGCCTCCCTGTACAACAGCTTCAATGGCATCCAAAGCCGCTATGTCTGACAACGGGTTTGCCCGCAGCAAGATTATGTCGGCGATCTTGCCTGCGTCAATACTTCCGCGAACGCTCTCTTCATCCAAATATTTTGCAGGATTGATCGTTGCCGTGGCGAGTGCCTCTGCCGGCGTCAGGCCCGCGTCAACCATCAGCTTCAATTCATCATGCAGAGTAAAACCCGGCATCGAATAAATATCCCCGGCGTCTGAGCCGGCAAGAACCAATACATCCAACTCGTTTAGTTCCGCTGTCAACTGCATGGCAGTTTGAAGTCTCTTTTCCTTCCGGGTGACTTCACCCACATCAATATTTGTGCGGCGTGACTCGGCAATACCCTGCCAGTATGAAACAACCGACTCTGGCAAATGACTCAATCTGTTATCCGATGTGAATACCGAATCTGTGATCATGGCTTTCGACTTGATGATGGACAAGGTCGGCGTCATGTACACTCCGTACTCCACCAGATCCGTTGCTAAACTTGTGCAATCTCCAACATTACAGAGAAATTCGACCCCTTCATTTAGATGTTCGATCGAAATCATCCCCGCGTCGATTGCTTCTTCGACGGTGATATCGATTGGCAGATGCCCGGCTACAGGTAGCCCATACTTCCGCGCCTGCTCTACCAATCCGAAAAACGCTTCTCGGGGGAGTAACGTGTAGACCTTAATAAAGTCTACGCCCGCCTCAGCCAACGAATCGACTGTGCTTACCGCCTGCGATGAATCGGTGATTGCCTCCGAGATCGATGGATCAATCGGAAACGGACCATCCAGGAGTGGCCCCGGCGAAACAATTGTCGGCGAAATGATTGATCCGCTCGTGATCAACGAATCAACGCTGTTTCGGACGTCTATCGTTCCACCCATATCGCGCACACCAACGACGCCGTTAGCGACAAAGAGGGGAAGGAAGTTCTTGGAAACGTCGACATCCCATAACGTATGGACGTGCATATCCCAGAGTCCCGCGAGGGCAAACAGGCCTGTTCCATCAATAACCACGTTCGCATCCATCTGCTTCGTCCGGGCAGGCGATACATCTACAATCACCCCGTCAGAGATTGCGATAGAGCGAGGTTGGTGAACAGAGTCTGCCTGAACATCAATGACAGCAACGTTGTCAATTCTGACGTCTAGCGCGGGTTGCCCGCGACAGCCTACAAATATTGCAACGGCAAATATCCATGTGATGTGCAGTAAACGTCTCAAGAATTTTGCCTTGTTCGTTATGGATAGAATCAGAGCATCTCTCAGTCGCAGTATCCCCAACCCAGGTCTAGCTGACGCAGAGCCAGCCCTTCGTCGCTGGCAAACATAGGGACAAAACCGAACTGCGTTGGCACGGGTTCTTTCGTTTGCATGCAATACTCTTCCCAGGACAGCGGTTCTGAAAGGTAGACACGTAAGAATGGCTCGTCCTCGACCCACATGATCTGTTCATCGATTGAAACTTGCAATCCAAGCGAATCCATTTGATAACGCAGTTTAACTGGTTCCACATGTTGTAAGTTCACGTCGTTGGCGTTCGAGTCGCCAGGCAAGTAGTCCACGTCATCTTCCGCTGGTTCCCACAGAACAAATGAGTGAGTTCCAATTGTATTCTGATAGGCATTCACATAGGTACCATCATTCGAATATGCATATGGTGTCGATGTCCATCCCTCAACACTGCCTAACAAAACTCTGTACCACATCACATTATCGTCTGGCCTTTTTAGAACGTCGACAAATTGTAGTGAGTGGCTTATGGGTAAATCTCGCGGGTCGCTGGAATCCATAAAATCGTGGCAATCCGTCGTTTCACCAGATGGCTCAAACGAGCAATAAACTTCTCCACTCTTAAGCACCATCGAATCGCCAGCTTCCTTTCCAGCGCGGAGTTCACTTGACGAGTCAGGACGAGAATAAATATTGAACTCCACAGCCGTCCAATCTAGCGAGAAAATCGTACCCGAATTAAACTCAATATCCTGCAGATATGCCGGTCGCTGTTCCATGACCAGTTGTTTCAAAGTCTTTCTTCCTGGCGTTGCAGCGATTGACTGTGGTTCCTCATCAACAGCATCGAAGCTGTCTTGATTCGCGACAGATAAAGCATGTCCATTTCCAGTTGGGCTTTGAACATCCTGGTGTTGTTCTGTGCAGGCGCAGAAAATCAGTAGACATGAAAACGTCAGCGCTCGGCCCGTAAAGCTGTTTGTTTGCATCACTTCTCCTGATTAGACAGACTTTCAAGAGATAATAGGACTACTTCAGAGTCGACGACAATCGCATTTTCATCGTATTTGATTATGGGCCGACGTCGATTTCCGTTGCGAACCTCCTTTAGTCCCTGCGCCACCGAATGCGATCACCCTCGATTATACCTTTACTATCCGCATAGCCGGCGGGGACTTCCACGGTAAAGCGCGCGGGCTCGATCGAAGAGATTGTCTCCAGAGCCATAGGTTGTGCATATTTGGCAATACTCACGATGACCGAGTCACTATTCGCGTAGATCAAGTCGAGGGCTATCTGCGTATTCCCCATCCAGAAGCCCTGGACTTCGTCGACCGGGAAGATAAAGAGCATGCCACTTTCCGGCGGGAGGGAAGTCCTCTGCATCAAGCCGCGGACTCGCGACGAGTCGTTGTCCGCAATCTCTATGTCTATCGATGCAACTGTATTTTCGCCGCGGAAAAAATCGAGTTCACCATGTTTGTCGAACGGAATCGATGGGATATTTTCTTCCGGTGAAGAATCGGACTTTGCACATCCAGTTATTCCTGCAAAAGAGAAGATCAAGATTAATAAAGTAGTAGCACGCATTCCGTTATTGATCACTAGTTATGTCCCAGTTAAATCGAGTAGTAGTATCGATTTTCATTCGATCAGTAAAGCCACCGCGAACTTCTAACACATATTGCGCTGGAGAAGTCGATTCAATCGTAGCTGTCGAAAGTGGTTTGGTCCGCTTTACAATGTTGACCACACTCGAATCTGATCCGATAAAAATAATGTCTAATGGTACCGGAGTATTTTTCATCCAGAAACTCTGGTCCTTGGGTGCGTCGTAGACGAAGAGCATACCGGTTGTTGAGGGGATAGATCTTCTTCCCATTAATCCCGTCGCCTGCGCTTCGCGGCTCTGAACAACTTCGATATCTATCGTCGTGATTGTCGATCCGTCGGCAGCGATAAAATCAAGAGTACCGTCCTTGCGGAATTTTTTCTCTGAGATTAGTGAAGAATCTGGTTCGCTACCGCATCCGGTCAAAACGGCAACAAGAAGAAGCAATATTATGGATTTCATCTATCCAGTCATCAGTTTAGAAGTTACCATGTCGGCCATGATCTTTCCATCTAGCGTTAAACGCACTTTATTGTTGCGAATCGGTTCGATAAATCCTTCTGACTCAAGCCATGCCAGGTCGTCAACGCGTTCGTCGTACAGATCCAGACCGTATTGCGATTCGAGATAGTTCATATCCAGCCCATCGTCCGTTCGTAATCTCAGCATGATATGCTCGTTGGCAAGTGTGTCAATGTCAAGATGCTCTTCCATTTCGATGGGCACGGATCGGCCGGACAGCAATCCTTCGTACTTACGTAAATTTTTGACATTCACCCACCTTCTCGCAGGAAGGCCCTTCCACCAAAATGAGTGAGCGGACGGTCCAAACCCGAGGTAGTTTACGTGAGACCAGTACGAATGATTGTGTACTGCACGACGCCCGGGTTTTGCAAAGCTAGAGATTTCGTAGTGATCGTACCCGTTCTCAATCATGTAGCCTATTGTAAACCGGAATTGATCTGCATGATCATCGTCAGAAATTGCTGTGACTTTCCCATTGTTGACCATCTTGAAAAGAGGCGTGTCAGGTTCAATGGTCAGCCCGTATGTTGATATGTGCGGGATGTCGAGGCGGACAGCCTTTTCTAGGTTTGCGGCCCAGTATTCAGGGGGCTGTCCCGGTACACCAAAAATAAGATCAATAGAGAAGTTGTCGAAGTCGGCGGCTCGGACTTTCTCTACGACTTCCTCGGCCTGATCGGAGTTATGACTCCGATTCATGAACTGAAGGTCGTTGTCATAGAAGGACTGAACTCCAATACTGAGACGCGTGATGCCAGCTCTGCGCAGCCCTTTGAGATATTCGACATCACTGTCCTCGGGATTCATTTCGAAGGTAACTTCCTCTAAATCCAGATTGAATGATCTTTCAATGGCTGTCATTATTTGCATGACATCGGAAACGGACAGAAGCGATGGCGTGCCGCCCCCGAAATATATAGTGTTGATCGGCTCTTCATCACGATGGCGGAGTCCGTAGTGATCTATCTCATGTACCAGCGCATTCACGAAAGGCGTATGAGTGGTTGCCGTCGTGACGAAGTAAAAATCACAATACACACAGCGCTGCGTGCAGAAGGGAACATGGATGTAGATGCCGGCCATTAATTACAGAACAGTTGTGGGTGAATCCGGCTGCGTTTGCTAACGCTCACTCCCGGTTAAAAAATTACTCCGATGCGAAAGGGGATGATAAGCTCTATTTCAGATTTCTCGATAACGATGGCAGGGTTCACCTCATAGAAAAGCGAGGTTTCGTTCAGCTGCTTCACGTAGCCGAACCCACCATGAAGTGTAGGACCACCCTTATTGCTGGTATCGTTTGATACAGGTATATACCCGCCAATGCCGGCTATAATATAGGGTGCCTTCGTGATTCCGTCGAGCGTAACGATAGTCGATAGCTGTGGGTCGAATATCCACGTCGAGCCATCAAAGCCTCCGAGGAAAAAGCCGGTCGTACCAATGTCGATGGCGAAAGAAAGGTCGGCTGAGACCGGCGCTGCTGCTCGCCCCCGGAATCCAAACCCCAGACCGTCAGCGGTGGAGATCATGGTGTTGAATCCAAATCCAAACCGTGGGTCAAGGTCCTGGGCGTCGGCTACCCGGGCGCCGCTGCTACTAACCAGCTGGATAATGCAGAGGGTGAATACAATACGCATCATTTGTTGGATTGCTTTAAACTTCATGTAGAATGTCCAGCTGTTGAACGATTTTAGTTCGTTCACTTCTCAAAAAAATAGTTTTACTGACGAAACCCGGTTTTGTAAATTTTCAAACTCAAACGGCTCACAAATTTACCGATCTCGGCCGGAAAGGACAAAAGGTTCAACCTGAGTATAAGCGTCACCCATTCGATCGTATGAAAGTTCACATTTGTATCAAACAAGTCCCTGACGTAAATGCATCAGTTGACACAGGCCGCATGGTTTTAAACGCTTATGACGCCTCCGCGGTTGAGGAAGCGCTTGTACTCAGGGATAAGGCAGGTGGTTCGGTTGACCTGGTATTAATTGGTCCGGAGAAGGCCACTGAGACAATTCGCAAGGCACTTGCTATGGGCGCTGACAACGCGACCCACATTGTGGCCGATGACCAGGGTTATGATTCCTTCGCTTACGCCGAGGTTCTCACCCAGCACTTCAAGGAGAACGAGTTCGACGTGATTCTTTGTGGAAAGCAGGCTCAGGATACGGATGCCGGCCTTACTGGCCCGATGCTCGCGACCATGCTCGACATTCCCTATACAACCAACGCGGTAGGACTCGACATCGAAAATGGCAAATGGGTCGTCACCAGGCAGGGCGATTCCGGTCAGGAAATAATCGAGCTGACACCGCCGTGCCTGATCACGTGCTCGAACGATATGAATGATCCACGGATACCATCCTTGAAAGGTATCATGGCGGCGAAAAGAAAAACAATCGAGACAAGACAACCGGAAGGTAACCCTACCATTCGCGTCGACGTGACTGGATTTGAAGACGTACCTGGTCGCCCGCCTGGAATAATTTTAGAAGGCGATATCGACGAAGTAGTCGTCGAGCTCGGAAAAAAATTAACGAACGAAGCGAAGGTGCTTTAAAGATGTCCATATTGTTGACGTACGTCTCCACACCGGGAGGCAAATTCAAACGGTCATCGTTAGAGGTCCTCTCTCGGGTCGGAGAACTGGCAGCGGCGGGAGGCCATGAGTCTGTCGCTCTGATAGCTCACTCGGACGCGACTTCGCTGGCACCGGATCTGCACGAGTACGGAGCGACGACGGTCTATACGGCTACAGACCCGATATTCGATTCTGTAGCAACCGAACCGCTCGTCTCACTTATAAGTTCACTTGTCACCGACCTGAAGCCGTCGCTGGTTGCGTTCGCCTCAACCGAGGCTGTCAAAGATGCACTGGGCGCGATTTCCGTGAAGACGTCTTCTGCGGCAATCCCGGACGTCGCTTCTTTTGACCTGGAGGGTGATACAGTTACCGCACTTCGTCCAGTTATGGCTGCAAAGACGTTGGCAAAGACGTCTGCATCTACTACACCGGTCCTTGTTTCAGTGCGGTCGGGCTCTTACGATGTCGTCGAACGTCCGGTATCTGGTGAAGTTAAATCTTTCCGAGTTGATATATCTGCTTCTGCCGCGAAAGCGATTCGGGAAGTTGTCACTGCAGCGTCGGGCATGGTGGACCTTTCCGAAGCCTCTGTCGTCGTTAGTGCCGGAAGAGGTGTTCGTGATGAAGAGGGAGGTAAGCTGGTAGCTGAATTGGCAGATTTGTTGGGTGCAGCGACAGGAGCGACGCGAGCAGTCGTTGAGTCAGGGATGTACCCGGCAACGGCGCAGATTGGTCAAACCGGTAAAGTGGTATCTCCCGAGTTGTATTTCGCTATTGGAATATCAGGTGCGATTCAACACGTTGCGGGGATGTCGAACAGCAAAGTGATTGTAGCCGTTAACAAAGACCCCGATGCGCCGATCTTTAATTATGCGACCTATGGAATCGTAGGCGACCTGTACAAGGTCCTGCCAGCCCTCATCGCCGAGCTAAAAAAGATAGTAGGCAACTCGTAGCCGCTCCCAAAACCGTCGCCACGCTCCACCAACTGAGTCAATGGAAGAAAAATTTGACTGTATCATCGTAGGAGGCGGCGTTGCCGGCCTGAGCGCCGCTATGGTGCTGGCAAGAGCTGACTGCAAGTTCCTCCTCGTCGAGCGCGGCGAGTTCTGCGGCTCAAAAAATGTGTCCGGCGGAATTCTATGGGGCACCGATCTGGCACGCCTCGTTCCAGAGTACTGGTCCGATGCCCATGCCGGAATCGAACGCTTCGTACGACACCGAAGGCTGTCGTTTATGGACGAACAGTCCGCCATGACTATCGACTTCAAATCAGCGCACTACGACAAACCTCCTTACACCGGGGTCGCCGTTCTCAGGGCTAAGTTCGATAACTGGCTGGCGGAAAAAGTTCAGGAAGCAATAGACGAAAGCTCGCACGCCGAGGAATCTTTTCTGGCCACAAACATTCTCGTCGAAGAAGTCGTTCGGGAAGACGGGAGAGTAACCGGCATCAGAACCGGAGACGAAGTCTTCCACGCAGACTGCGTGATTCTCGCCGAAGGCATCAATAACCT
>CBDUKH010000104.1:0-12969 GCA_965367755.1 uncultured Rhodothermales bacterium
GATTGCACGTCTCCTGTGGTGTGATTTATCTGCTTGTTGTGGCCACGAAGATCCTCAAGGGGCATTATGATGTAAAAGGCGATTATTCCATTGTCGAGATTACCGGACTGTACTGGCACTTTGTTGACCTGGTCTGGATCTTTCTATTCCCAACCATTTACCTCCTCTGACGGTATGGCTGACGTATCTCACGCAGAAGACATTAAGAAGCACGTACGCGTGTACATGATGGTCTTCGGAGCTCTGGCGGTGTTGACTGTTGTTACAGTGGCTGTCGCCTATCTCCATCTCTCTCCCTGGCCTGCGTTAATTGTCGCGCTCATAATCGCCTCGGTGAAAGGGTCCTTGGTAGCTGCGTATTTCATGCACCTGATTTCGGAACAGAAAGTCATCAGGTGGATCTTGATAATGACGGGCGTCTTCCTCGCGTGTATGTTTGCGATATTTATCAGTGCCTATTACGATCAGGTGGGTGTCGTTTAATGTCTCTAAAAGCCTTCCATATCTTTTTTGTTATGATCTCGGTCCTCGTGTGTGGAATCACTGGACTATGGGGAGTCAATCAGTACCTAACAGAAGGTGGTGGAGGCGTTCTCGCAATCGGTGTCGTCGGTGTTCTGACAGCACTTATACTCGTTGTTTACGGATTCAAGTTTGCGCAAAAGCTTAAGGGCGTAAGTTATCTGTGAGGATCCAAATGAAATATTTGATCACACTTCCAATGTCCATGTTTGCGATGCTGATATTGCCCGATGTGGCTCTAGCCTGTGAAAAGTGTTTCGGGGCCGGCGTCGACAACGCTATCACACAGGGAATTGGCTTTGCCATGCTGACACTGCTGGTCATTGTGTCGACTGTCTTTACCGGAATGGGAGTATTTTTTGTAAACGTTTCGAAGCGATCGAGGCGATTGGCACCCGGAGATACATACATCTCCGAGGAAGGGGAATTGATAGACAATCATAAGACCAACTAGCGGGACATCACCCTTGGGAAGGCTACGATATGGACTGGCTTGATCTTAGTAATTTTTTAGGACTACCACCGGTTGAATCCGCACACGGAGCCGGTATCGATTTTCAGATTAGTCTCGTCCACTGGTTGATGCTGATCCTGTTTATCGGTTGGGGCGTGTTCTTTATAATGACACTCTTTCGTTTTAGGGCGTCAAAAAATCCTGTTGCGTCATACCACGGCGTTCGAGGCAAGGGCTCAACGTACCAGGAAGTAGGTGTCGTCCTCGCCGAAGTATTTCTTTTATTTGGATTCGCTATCCCAACCTGGGGTGTCATCAAAAATGACTTCCCGGCAGAAGATGAATCTGTCGTCGTCCATGTCGTTGCAGAGCAGTTCGCCTGGAATATTCACTACCCTGGAGCGGACGGAGTTTTTGGGAGGAGATCTCCCGACCTCATCGACACGGCGAGCAATCCGCTCGGGCTCGATCGAGATGATCCGGCGGCCGCGGACGATATTACGACCGTAAACGAATTGCACTTGCCGGTCGATCGCCCGGTCATTATTCATCTTTCTTCGAAAGACGTGATTCACAGTTTTGGGCTTCCGGTCATGCGTGTGAAACAGGACGCCATTCCGGGACTTGTGATACCGATATATTTCATCCCGACGGTAGAGGGAGAATCGGAGATAGCGTGTGCTCAACTATGTGGTTTGAGTCACTATCGAATGCGTGGCTATCTAACAGTGCATTCGCAGGGTGAATTTGATGACTGGCTTGCGGAGATGTCTGAGTAGGAATGAAATTTTAAAAAGGAGACGTAGATGGACCGAAAGCATATGTGGCGCGCCCTCAGGGGCCAGAACGACTACGGGACGAAGTATATTTTGTCTCTCGTTCTTTTCGCTGCCGCATGTGTTCTGCTGGTTCAAACTTCGTTCGGTGGAAACGGATCTGGTGTAGTCGACACTATCATTCCGCAAGATGTTGGGGGAGAAGAGTACCGCCAGATGCCGTTCATCAGCAGTCGTGTCGCGATGTGGGTGGTTGCGCAGTTGCATTTGATGTTTGCTGCTTTCGTGCTGGCAGTCCCGATGTTTGCCTTGATCATTGAGTTCATCGGATATCGAACTGGCGACAAGCGCTACGACAAACTGGCGTACGAGTTCACGAAGCTTCTTTCCGTCTCGTTTTCTTTTACGGCGACACTGGGAGCAATGCTTACATTCTTGCTCGTCATCCTCTATCCCAGGTTGACGCAGTACTTGATGTCGATATTCAGTTTGACCTTCCTGCCGTATGTCCTCCTGTTTTTCTTTGAAGCCCTTTTCCTGTACAGCTACTACTACGGTTGGGGGAAATTCTCTCCAAAAGTACACCTCTTTCTTGGCGTTTGCCTCAACATAGTAGGCACCGCCATCATGTTCATTGCGGACGCCTGGCTGACGTTCATGAACACTCCGGCTGGAATTGACGAGACAGGCGCCCTTGTGAGCACCTGGGGTGCTGTAAACAACTTCATCTGGATGCCTATCAACATCCATCGGATCATTGCCAACGTGGCATTCGGTGGGTCAATAGCTGCAGCGTACGGGGCCTATAAATATCTGGGAGCCAAGACGCAGGAGGAGAAGGCGCACTACGACTGGATGGGCTATGTAGGGAATTTCATCGCTATATCGGCACTGCTTCCGTTACCGTTTGCCGGCTATTGGTTGGGGAAAGAGATCTATGCTTACTCGCAGAGTCTCGGCATTACGCTGATGGGTGGGACGTTCTCCTGGTTGTTTATTATCCAGGCAGTCCTCATTGGTAATCTCTTTCTGGCTGCCAACTACTATCTATGGGTTAGTATGGAGCGGATAGAGGGAGCTGAGCGGTACAGGAAGTTTATCAAATATTTGCTGGGCTCCATTACTGTTTGCTTCCTGGTCTGGGCAACGCCACATTCGCTTGTCGCTTCCGTTGAAGAGGCGCGGCAGATGGGAGGATCACATCACCCGATGCTTGGTGTACTGGGCGTTATGTCTGCGAAGAACACGGCTGTCAATATCCTGATTCTTACAACGTACATCAGCTTCCTATTGTATCGGAGAGGGAATAAGGAGGCAACCGTACCGTGGGCAAGAGTCGGCAACATCATTCAGTTCAGCATCTTCGCGGTTGTTATCGCCTTCGTGATATTCCTTGGCATCTACGGATACTTTGTTGAGGCCAGCGTTCGAATCGGACTTTCTGTTCCTCAGGTGATGTCTGTTTTACTTGCCATGATTGTAGTTACCATCATCGATGTATTCATGTTCAAGAATGCCAAGGTTACCGGTGGCATAAAATGGGGACAGATGCCAGATCGGGCGCAGTATGCTCTGTTCTTTATCTCCATAACATTTGCGTGGACGATGGGCCTGATGGGATATGTTCGCGCCGGCATGAGACAGCACTGGCACGTTTACGGAGTCATACGGGATACATCCCCCGATGCGTTTACTCCTACGTTGGGCTACGCTGCAAACGTGATTTCCGTGACGGTCCTGATCTTCTTCACGTTTATTGCAATCGTTTTCTGGCTGTCCGGATTGTCAGGCAAGAAAGATTGGGAGCAACGGCAGGCGGAGAGAATAGCATGAAGACAGCACTGAAAATATTTGCATTCACCATTCTGGTGTCCGCGTTCTACAGTTACGTTGGGCAGATGGTACCGCAGAAGATAACGTACCCTCCGGAGGAAACGGTAATTGGAGCCAACCTGTCGACGGACGAGATGGTAACAATCGGCCAGCAGATCACGGGTGGAAAAGGAACATGCCTGACATGTCACACTATTGGATCACATGACTCGGGACTTCGATTTCCTGACCTCGGAAACATCGGTGCAATCGCTGGCGACCGGCGTGAGGGACAAACTGACGTACAGTACATCGCTGAATCGATGTACGATCCTAACGCATACATCGTTGAAGGCTTCGTAGCCGGGATGCCGCAGGTAAGCCGTCCTCCCATTGCGCTGTCGGACGAAGAGATACTGACAGTAATTGCCTACTTGCAATCGTTGGGTGGGACGCCAACAGTTACAATGGATACCAAGCTTGAGTGGCAAGGCCAGGCTCCTGCACAACCTGCCGCCGCGACCCCTGCTGTCGCACCGGGAGTTGTCGGAACTGGTCCGGAGATCGTGGCAAAATACTTCTGCGCGACTTGTCACAACTTCGACGCGGACGTTGCCGGGGCAGGACCCAGTCTCGTGAGTGTTGGCTCTCGACTGTCGAAAGCAGAAATTTACGAATCCATCATGGATCCAGACGCCGTAGTAGCTGACGGTTTCGCTCCCGGTATCATGACGGCGACATTGAATGCGCAAGGTTTCTACGACAAGATTTCCACAAAAGAATTGCAAGCCCTTGTAGACTATCTGAACTCTCTGGAAGGATGAACTATCTCGTTATCATCGCTGCTATCGCGGGTCTCATCGTCTTGAGATTTCTCAAGGCGAACTCCCTCGCCTGGTTCGTAGGGTGGTGGGTCGCGCTCTGGGTAATATTCCGGTTCGGCGTCGATCCTCCTCTTCCATCGTCGATTGTTGGGATGTTTATGGGAATCTCGACTATTGCCTTGCTGGCATATTTATCGGCGGGATCTGACAGGCTAGCCTCCGCAAAGAAGTCATTTGTTACGTTTCTCGTAAGCAAGAAATACACAATCCCGTTGCTCGTTGTGGTGTTGCTCGTGCCTCTTCTGGTTGCGTGGAAAGTTTATAGAGACAATTCGCAGACGCCGCAACCGCCCATTACGTCTCGGACCATCCACCCGCCGCCACCGGCCACAATATCGTACGACGGGCGGACATTGGACCTGGCGACACTTTCGAATCCGTACCGGGAGCTTGAGTCCTCCGATCCGGCTGCGTTCGCCAGGCACGTTGAAAACGGCAGAAGGGTCTATCACCAGAACTGTGTCTACTGTCACGGTGACAATATGGAGGGAGACGGAATTTTTGCTCATGGCTTCGATCCAATTCCGGCTAATTTCCAGGATGCGACTACAATTGCCATGTTGCAGGAATCTTACCTTTTCTGGAGAGTGGCGAAGGGTGCTCCCGGATTACCATCTGAGTCGACACCCTGGGCGTCAGCGATGCC
Source organism: uncultured Rhodothermales bacterium (assembly GCA_965367755.1). Taxonomy (GTDB): domain Bacteria; phylum Bacteroidota; class Rhodothermia; order Rhodothermales; family JABDKH01; genus JABDKO01. The sequence goes on from CBDUKH010000104.1 coordinate 5,095, forward strand.
AGCGTGGGAGAAATTCTTGACCGAGGAAGAGATCTGGGATGTCATAATATTCCTGTACGACTACACCGACCAACGACCGCGTGCCCGGGAGGAATTGCATTGAAAGTACTTCTGACCATCTTTACGACCTTGTTTTTCGGCGGCCAGGCATTAGCTCAGGCCGATATGGGGACGGACGCTCAACGTGAGGCAGGGAAGCTTGTGTACGACCAGAAATGTTCGCAGTGTCACGGAGATAATGGCGCTGGTGATGGGGTAGCGGCTGCATACTTCCGACCTGCACCGCGCAACTTTACAACTGGAACGTTCAAGTTCAGGACGACCGCAAGTGGCGAACTGCCAAGCCACGCAGATATTGTCAATAGTATCCGAGAGGGAATGCCCTACACAGGAATGCCGGCTTGGCCGGGACTCTCTGAGAGTGAGCTGAACAATCTGGCGTATTATATCAAAACATTTGCAAGTGACTTTAGTGGCCCCTTCGGTAAACCCGATGTAGTCGATTTTGAAAAAGTCCCGTCTTTCAGCAGTTCTCATCTTGAGCGAGGCCGTGAAGTATATCTCGAAAATCAATGTTCGGATTGTCATGGCTCCCTTGGCAGGGGTGACGGGAAGTCTGCAAAGACGTTGGAAGATCAGTGGGGCTTTCACATCAAGCCCGCCGACCTGACGAAGCGATGGACATTCAGAGGTGGAGGAACGCGGCAGGACATCTACCAAACATTTACTACAGGACTGGATGGATCGCCGATGCCCTCGTACGAGATCGATCCGCCTGAAGACAAATGGGCGCTCGTCGACTACGTTTATTCTCTGTCCGAGGATGAAATCGACTACGCTACGATGGCAGTAGTGACTCACGCTAACAAACCGATCTCCGTGAACGCCAGTGATTCGCTCTTTGTCAATTCTGAGTTTGCCACGTTCCCCATCGTCGGACAGGTCGTCGAACCCGGGCGAGCATTCTTTCCTGGAGTAAACAGCATTGACGTCGCGGGTGTCTATGATTCTACAAGCATTGCATTGATGCTTGCGTGGAACGACATGTCGCAAGAGGCCGGGTCAAATGCACCCGATCTTCCCGTACTTTCCGAAACGGATTCTACGTCAGGGGGATTTTCAGATGCAGTGATGGTTCAGTTTCCGACTATGCCGCCTGCTGGTATTGAGAAGCCTTACTTCATGACTGGAGATACCAAGGCTCCCGTTGATTTGTGGTTCGTTGACCTGGGGAGCTCCACGGCTTCGCGATATACTGGCAAGGGAAGCGAAAATATTGTACCAAATAATGACAACACGCTGGAAGTTTCGTCAAACTATGTTGATGGCCGGTGGACAGTAATACTAAAATACTCCCGTCCGTCGGAGGGCGAATGGTTATTTACGGAAGACACATTTGTCCCCGTCGCCTTTTCAGTATGGGACGGTTTCTACGCTGAACATGGGAATAAGCGTGGGCTGTCATCATGGTACAGTTTATACATCGCTCCGGCTGAAGTTGAGTCACCAGTGATGAAGATGGCGGGTTATGGACTATTGACTTTCTTATTCTGCGCTGGCCTGGTATTTCTGACTCGGCGCAAGTTTAGTGAGTCAGACATAACGTGATACCTTAACGGGCAAGTGAGGAAAAAGGCTGTGCAGACGAACCGATACGTGCCATCACTGGTATCCTGGAATCTTACCAGGAAATGCAACCTCAAGTGCCCCCATTGCTATATGGAAGGCGGCATCGCCGAGGAACGCGAACTGACGACCGAAGAATGCTTCTCACTGATCGACGAGATGCATAGCCTCGGCACAGAGATGCTCATCCTGACTGGCGGAGAGCCGCTGCTGCGACGAGATATTTTTGATATTGCTCGTCGGGCATCGTCGCTGGGGATGTGGGTTGTTATGGGTACCAACGGTGTCCTGATTCGAGAGCGTGTCATCCAGAAGATGATCGAGTGTGGTGTGAAAGGTGTCGGGATATCAATCGATTCTGTTGATCCCGAAAAACACAACGCTTTCCGGGGAGGCCCCAACTCATGGGAGTTTTCCATTAATGCCCTGAAACTGTGCAAGAGCTACGGGATGCAGGTCCTGGTACAGACTACGGTCATGGAGGAGAACTATGAGGAAGTCGAACAGGTGATGGATCTCGCAAAGAGTCTTGGTGCCTGGTCTTTTAATCTCTACTTCCTGGTTCAGACAGGCCGCGGGACTTCGATGAATGAGCTGTCATCTGACCGAACAGATTCGATGTTGAGGAGACTTGTAGCATTGCAAGATGACTACCGGCCGATGCTTGTGAGATCAAAATGTGCGCCTCAGTTCAAGCAAATTGCTTACGACCTTGGTGAGGGAGGTCTCGAAAGCGGAGGGTGCATGGCCGGAACGCAGTACTGTCGAATTACACCCGGTGGCGACGTTACACCGTGTCCGTATATGACCAAGGTAGCGGGCAATGTGTTGAAAAATTCTTTAACCAGCATTTGGAATGGTTCGGACGTCTTTGCCGACTTGCGCGATCCTTCGCGTCTGGGAGGCAAGTGTGGCTCATGTGAGTTCAAGGATTCGTGCGGGGGGTGCCGATGCCGGGCATACGCCCGTTTTGGTGATTACCTGGCAGAGGACCCTGCGTGTGTTTATCTGCCTACCGGACGAGAAATACCTTCGAATGAGTATCTCTGGACGCGGCCCGCTCTGGATCGACTGGAGCGTATCCCGATTTCGTTCATCCGGTCGAAAGTGCGCAAAGGTGTAGAGACGTTTGCAGGAAGGCACGGATCAGAAACAATTACAATGGAACTTATGCAGCAAGCTTTGTCCGGTGCTGAACGGGAATACAGCTTTCCGATCGGCGCGACCGGGATCGAGCTACCTGATGCATAGAAACGAGAGGGGGTAATAGTGGCGTTTGCGATTACAAACAAGTGTACAGCATGCGGCGAGTGTCTGGACTCATGTCCGGTCGATGCCATCGAGGTCGGGGAACCAATATTTGTTATTTCGGACCTCTGTTGTGAGTTTGAAGACTGCGTAGTTACTTGTCCGGAGAATGCCATAATTCCAGAAAAAGACCTGGTCGACTGAATTATGTATTTACCTGAGTCAAAACGTCTCGAAATCGATGCAGAAACCGGTGGCTGGAACGAACTACAGTTCGTTTCGCGGTCAGAATTTGAACGGATGGCACCACCCGTTGTGCAGCTGGAGATTTCGAGGCTGTCGGCCCTCATGGCGTCTTCGATTTCAGATTCGGAGATGTACAATACGCTCGTCAGGCTTCGTTATAACCTGACGACATTTATTGAAATGGTAACATCGAGCAATGACTTGAAATCGGAAGAAATGAAATCAATCCTGAGCGAAGTATTGCTATTGATTGGCGGGACACTCGAAATGTGCCCAAATGCTATGCAGGATGATTTGAAGTACGTTGCCGATCGAGTGGAGTATATCTATAATAGAATCAGTTTCATTTATTGAAAGATGTGGTAGAAGTATGTACAAGAAGATTTTTGTCCCGGTAGACAATTCGGAACATGCTATTGCGGCCATCGAAGCCGCAGTACATCTTGCAAAGGAAATGGATGCTGAGCTGGTGGGCAGTCACGCATATGCCGCTCGAATGCACGACTATCGGTTTAAACAGATGGAGTTTACCCTTCCGGACGAATATCTCGTTGAAGCTGAAATGGAGAAGCAACGGAAGGTCCATGACACCCTGATTACAATGGGACTAGAATTGATCTCCGATTCTTACCTCGTTGTCATGGAGGAGATGGCAGGAAAAGAGAATATCCCCTTCCAACCCAAGATGTACGATGGCAAAAACTTCAAAGTCATCGCCAAGGACATTAATGAAAGCGATTATGACCTCGTCGTTATGGGAGCACTCGGTCTCGGTGCTGTACGCGACAGCATGATAGGTAGTGTTTGTGAACGTGTGATTCGGCGTACAAAGACGGACACGCTCATCATGAAAAATACTGCTCCTCTCAGTGATCAGCTTTTTGTAAATGAAACAGGAGAGGTTGATCACAAGAGCAGTGGCAACATCGTTGTATGCATTGATGGAAGCCCGGAATCATTTGCTGGACTGAAGACGGCGATTGAACTCGGCAGGTCGCTCAACAAGAAAGTAGAAGCGATTTCGGTCTACGATCCGTACCTGCACTATGCGATGTTCAATTCTATCGTAAATGTATTAACGGAGAAGGCGTCGAAAGTCTTCAAGTTTAAGGAGCAGGAAAAACTGCACGAGGAGGTCATCGACACGGGACTTGCAAAGATCTATCAATCGCACCTGGAAGTTGCTCGCAGGGTAGCAACGGATATGGATTATGATTTGAAGATCACATTGCTGGACGGAAAAGCGTTCGAAAAAATCCTGCAGTACACCCGTCGGGAAAAACCATGGTTAATCGTGATGGGAAGAATTGGTGTCCATTCGGATGAGGATATGGACATCGGTAGTAATACAGAGAACCTGCTTCGTCTCGTGCCATGTAACGTGTTGCTATCTTCGCAACGGTACACGCCTCCACTGGATGTTCAGGCCGAGGAGACTATGCTTTGGACAGAGCCGGCAACAAGGATCCTGAATACCGCTCCTGACTTTGCACGGGGCATTGCAAAGACAACAGTTCATCGCTGGGCCATGGAGCGCGGACATTCTGTAATCACCGCCAGTGTCATCGAGCAGGCGATGGCAACTATTCTGCCACGGTCGGCAATGCAACGGATGGGCATCATTGCCGAAGATGCTGCCAAAGATGAGATAGAAATTGCCGAAACAACCACATTTATTTGCCAGAACTGCGGTTATGTAGCGCGAGACTTCGAGCCGGTCGTGTGCGCGGTGTGTAGTGCACCGCCCGAGCAATTCCACAAGGTCGACAAGGAAGCTATCAAAAATCTGGCGCCGTTGGAAGGAGCTATTCAGGAGGAGACTGCATTTGACAGTGTTAAACTGAAGTGGACAGATGAGGCAAGGACACTCCTGCAGGGTGTGCCCGACGGATATCAACGCAGGCGGGCAAAAGCTCAGATCGAAAAAACCGCACGTGTTCGACGCGTCCCATCTATCACTAGAGATATGGTGTTGACCGTGATTGACGATGGGATGGAAGACACAACGCCACTACAAGCCCGGGGAACTCTAAACCAAACAGCTATAGACGGAATGCAAGAATCGGACGCAGCACAGTACATTCGAGATGGTGATTTTTCCTGGACGCCAGAAGCGGTCGCACGAATCAACAGGGTACCCGAGGGATTTATGCGTAAAGCCACAAAAGGCCGTGTCGAGAAGGCCGCACGGACGCGCAAGGTCGAAGTAATCACTCTGGATGTTTGTGAAGAAGGAATCGAAGATGGAAAGCGAATGATGGAAGAGATGATTCGAAAACAAAAAGACGAGTCGTCTGAGTGAAAGCATATGCAGATATCGTTGGCGACGGTGGGTCGAATATTGTAGCCCAGGTTGAAGATCTACAAGCCAAGCTGGCAGGAAACACCGCAGGTATTGGTAGCCTGATTGCCATTGCCAGTGGGAAGGGCGGTGTAGGTAAGAGCACGATCACTGTAAATCTTGCGCGCGCCATGGCCGCATCTGGACTCAGGGTTGGCATACTCGATGCCGACATAAACGGTTCTTCAGTTACGCACCTCATGGGTCTTGAAGGAGAGATCGTCGTTATCGACGAGTCTGGCTTGCGCCCGGTCATGTCGAGCGAAAGCATTGCCGTCATGTCAGTAGATTTGTTTCTGCAGGACAAGGACACTCCGGTTGTTTGGGATGCTCCCACGCAGAAAGATGCGTTTGCGTGGCGCGGTCTAATGGAAGCAAACGCCTTGCGCGAACTGGTTGGAGACACGGCATGGGGAAAGCTGGATTATTTATTGATTGACTTGCCCCCGGGCTCCGACAGGATATCCAATGTCGTGGACGTACTGCCTCGCGTCGATGGCATTTTATTCATAACCCTACCGTCGGCATTGTCGTCGTCGGTTGTTGCGCGTTCGTTGGTATACACTAAAACACAACTGGATGCACCTATTCTGGGAGTAGTTGAAAACATGTCCGGTTATGAATGTCCATGTTGTGGCGAGCGTTCGGAATTATTTGATGGAGATACGAAATCGTTGGAGAACCAGGGCTATGAAGTCCTAGCCCGAATCCCTTTTACACCCGCGTTAGCTGGTGGCGCGACCTGGGAGCAGGGATGCGGATTAACCGATCTGGCGAAGAGAGTTACTTCACTAACGGAAGCATTAAGTTAACAGGATAGTGCAATGAAGTTTTTATGTGTCAGTTGCGACGACTCGATGGAGCTCGCAGAAACCCGTGGGCCGGAAAACGGATCGCTATCTGTAATCTTCCGGTGCCGTACCTGCGCACGAGAGATTGCGATGTTGACGAATCCGATGGAGACACAGATGGTTAGATCATTGGGAGTGAAAGTGGGAGGTGCTGAGGTCCCACCGGAGCCGGCTGAAACGATTCGCTCGGGGTTATCTTCGTCAGGTGTTGCCCTCGGCGAAGCCGGTGGCGATGGCGGAGGCAAGTGTCCGTTTACCGCAGAGGTCGCGTCGGCATTTGCAAAGCCGGAAAGCACAACTATCGTGTGGACGAGCGAGGCGGAGGAACGCATCTCGCGGATCCCGTTTTTTGTGAGATCTATGGCCAAGAAGAGTGTTGAACAATTCGCTCAAGAGAACGGGTATAAAGAAATAACCGTTGAAGTGATGAACGAAGTGCGTGGCAACTTCGGAATGTAAGACTTGCAAACGTTGCCCCATTTGCTTTGGGATGATTTTTTGCGAGACTGGTTGGTATCTTGACGTCACCAACTAATCGGTTCCTGGTGATGGACGTCCAAGTGTATCGTGTTCTGCGGGTGGTTATCGTCATACTAGTCGTGTTTGCCGGCTGTGACTCAGTGGTAGAGAGGAGTGAATTTCGACAGCCGCGGGCAGTGGTGGCCGTGGAAAGTTCTATCGACCTTGTTGTGGAGCCTGGTCAGCCGACCACGCTGGATGTGTCTAAATATTTTAAGCACACGTTGGGACTGCCGTTGTCGTATTCCATTGCGTTTTCAGGTACGACAGCCAATGCAACCATTACAGGATCGGAGGTTGAAATTGTGCCGATTCGAGAAGGCAGTTCAAGTATTGAGGTGTATGCCTCTGATATCAATCGTAATTCAGCAACGTCGACAATCGTAGTCGAAGTACTTGAATCGCCGCACATGGGATCGTATCGATCGTGCCCACCGCCTTCGGTTTCGCTGGCAAATTATTTCCCGATCAACCTCGGGTCGACCATCTCATACGACTACCGCTTTTCGGAGTTGAGGAACGGGGATCATACTGAAACGATAGGCACGCTGTTTTGGGATTTTATTTCATTCGATCGATGTGAGGATGGTGAACAGACGGTAAGGATCAACGAACGATTCGAAGGGTTGCGAACATTCCGATCAATTAACGTGGATTCTCCGGACACGAGTGAAGTCACGTGGTCGAGATCGATTGTCGCTTCGATCGGCGAGACGATTTTCATACCCGGGTATATCAATTCGCCGACACCCAGGTATTCCTCTGAGCCGGCAGATAGTCAACGGGCCTTCAACGATTCGGGTGACAAGATTATTCTGAAGAAGGATACAGGATTGATCTATCGCTATGCTATGCAGAATTACGGCACTGGGTGGGACGAGTCCCTTGTCATCAATCGTCGAGTCGAATAGCTACCGACCGTTGGTTGATAGTTGTGACGAATCGTTTTGTTGGCCGCGTGCCATCCAACATTTTCTGTTCATGTTCTTGGCTTGATTCGCGTCTCTACTTCATTCCCGCGGAGGCGGGAATCCGTCATGGGTG
>CBDUKH010000105.1:0-12859 GCA_965367755.1 uncultured Rhodothermales bacterium
GACTAATGACTCGCGGTAAATAACGAATAACGAATAACCAAGCCTCTTCACAAAGAGCAATGTCTCATAACTCATAACTCATAACTCACCCGTCCTACCAACCTGTACGTTTGTTTTCCCGCACCGTCGCAGGCGGTCGTGCCGGAGTTTTTTTGACTTCAACCGGAAGTGGAGTCATCGGGTCATCGGCAACGGCAACACCTTCGATTGAAATGATGCTGACGTCGCGGTAGTAGTAGTCCAGAATCTCATCGTATGACTTGCCACTGAGCGCCATCTTGTGTGCACCCCACTGGCTGAGCCCAACGCCGTGGCCGAATCCTGAACCTTCGAAGTTGTACGTGTTTCCTTTTTTGGAGATACGAAAGAGGGTGCTTTTCAGGGCCATGACGCCGAATTCCCGGCGGAATGCGAGTCTGAAGTCATTCGCAGAAATCGGCTTTTTCCCGGACGATGTGTGCAACTCCAATGTCTGCACGCGCCCATCGCTGGATCGACCCTCGACGGTAATGCCATTTACGTCGTATCCGAATTCACGGGACAGGAGCCTCAGGAGTCGTGTCCTGTCCACACTGGTGGTCCACGATGAGTAAGGAGAATCTTCGTACCGGTCTTTGCGTCCGCGCAAATAGGCTACGGGAGCTCCGTTCCATACATCTTCGTTGTTTGCGGTATGCCCTCCGCTCGACGCGTGATATACCGACTCGACCAGCTCGCCTTTGTGCACCAGTATTTTTCCTCGAGTGCTGTTTGCGGCACTGTGGGATTTCTCGTCGATTTTCCCAACGCCATGAAAAACCTGCGACATGGAGTGATCTACGTGATCATAGTCAGCTTCGGCAGTATTCTTGGACCGGAGTGCATACGTGCGCGCTAGAATTGCCATAGCACGTGCTCCCTCGACATCGTCAAGTCCATACTCAGTTGCGACTACGGCCGCAACATAATCTTCGATCGGAACACCGTTGATAATGACAAGACCGTCAGCACGTCCAGTGTCACGTCGTATCGTTATCGTACCCGTGTATGTTCGCGTTCGTTTGCCGAGATCATTGACAGTGATGGATATTGTACCGTGGTCCGCCGCCCGCAACCGAACGGTATTGTGAGTGGTCGTTGCCGATCCCACTTGGAGGTGTACCTTTCCGTTGCGATTCGCAAGGGTGAGGGGAGTGGATGGGCCAATGCGACGTGTCTTTCCCTCCGTTGTAACGATCAATTCAGCCGCCGATGTGATGCGGGCGGTCACCGGTTTGTACAGGTCGAATACGCGGATACGCAGCGTATCCGCCAGAGAGGTAGCCACCGCGGGTGGTAGCCGTTCGACGGCCACTGGGGTCGCCGTTAGGGAGCCAGAGCAGGCTCCGACGAAAAAAAGCACAAGAAGGCTAGGGGCTGACCACGACAAGCGGCCTCGCGTCTTCAAACACGATACCTCCGAAGCCGTCCACAGAGATCTGATAGTAGTATATGCCACTTGCCAGAGAGCCCGCATTATAGTCCACAGAAAATTGCCGTGGGCCTTCCTGGTATTCGCTGACGATTTCTGAGACTTCACGGCCGGCAAGATCAAATACCTTTATGGTTACGATGCCGCTCTCTTCAAGGAAGTAGCGTATGGTAGTGTTCCCGACGGCCGGATTAGGATAGTTGCCTTCCAGCGTAAAACCATCCGGTTGCTCATTGCCGAACACGATAATATCTTCTACGTCTTCAATGAGCTTGGGGAGAAGTACGTAGTTGTTGTCTCCCGGGCATGCCGTGGAGCTAAAATCGCGGTGCCCACGAATCTGTGTTGGTGCAACGCTGTAAGATTCACTCAGGAATCCGAACAGGTTGATGTAGGCGTCCATCGCGGCAGGTGTGATCTCCTGGGTACAGTGGCTTCCTTCGGACGGATGGTAGCAGCCTAGCAGACAGACTCCGATATTGCCTGTGTTGGCACCTCCGACATGGGCACCCATGGCAAGGGCTGGCACTTCCAGCAAGGTCGTGCTGCCATCCAGAAACGGACGCCCCTGATAGACATTTCCTGCGCGGTCAATAACGAATTGATATCCAATATCGCTCCAACCGCGGACGTTTTGATGTAGGTCCTGAATGGCGCGAAGCTGAGCGAGCCCTTCGGTACGATTCTCCGCGTTAAACCCGGCTGCATGATGGAACGTCATGTAGTTGATTCCATTCGGTGCCAGCGTTGACGGTGTACCGATGAACGGATTAGCCTCCCACTCAGCTCGCGTAATCAGCGCGGGCGGGTCTACAGCAGAAACTCCGGCGGACCCGGACGCAGCATCGTTTTTAAATGAGCTCCCGTTTGACGATCGATCGTCATCCAGGCGGTTGTCAAACGTGCCCGCAGACTGGATATTGACGGATGCTCCAAAATCTACTGTAAACCGAATATGAAAACGACTATCAGCGCGAGCGTCGTCCTGGCGAAAGCCGCCAGCGAACGACCCGTCATCTGCTGCAGAGCGGACAATGCGCGCCTCGATCCAGTCTCCGAACGTCCCGTTATTTTCGAAACGAACCTCCGCAGTTATCGAATTTGAGTTTGAGACTCCCTGGAAGATGATACCGGTGAACTCGTTGGACAATCTACTCGACTCGAGTGCCACTGAGGCTACCTTACCGGTTTCGGTGCGAGCAGTTACGGAAAGGTCTGTTGCCTCGTGTAGAAGATCGGATACAAGTTGCGCCTGTGCCGTCAGAGAGAAGAGAAGTCCGACAACAGCAGTTGTGAAAAGATATTTGAGCATTCGATCAGAATTGATGTGCTAGGGCGATATTATTCACACCTGTAGATATCGCAAGTGTTAGAATTGAAGGTCGAGTGTAAACCAGTGTGTTTCTTCGAGACGGCCGAAGTCAGCGTAGGCATAGTCGAACGAAACGCGGATAGTGCGATCTATGCGAAGGTTAATACCGCCACCGAATGTCAGGCCTTCTTCGCCATCTTCTTCAAGGAGATTACGGTAGCCCGCGCGTAGTGAAAGAAGTTCTCTGAAGCTGTACTCTCCACCCATGTTCACGTGCTCCGAGTTATCATTCGGATGAGAAGCATCCGTCAGCATCGTCAACCTGTGGTTGCTGGAGTTAAACGTATCCCATGCGAGGCCTATGCTAAACTGCAGTGGTAGATCAAACTTGTCCGTCAGGAGTTCGGCGTTGACGATTTCTACGTTACCTTCAGAGTTTGGACTCGGGTCTTCACTGAATAAAATATCGCGCCCGCTCATCTGCATCTTCGGACCGAAGTTCGACATGCTTGCACCGAGACGAAGTGCCTCGAACGGTGTCGTAAAGAGGACACCAATATCGAAAGCCACTGCATTCGCGGAGCTGTGCCAAACCTTCTCGCGTATATATTTTACCGTCGTCCCAATCGAAAACCTGTCAGTCAGTGCTCGACCATAAGACATCTGCAATGCAAAGTCCTGAACTTTAAATCGCTCGCCGGTACCTTCCGGCTCATCTATTGTTCGCACTTCCATCTCCCCTGAATCGAGGAAAATCAGTGAGGCGGCTATCGTACCCATGTTACCGAGACGCGTCCCGAATGCTGCGTAACTGTAGCTGATGTCAGCGAGATAGTCAGTTTGTGCAAGTTGTAACGCACTCCCATTAATGGACGCCAGTCCTGCAGGATTCCAATACAGGGCCGAGAGGTCATTCGCATGCGCCACGAACGTGCCGCCCATTGAGATTGCGCGAGCTCCTACACCGAGTTTCAAAAACTGGGCAGACGTCGTGCCTACCTTCGTAATCTGGCGATCCGGCGACTCTGTTGTTTCCTGTGCCTTAGCAGGCATGACGAGAGTCAATAGTGCGAGGCCGATGACGATTGATTTCGCTTGTCGTGTCATAAAAGTCTTAGAATGTGCGTTCATCGTACTGCCCTTATTTAATGATCGCGAACTTGCCGATAGATGATCCTGCATCAGACTCCACGTGGAAGATGTAAAGTCCATAAGCGATGTTCATGTTGTCTTTTGTTCGCAGATCCCAGAATGCCTTTCCGTCATCAAGAGCGCTATCGTGCTCAATCGTCTCGACGAGTTCGCCTGCCAGCGTATAGATCTTGATTGTACAGCGTTGCGGGACGTTGGCAAAGTACATCCGTCGATCACCACGCTCTGACCGGGAAACCGGGTTGCGCGGCTCGATCTCATTGGTTACTACGTACGGGTTTGGCACTGCGTAGACGTCTCCGAGTGCAGCTGCCTCGAGCGCAGGGTCGGCAAACGCAGCCGTCGTTGTAATCTGATACACGTCGTTTACTGCAAAAGGCTTACTGGTAGATACCAGAAGCACGTCACCACTCCCGGGTGTACCTACGTCGAGAAAGTTTACCTGCCATGATGCAGTCAATGTGCCATCTTCATCATCCAGGAGGATCACAAACTCACCTGCTCCCGGATCCCATTGGCCGTTGCGATTGATATCAGGTACAAATGACTGAATACGGCTGTTGGCCTTCGTCAGATTGATGACTTCGAACGGCAACGGAATTTCCGAGCTAACGCTCGTCGTTACCGGTGAATCAGAAAAACGAATCTCGTAGTCGTATGGCAGACGCCGAATGGACGGACCGGTCGAAGCGGGTTCGACACTTATCGGAGTAGACGTTTCTCCTGCCACCCAACCCGTGTTATCTTCATCGATTTCGAGGACGCGGTCCTGCAAAAACAAATGCAGCCCATCAAATACAAGGTTAGCCTCTTCCGATTGCAGGAGCGCACTTCCAGATACAGGCATGTATTTGTAAACTGCCTCCAGAGTCTCGCCTTCCTGCACACTGCCGCCGGGCAAGATTTCAACGGACCCGCCTAACGAATTCAGATTATAATCCGTCCCTTCGACGAGAACGGAGCCAGATGAATTCCGCAGCTGGAAAGACGAGGCAACGATATTGGAATTGCCGACAGAAGAAGTTTTGCCGGGACTCGCGATGAGCGTTGATGTAACCGGAATATCATTGATAACATCGTAGAGCAGACTGCTGCTCTCATCCCGAAATGTCAGCGTGTATGATCCGGCATCAGGAACCCGGGTTGGATCCAGCACCTTTACGTACACATCACCAGTCGCGTTGCCATTGAGGTGCGCGATCTTCTCACCGCTAGCATCGGGTGCAACATAGCCAGCAACAGGAGGTCCCGGGGTGACGGACGCTGTGTTTAAGTCAAAGATATAACTGTCTGTATTAGGATTATACGTGACCGTCTTCGAGGTCTCCGATGGAGGAATACCATTGGCAAACCCAAGGTCCTCGCCGCCAGTAAAGCCCCTGTCATAGGCAACTACCGTATAAAAATACCTTTGACCGTTAACGACATTGTTCGAATCAACGTAGGTATGGAATAGCCCCGTGTCATCCCCGAGATCGTAACTAACCCCGCGTCCGGAAAACGGAATGGGTGATGGACCCAGAATTCCATTATCCAGATCGAACTTCGCTTTGACACCAACCTCGTTCGTCAGTGGTTGGAATAAAAACTTGGACCCGTTAACGTCAGTAATCGTCTGTTGATCGCTGAACTCATGATCTGTGGACCGATAGATCACGTAGCCTTCAAAGTCTGTATCTCGTGAAAGCGGATCGACGGTTTTTTCCGCCCTATTGTCCCAGTAGAGCGTCACTTTCTTGTCGCCCGGGACAGCGCGAACCCTCGGCTTGTCTGGCGGCCGAGCAAAACGGTACCCTACGTCATAAATCTGCTGAGCGGTCTCTGCATTCAATACAAGGTCATCGAAGTTCTCGCCAACGAGGAGTACGATCGAGAACCTTTTCGTTTCGCCAGCTCTAAGAATGAAATTTCCTGAGCCGTAAAGAAAGACATAATCACCGGGCTCTTCCGGGACATTATCAAAATTACCCGGCTGCACAAATTGCCAGACCCGCTCGTCATTCGAGATATTATTTCCGGCAAATGCGGGCGATGCAAATGACGTCAAGCCGATTTGGTCAGACTCATCGATGTCAGTGAATTCAAAGTTCGGTTCGCCGGGGATAGTAATGTCAAAAAGACTACCTGCCGTAGGTACGCCATCGCCTTCGCCTTCATCGCCGGTTCCGGCAACACCGTCTATCCCGACATCGTCCGTCTCGGGATTCCAGTCACCGTCGTTATCGATTCCGTCTGTCCAGGATTCGTCAATGTATCCGTCGTTGTCGTTATCGATTCCATCGCCGGGGTAAAAAACACCGTCGAGGATTTCGTTGCCGACGCCCGGGCTCTCAAGGAATTTGTATCCAAAATAACCCGGAACACGTCCAGGGATGTCAGAGAGTCCGTCCGCATCCCACGCGAAGACCATGTTGCGGTCCTTGTCGAAGAACGCAAGATCGTCGGGCCAGTCACCGGGGCCTCCAATGTGCGGGTCACCCCACATTCCGAAGGTTACATTTTCAAGATCTTTGTCGGACTTGTTGGTGATCTTGTAGACGAGGAAGATGCCGTCTTCCGCCAACGGGTTTGACCACTGGTAGAGCCTGGTTTCAACTTCCAATCCAAGCCCGCGGCGGGTGCTGTCGTTTTCGAATGGATAGTAATCAAACTCTCTATTCGTATAGTCATTCATAAAGTAGAGCGCTTCCTTGTCACCGTTGGACGCACCCTGTTGCAGAGCGCCTGGCCATACGTACTCTTTTATGTTTTCATTGTACCAGCTTACCGGCCACGAATCGGGTTTTCCATCCAGGTCATTGTCGGCAGCATCGCTGGTAGGAATCAAGCGCGAGTCGGGACTCACAACCTCGATGCCTTCAAAATTGCCGACGGGGTTTGCACAGGGTATTGGCTGCCATCCCCAGAACTCACTTCCGTCGGGAGATATTTCACCGCCATTGGATGTGAGGCCATCCGAAACGATATGCATAACCCAAATCGGTTGACCGTTTTCGTCGAGTACCGGGTTGCCCTCTGCATCAAGTTTCTGAACACTCTTGGGATCCCGTGGTCCTTCGTCGACAATCTCAGCCGCAACGAAAGGACCGAACTCATATCCGTAGCCGAGTCCGTTCCAAACGATATCGGTAATCGTATTACCAGGCGAGGAGATGGAGCCAAAGTTTAGAATCTGACTCGTGATCCTGTTACCGTTCATAATAACATCTCGACGGTCGGTAACGTCGACACAATCGAGTGTCGGGTTAGCCGTCCGTTTGGATGATTGGTAATCGATCCATCGCTGTGTTTGTTCTGCCGACCAACCACGTTGGCGGCCCTGGTTCATTTCCGACTTACTCTGTCCGAAGGCGGGTGCTGCAAAGACTGTAATCAGCAATGCAGCTACTGCAGTACGTGACATAAAGTTGTAACCTGACGTGTTATTACGCTTCAACATGTGTTCAATAGGTGGATCAGAAACTAATTGTTGCGCCGATACTGATTTCTCTTGGTCCGGAGTACCAGTTTGGTTTCGTGTTATACTCATCCAGGGTCCTGATTCCAGGCTGTCCGTAGAACGGCTCCCAGGCGGCGTGTACACCTCGCGAACCGGACAATGAATAGGATGCGGTACCTGTGTCGTTAAACACAAACCGCTCATTCAATCGGTCGAGTACATTAAAGACTTTTACAAATGTCCGGAGTCCCATTCCCCGCACATCAAATTCCTTAAAGATGTGCGCATCCAATTTTATTTGCGATGGCTTTCTTCCGCTGTTTGGCAGCTGATCAATATTCTGATCGAGCAGGAGGGGAGTGTACGGATACCCGGTAGAGAACTGGCTGATAAATGAGGCACTCCAGTTTCCCGGGTCAGAAAGTGTGACTGTGCTCGAAACAATGTGTCGCTGATCAAAATCAAGCGGCACGAGTTCGAACTCATTCTCTTTTCCAGACAGGAAGTTGAAGAAGAAGGCGTCGGAGTCGTCGTTGTTGCCCTCGGCAATCTGGAACGTGTAATCGATGTTGGCGGAGAGATATCCGTTTCTCGGACGACGCTTCGTAAGAGAGAACGTAACACCCTTTACGTTAGCGTAGTCCTTGTTCAGATAAATGCTGAATTGGTCTTCGCCAGCAATAGTACTGTAGCGAACGTTCTGGAGCGCACGGTAGTCCCTGATATCTTTGAAGAAACCCGTCACATCCAGTGCCATTGACGGTCCAACTTGCTGCTGCAGCCCGATCTCATACTGGACAGATCGTTCTGGACGCATGTTCGTATTGCCGAAAGTTGGTGCGGTACCGACCGGGAATTCAAACTCCGGATTAACATACATTCTCCTTAGCTCGGGCATCTGGGCAAAATGGCCATAGGAGAAATGGATGATTCCGGCGTTAGTAATCGGAAAGGAAACGCCTACGCGTGGCAGGACCAGCTGCTTCCTGGTCGCATCTGCCAGCTCTGCCTTCGGATCGAGCAGGTCAGGAATGTATTGCCCGTTTGGATCAAACAGTTCGTAACGGAGGCCAACATTGATAATGAAATCATCGAACTCAAGTTTGTCCTGGGCAAAGGCGCTAAACTCGTTGACGGCCTGAGCAGCGCAGGGCACGTCCGTTGTTGTTGGTACCGAGATAAATTCTCGACAGCCATATTTATCGTGAGCCGGCGATCCAACCTCTGGCACTGTCGGTTCCCGATAAATATCTCCGTCAAAGAGGACAACGAAGTTCTCCCTGTTCAACGAATGGCGCTGATACTCCAGGCCGAACTTCGTCTCATGAATTGCACCGATTTGCTTCGTGAGGTCAAGTTTAGCACGGTATGAGATTGAAGACTCATACACATGGCCTTTCTGATCTCCACCCATCAGGAAGTTGGTGCCTGGAAATCCGACAATGGCACCGGTTGAGACGTAGCGAGGATCAAGTGGACCCTCATACAAATATTGACTGAAGAAACTATTCGCATACGACATCTTCAGGGTATAAAACGTTCGATCGTTGAGCGTATGCGTCCAGTGAAGGGCATGGTTGTGACTGCGATCACGATTTGTTACTACGCCGTCCGGATTATACCTGTAGTCGAATACAAACGGTTTGCGCGTACTGAAATCGCGAATGTACGAGTACTCAACTTTGGTCGCCTTGAACGGTCTGATCGATAGCTTGGCGATAATGTTGTTGCTCGAACGATCGTTCATTGGTACGACTTCGGAGGGCAGCGCTGTCGAATCGGTTATTTGCGAGATGGGCACGCCATTGATTTCGTAGTACCACGGGTTCTCGTTGAAGTTGGCTGAATCTGATGGTGCGTGTTGTCGGATGCCCCAGATCGATCCATCGTCAACATCGCTTCGACCCGACACAAAGAACTTCATTTTCTTGAAGAACGGAAGCGGACCACTTACGCTGCCTTGAAGCGTGTAGTCATTCAGGCGGACTCCACTCGGAGTGAAGAAAATGTCATCATGCGTGGTGAACGTATCTCCACCGTAAAAGCTTATCTGTCCGGTATAGTCATCTCCACCTTCTTTCGTCACGAGATTCACAATACCCGACATCGCGCGGCCATACTCAGCGTTGAATGCCCCGGAGATTACCGTCATTTCCTGAATTGCATCCTGCGACACGCTCGTAGCGAGACCATTGGTATCAAACGGATTCCCAACAGAGACACCGTCAATCAAGTATGAGACTTCATTACTACGACCACCACGAATGTGGATCTCGCCGCTCGGACCGGTTGAGACACCAGCCTGTGTGACGAGTACACCAAAGAATCCTTCAACAGGCAACGCATCGATTTCTGCTGCTACAACCGTTTTCTTGGATGCGGTGAGGTCCTTTTGTACGAGTGGCCGTTCCGCTTGGATAATAATTTCCTGCCCCTCGATGACTTGTTCTGACATCGAGATATCGTACCGGGTGGTTTGCCCTGTTGAAACCCGAATGCCGTCGATACGCTGGGATTGAAATCCCACGTATGAAAACAGAAGCGTGTACTCACCCGGGCGGACGTTTAGAATTACATAATTGCCGTCAATATCAGTAACCGTTCCCTGGGTGGAACCGTCAATAACGACGTTAACACCTATCAGGGCTTCACCAGAATTCTGGTCGGTGACTCTACCGGCAATCTTGCCTTGCGCAGACGCATTATCGGGCAGTAAGAATCCAACGAGGAGTAGAGAAAAGAGAAAAGTTGTAACCAGTCGCATAGGTCGATCGTTGTTGTGAACCTGGTAGCCTGTACTCATCTGGAAGGTGTTTCTGAAGTGAACGGTTCTTACCTACGAAAGATACGGAAGAAATAGGGATAGAAAAGGCAGAAACAAAGGTGTCTTGCATCCTTCTTCGACAAAAACAAAAAAGGGGAGAAGCTGACAAGCTTCCCCCCTCAATGTCAAACTTGATCAGAACTACTTAACAAGTGTCATGGTCTTGCTCTGTCGGAAGTTTCCATACTCGAGTGAGTACAGATACGTACCACTTGCAACAGCAGCTCCTGAGGACGAAGTACCATCCCACGTGATCTCATGAACGCCCTGCGGAAGCAGTTGATCGTTGATTAATGTCTTAACCAGGCGACCAGAAACGTCATAGACCTTAACGCTGACGCGCTTATCCAGTGGAAGGTCGAATCCGATAGTAGTCGTCGGATTAAACGGGTTCGGATAGTTGTCGAACAGTTTGTAATCGGTTGGCAACACGAAACGAGTGTCTTCAACGCCGGTGTTGAATCCATCAGTTGAGACAATTCTCATGAACTCGCGCTGTGCCGCAACTGTTGCTGTGACCGTACGATCGTATCGAAGAGAGTCAGCATTCCAGACTTCATCGATTGTCTGAACGCTGTCAGGTACACTCTGGAACGCCATCGCTACTTCAGCATAGCCGTCTGAGTCAGCGTCTCCGAGATACGCAAGCTTTGTCGTAAACTTGCCAGCTGCTGTTTCGTGGTATGTAGACAAAACACCAGCTGAGTCGCGGCTGACAGTGTTCATGTGCCAGACATCAGCGGGTGAGCTTGTGTCAATTGTTCGGACATCCCAGTTCAGAGTGTCTTCAACATTGCCTTGATCCGGGCCGATGTAAGCGGCTACGTTGATCCACGATGAAGGATCGCCAGCATCCGCATTCGCAGCTGTATACGAAGCACCTGCTCCGATTACGTCCGGGTAGCCATCTCCCGTGAAATCACCAACTGCAACGCCGAAGTTTGTAAGTCCTTTGAAGAAGTCCAGATTCAGCTGGTCGAAACTGATGCTCTGTGGATCTTCGCCTGATTCGTAATTGAGCATCGAGACAGCAGCCTCGCCAAAGCTGTTATAGCGAGGCCAGAATACCTCGTCGTCTCCATCCAGGTTTACATCACCAGCAGCACCGCTGAACAGTGAAACGTGGTCACCACATATAGTGCCGTCGCATGCCTGAAGCCAACCAGTGGTGTCGTCGACTGTGGCATAAGTGTCGGCTCCCGTAGCAACAGCGTTCGCAAAGTTGAAGTTGTTCCAGCTCTGCATAGACAGTTCGTATAAACCGTCGCCACTACCATCAAGGTCGGCGGGTACGATTCCGTAGGCGCTACCACCGCCACGGTTGACCGGATCGGGAGCGAGGTCGCGGGTTGTCCATCGAGCCTCCTGTACGAAAGTCTCAAATCCTGAGCCGATGTCACCGGTTACGGAAAGGATGTACCACGAATCAAATTCGTTGGCGGCACCATTATTACCGAAGAGAATTTCTTGAGCTCCGTCTCCATCTACGTCGGCAGTTTTTATCTGCTCACTTCTCCAGCGATCCGGAATTTCCGCACCAAAATTATAGATGGTTGCCGGGGCTGTGCCGTAATCATCATCGCTCCCAGTGTGCTCAAAGAAGAACAAGCCTGGCTCGTAAGGTGATGTCGCAGAGAATACGCGGCCAGAAAAGAAAATAATTTCTCCGTGACCATCTCCATCGACATCTCCACCAACAGCGGCTCGGATATTTTCAGTCGAGGCAGTAGAATCCATCCATGGTGTCGAGTAGACTAATTCCCATGTATCAGGTCCATTGTTTTCGAGAACATGGACTCGACCTCCACCTGTGTAGTCTGTAACGAGGACTTCGTACTTAGAATCTCCATCGAGATCATACGGTCCGGCAATATCGCGTGCCCCAGACTGTAGACCCACGGTATAACCATCCATGAAGTCACCAGTCGGAACCTCGAAATTGAGTTCCACTGTCTGTGCATGAGACATCCCGACTAGAAATATCATGCTCAGAAATGTAATTGTAGCTTTGCGCATAACTCGTACCTTTAGAATCAAAAAAAACACCATGAAATTCTGCATCCACCATTATAACCAGTGAACCGATTCAAAGCAACCGATGCCTGATGCTTCATTGGTGCAAAATCCTTACGATGCGCGTTTCAATTACGAACCTCATTTTGTCAATGACGTCCAGTTCCTCACGCCTTGTAGCAATAGCAGCAGCCGTATTTCTCGCCTCCTGCCGATCTATCCCCTCAGACGTTCCTCCTGAATACTCATCTCCACTGGAAGCGTCTGCATACATGGCTGCTACGGCAATCATTCAATCCTGCAGTCTCAGCACCACGCCGTGCGAGATGCAGCCCGGCACCGCCATGAGCGGCATCAATATAGACGCCGCCGCCAGGACCGTCGAGATAGAATTCAATGAGTATCTGGCCTATCGACCACTGCGACCTGACGGCGTTCGCCATATATACAGTATCGTTTCGCAGTTTTTGGACCCGGATAGGTACGATATCGCCGTTACTTCGGGCGGCTATGAGATCTCTGAACTTGTGCCAAATCTGTATCGTCAGGCCGAAATGGCCGTTGACGCGTCCCGGAAGCCGACTGCATCAACCACCCCGCAAATCGTTCGCCCGGCCAGCGGAGAACGTTATCCAGCCGGACTCTCCGGGCGACATATCGCGCTCTGGC
>CBDUKH010000106.1:0-12857 GCA_965367755.1 uncultured Rhodothermales bacterium
TACACCGGGCATCATCCGGATCAGCACGCGTTTGTGTTCCATCCTGACAACCCGGATACACTATATACTGGCTCCGACGGCGGTGTGCACGTAACGCTGAACAACCTTGCAGCAGGTGACGGATCAGTGGTGTGGGATGATCTGAATAATGGATACTACACGACGCAGTTCTATGCCGTGTGCATGAACTCGAATCCAAGCGACCCGTTTCTTGGCGGTGGAATGCAAGATAATGGATCGTGGGGAACCACTTCCGGAATCTCGACAGACCCGTGGGTGGAGGAGTTAGGTGGAGATGGGATAGTGTGTCAGGTCGCTGATGATGAATCACCAGCCACGAGCACTTCCAGATATTTTGCAGCTCAGTTCGGTGAGATCTACCGTCGGCAATATGACGCTGCGAATGCGTTTGTAGCTGATGTAAGAATTGATCCGACCGGTGCTACGAATTACCTGTTTGCGAATCCATATGCTCTGAATCCATCGGATCAACAAATGATGTTCCTCGCTGAGGGCGAGACGATGTGGAGAAACTCGGATCTTGATGGTATCACACTTGACGGTTCGACTTCGACAAAATCCACAAACTGGACTGATTTGTTGCCGTCAATTACTCCGGCGATCGATCCAGATCTCGAACGGATCACAGCTGTAGCGGTGTCATCAACCAATGATGCCAACGTGTTGTATTTCGGCACTTCGTCAGGCAGGCTTTTTCGGATCGACGATGCTCATACGGCAACGTCTGGTGTTACCCCTACTACTATCACAGGCGGATCCTTTCCTCTGGGATATACTAGCGACATAGCGGTAGACCCCACCGATTCTGATCACGTCATTGTCGTATTCTCCAATTACGAAGTAGCCAGCATCTGGCGATCAACTGATGGTGGAAGTACCTGGACAGATGTAGAGGGCAATCTTGCAGGTGCTGACGGTCCATCGATCCGGACCATAGCGATTGTGCCAGGAACGATTACACCTTATTACATCGGTGGTAGTACTGGCGTGTATTCCACAACAGCGTTCACGGGTGGATCTACAGTCTGGACACAGGAAGGCGACACAGAGATCGGAAACGTAGTCGTCGACATGATCCGCGGGCGATCTCAGGATGGACGTCTGCTAGTCGGTACGCATGGCACCGGCGTATTTATGAATGAGACGCTACTCGTCGTTAACCTATCCGAATTTACGGCAATAGGCAGTGACACGGGAGTTGATTTCCGTTGGACAACGTCTTCAGAGAATAATAACGGTAGCTTCGGCATTGAGTACAAGACACGATCTGAGGCGTCGTTCCGCTCCCTCGCGGATGTCGAAAGCGTTGGGAATAGTGGATCGAAGAATGAGTATCGCTATTCTTCCACGGACCTTGCGCCTGGAGTTTACACTTTCCGTCTGCGCATGACGGATCTCAGTGGCGGCGTATTGTACAGCGATGAGGTTGAAGCCTCAGTAGGAATTCCTGAATCGTACACATTGTCTGCCGCGTATCCTAATCCATTCAATCCGGAGACGCAGTTCACACTGTTGTTAAGAGATGAGCAGCAGGTGACTATCGAGTTGTATGATGTGGCCGGGCGCCGAGTGCAGCAGTTGCACAGTGGAAATCTGAGTGCGCTTGAGCAGCATACATTCCGGGTCGATGGGTCGGCACTGTCGAGTGGAACGTATTTCGTTCGAGTGACGGGAACTGACTTTGTCGAGACACGAAAGCTGTCTTTGGTGAAGTAGGGTTTAAGAGATTTGAAAGAGACGTAACCCCCGTGGCCTTTGGCCACGGGGGTTACTTTTTTTACGATATTCGAATTCGTATCCGGGACATCAGTTTACCACTTCGGGCTCGTTTCAAAAGTGCCAAATCCCGCGGGGGCCACCATCCTCCGCCCCAGTAGCAACTTAATCAATTTTTGCTGCGAGCACACAATGGGAAAATGCTAGAAATTTCCTAGGAAAAACTCTAGGAAAAAGAACCGAGGGGCTCCTGAATGACAATACCTCACGCCCAACACCAATCTAGCTACCAGAGACAGGCAACCGCATAATGAATGTTGCTCCGCGCCCTTCATCATTCTCAAGCAACAACGTTCCCCGGTGCCCCTGAGAGACAATATCGTAGCTCAGGCTCAAGCCTAACCCCGTCCCGCTACCTGTCGGCTTCGTGGTAAAGAATGGCTCAAAAATCTTCGACTCGGTCCCTCCCTCGACACCCCCACCATTGTCCGCCACCGATACTTCAACATACCCACGATCCCGACGCGTCGTAACCATAACCGATGGTCTACCTCGCAATTGCGCTCGTGAGGATGCACTTACCACAGCGTCGATGGCGTTACCTATCAGGTTCAAGAGCACGCGACCGATCTCTTGTGGCACTATCTCCACTTCTCCGACATCCTCTCCGAAAGACCGCACCATTTCAACGTCTACCGATACTCCCTGTGCCTGCTTGCCATGCCAGGCAAGATCGATATATTCCGAAACCAGCGAATTGATGTCCGTCGCCCGGCGCTCGCCGCCGGTGCTTCGCGAATGCTCGAGCATCGAGCGGACTATGCTGTCAGCACGACGGCCATGCTCTTCGATTTTTGTGACATTTACTCGCAGATCTCCCAGCATCTCGCGCACGATTTCAGGATCCGTCTCTTCGGATGCTTCGTCAATTAGCTCAGCCGAGATAGCTGCAAAATTGTTTATAAAGTTTAGCGGGTTTTTTATTTCATGAGCAATCCCCGCGGTGAGTACACCCAGCGATGCCATCTTCTCCTGCTGGACTAATTGTGCCTGCGTCGCCTTGAGATTCTCCAGTGACTCCGCAAGTTCTCTGGTCCGACGCGCAACCTCTTCTTCCAAACGCCTGTTGCGTTCCTGCAACGCGTCCATCAGCGTGCCGCCTTCGATCTGACTGACATCCGGCTCTGAGAAGTGGAAATGACTTAGTAACCACTGATCGCCTTCCATCTGGAAGATAAATGAGAATCGAGGCGCTACGTGATTAATGTTTCCGTCGATATCGATCTCAAGATTCAACGCTCCCTCCGCCAACGATACATCCGGTTGAAGGACTCGAACGTGCAGCTCGGGAACGCTAACCGTGACCGGATAAGGCATGTCCGTCTGTTCGCGAACCATCATCTCACGAACATCATCGCGACTCGCGTAATAATCTCCCGGGCCGGTGCCGAGTCCTGTGAACGATTCTGACAGGTATGGAAGGAATCTATCGATAGAGCCCGGACCGGTCTGTGCCCATGCGTCCAGTAACTCCATAACCCGAGCCCTGACGACTGCCTCGGTATCGTGATGCATCACGTTGCTTATTCATGGATAGCATTACAAGCTGACTAAGATAGAACAGCCAACATCCACGGACAACGTAAATACCAGATTCGATAGACACAGCCTGGAACGAGCTGAATCATGACTCGTGGTGTCCGATTTCTCGTTAGCCTTCCGGAGTCGGAGCAATCTCCGGAGGATCGGTAGATGCTCCATCGGCGCCATCGGAGGCCGGCTCTATATCCGGTTGGACTTCCTCGTCTTTGTCTTCCAGCACTCGCGTTACATCTGCTATGGCATCGTCTCCCTTCAGCTTGATGAGTCGTACACCTTGTGTGTTTCGTCCCATTGTGCTGATGCCGGCAACCGTGATTCGGATCAAGATTCCCGAAGTGGTTACAATCATAAGGTCGTCTGTAGGGAGCACGCCCTTAATGGAAACGAGGTCGCCAGTCTTGCTGGTCGTCTTCATCGTGATAATGCCCTTTCCACCACGAGACTGGACACGGTAGTCGTCAAGATTTGTTCGTTTACCGTATCCGTTGGAACTGATCGCCAGTACGTTCCGGTCGGAGCCTTCGACGACAACCATCCCTACGACGACTTCGTTTGGACCGAGCGCTATGCCCCGGACACCCTGGGTATTTCTGCCCATGGATCGCACATCACGTTCGTTAAATCGGATCGATTTTCCACTCGACGATGCAAGAATAATGTTGGTATTACCATTTGTCAGGTGGGCCTCGTAGAGCTCATCTCCGTCGACGACAGAGATTGCGATAATCCCGTCCGTTCTCGGTCGGCTGAATTTCTTCAGGCTAGTTTTCTTGACCTGACCCTTCCGTGTTGACATAAACACGTAGTGATCATTCAAAAAGTCATCACTCCTGAAATCTTCCTTGGCAACCGCCAGGACTGCTCTCACGCGATCCTCGGGGCCAATCTTAATCAGGTTTCTAATTGACCGACCCTTACCGGTTCTGGTGCCTTCTGGTATCTCATAGACGCGCAGCCAGTAACATTTGCCCTTGTCAGTAAAGAATAACAGATAGTCATGGTTGTACGAAACGAACAGATGTTCGATATAGTCTTCATCACGCATCCCACTACCGCGTGACCCCTTGCCACCTCGGCCCTGTTGTCGATATTCGGTGACATCGGTACGCTTGATCAGGCTTTGATGCGTGATCGTTACAACCATGTGATCGTCTTCCACAAGGTCTTCAACGATTAGATCTCCACCGCCGGTAAAGTCTATTTCAGTCCGGCGCTCGTCTGCATATTTGTCTCGTATCTCAGCAAGTTCATCTTTAATGATTTGCATTCGCATGCCTTCGTCGGCCAGAATGCCTTTCAGCTTTTCGATGAGTGCAAGGACCTCCCTGTATTCATCTTCTATCTTCTGGCGCTCTAGACCGGTAAGGCGGCTTAGTCGCATCTCCAGAATTGCTTTCGCCTGGATCTCGCTTAAAGAGAAAAGTTGTTTTCCGTGTGTCGGCAGGCCCAGTCGTTCAAGCTGATCTGTAGTGAGCTTGGACGGAAGAACGCCATTCATCAGATTTTCCCTTGCCGTGTCGGTATCCGGCGAATTTCGGATAATGGTAATCACAGCATCGAGATGATCCAGTGCAATTGTAAGGCCTTCGAGGATGTGTGCTCGCTCCTCAGCTTTCCGGAGGTCGTATTCCGTTCGTCGGGTAACTACTTCGTGCCGATGCTCAACGTAATAATGTACCGCCTCCTTAATGTTAAGCGTGCGCGGCCGGCCGTTCACCAGTGCAACGAAGTTGACACCGAACGTTTGTTGACACTGCGAATACTTGTAGAGCTGGTTCTGAACAACCATGGGAACCGCGTCCCGCTTTAGCTCGATTACGATTCGCATTCCGTCACGATCGCTCTCATCACGAAGATCGCTGATGCCTTCAATTTTCTTGTCACGCGCCAGGATGGCAATTTTTTCGAGTAGATAGCTCTTGTTTACCTGGTAAGGAATTTCGTCAATGATCAGCGCTATTCTACCACTCTTGAATTCTTCCTCCCGCATTTTAGCGCGCATGATAACGCGCCCACGTCCCGTATGATATGCTTGCCGTACGCCCGAGTATCCGTAAATGAGGCCTCCCGTCGGGAAGTCTGGTGCGGGGATGTGTTTGATCAGGTCATCAATGGTGATTTCGGGGTCATCTATATAGGCCAGAATTCCCTCGATTACCTCACGGAGGTTGTGCGGCGGAATCTTTGTCGCCATGCCGACAGCAATACCGTCTGTTCCGTTGACCAGAAGATTCGGAAATGCCGAAGGCATTACCACTGGTTCCTGCAGTGAGCCGTCAAAGTTCTCCTGGAAATCGACGGTTTCCTTGTTGATGTCTCGCAGCATCTCTTCTGCGAGGCGCGTCATCCGGGCTTCAGTATACCGCATGGCGGCTGCCGAATCGCCATCTACCGAACCGAAGTTACCCTGACCATCGACAAGAGGGTAGCGCATCGAGAAATCTTGCGCCATTCTGACCATGGTGTCATAAACAGCCGTATCCCCATGGGGGTGATACTTACCCAGAACCTCACCGACGATACGCGCACTTTTCTTGTAGCTCGCACCTGCAGTCATGCCGAGTTCGCTCATGCCGTAGAGCACACGGCGGTGTACAGGTTTGAGTCCATCTCTAACGTCCGGGAGCGCCCTTCCCACAATCACCGACATCGAATAGTCGATGTACGAGGACTTCATTTCGTCCTCAATGTTGATAGGAATTACGCGTGTGTTATCAGCTTCCATAGACCTGCTAGCGAGTTGTGGTCAGACTCGGCGGTATGCGAGTCAAATCAGTCACGCAAATCGCTTTATTAATGGGATAATTTGGATGGGATTTACCGTCGGGCTATTAGTAAATAATTTACTCCAAAACCGCCGGAAAAGCTAAAAAAACGGCATCAAAACGTGTTTTCGGGGCGTCTATTCACACGATATCTTTGGTATTCTGCTGAGCGCCGTCAACGCACCTATCTGAACACTGAAAAATGCCTGAATATGGCATAATTTGAGCATCTAAAATTGTGGGCTGAACGGACGAATATCGGCCTGTCCGACAAAGCCGAAACGGCTCTGTCCGTGAGCTTATACCGCCGCCTGTAACCAAACGATGGATCCGGCAAGAACCCGGCGGCGTTCCTATTGTCTTCTTCTAGTTCTTGCCAAAAACATTCTGTCAGAGGTCAACGTGACTCGTATCCAGTACTGCATTATCCTGCTAATCCTGTTTTTCGTTACCCCAATTCCGACTGCCCTTGCACAGGACACGGCAGGTGAATTTGATAATGGGAAGATGTGGACCTTTGACTACCCGCCAGCAGATTTTTTCGAATCGACATATGGTTTTGAGCCAGCTGATTCATGGTTCGAGAAGGCGCGCCTCGGTTCGTTGAGACTCCCAAATTGCAGCGCGTCTTTCGTTTCACCTCACGGCCTGGTGATGACGAATCATCATTGCGGTCGAAGCTCGGTTGCACAGGTTTCCCGCGACGGCGAGGACCTCTTGCACGAGGGGTTTGTTGCCTCCGCTCTTAAAGATGAACGACACATCGAAGGCTTGTACGTAGATCAGCTCATTTCCATCGAGGATGTGACAGATGAGGTCTTCGACTCCGTTCGCGAAATGGAGACGGATGCAGAGAAAGCAGCGGCACGCCAGGATGCAATTACCGCAATCACGGAAAGATTACTCGCAGCTGCGGGCGGCGAAGCGGCAGGAATGACTGTCCAGGTGATCAGCCTCTACAATGGAGGAAGGTATGCAGCATACACCTACAAAAGGTTCTCGAATATCAAGTTGGTCATGGCGCCGGAGTTGCAACTCGGTTATTTCGGTGGCGACACAGACAACTTCACATATCCGAGATATGCTCTGGACATGACGTTCTTCAGAGTCTATCAGGATGACAAGCCTTACCAGCCGGAACACTATTTCTCCTGGAGTATGGATGGCGCCTCTGAAGGTGATCCGGTATTCGTGGTCGGCAATCCGGGATCGACGCTCAGGCTGGAAACGATGGCACAACTGGAATGGCGACGCGACGTTCAGGAGAAATACATTCTGAATCTTCTCAACTCCAGAATCGATGCACTTCAAACATACTATGACGAAAACCCGTCGCCAGAGCTGCTAAACCAAATCTTCGGTCTCAAGAATACACAAAAATTGTACACCGGCAGGGTAAAAGGGTTGAATGACCCGATGTTAATGTCGCGCCGAGCCGACACAGAGCGACAGTTCTTGAGCGATCTGGACGCATTGCTATCCGAAAGAGATAGCGAAGTCAACGTACCAGGTGCCAATATCATTGATGATATCGCTGTCATCCAGCGAGAAAAACGAACCCTTGCCGGAGAATATGGCGCCTTCCTGGCGCTGTTCCCAGGTGGAAGCCTGTCGTCCGCTACATTAGGCCGGGCAATGCTGGCAAGGACGTATTCGCAGCAACAAAATGTCGGAGTCAGCGAAGATCAATTGCTTGAACTGACTGCACAGATCGCAAGCATTGAGCAAGACAGTCACATCGATCGTCTCTTCCTTGAGGCACGCCTTCGGGATTTCGCGACATACCTTGGCTCCGACGATGCGACGGTCACCGAAATTCTTAAAGGTCGGAGCCCGGAGGAAGTCGCGACTTCTGTCATTTCCAATTCGATCTTCAGCGACACCGAAAAATTATCATCAGCGATTGCATCCGGGACCTTCCCCGAAACGGACCCCGCTCTGGCTATTGTTGAAGCCATTTCGACTCGACTGCAAAACTATCAGAGCGCCTTCGCAGGCCTCGGGGCACGGGAAACGGAATTGAACGCCCAACATGGACGTGCTCGTTTTGAGATCTATGGAACAGAACGACCGCCAGACGCCACATTTTCGCTGCGCATCGCCGACGGAGTGGTTTCAAGCTACGAATACAACGGTACGCACGCTCCGGCGTTTACAACGTTCTACGGACTTTACAATCGACACTATTCTCATGCGTTGTCAGGAGATGCAGGTGAATGGGATCTTCCGCAGCGATGGCTGACCGCACCCGGTTCGTTCGATCGGGCGACGAAGCTAAATCTCGTATCGACCAATGATATCATAGGCGGCAACTCCGGCTCACCGCTTCTCGACAAGAATCTCAATGTTGTCGGCCTGGTTTTCGACGGCAATATCGAAAGCTTACCGTCTGCATTTATTTATCAGACGGATAAGGCGAGGGCAGTGAGCGTCGATGTACGTGGAATGCGAGCGGCACTGGACCATGTCTACGACGCCGATCGTATCGTTTACGAACTGGAGACCGGTACCATCGTGGAGACTGAAGAAGAAGCGGACGTCGCGCGGGAATAATCTCTACTCAAGTTTGAGGTCTCGTTTCAATTCTTTGTCTTTGCTCGTCTTCCAGATAAACTGGTCAACGAAATAATGATGGAGAGGAAATCCAAGGAAAACGGCCTTCAATAAGGAGTCTGTATTCATCCCACCAAAAAGCTGAACGTTGCTGGTGATGACGAAAGGACCACACCCGGGGTGAATCTCAAGAGAGCATCCAAGCAGGCGGAAGATAACTGCAAACATCACACCGCATGCCAGATAACCGGGGAGCGAGCGAGAGATCCGGGGCGCCAGCCCAAACTTCGCCTTGTCTACGCCAGGCTTGTGGTAGCGATTACGATGATGAAACCACACAATGGCGTGATACTGAAAGTCGTGAAAGATCGTTACGAAAGCACCAAATGCGAGCAGGCTTGCGGCAAGTACAGCAGGTGAATAGCAAATATAAATATGTAGCGGAACGACGGCGAGCAGGAAGAGCATCTTGGGGCCATTAACCTTTTCCCCATTGAGTATTTTTTGCGCCTGCCGAAGAATGAAAACAACAGCTGCAGCAAGAATGATTATTGTTGTTCCTACGACAATCCAGTGTTCCCAGGTATACTGGGATGTCAGCAGAATCGAATCGGGAAGAGGGGGGACGGTAGCTACAAGTCCAAGCTGTTCTCGTGCCGCTGGATGACGAACGACGAACGAGATGAAGGGAAGGATGAGGCCTGCATACAGGAGAAAACTGTCGATGCGCATGTCAACAACATCAGCCTCTCCGTTCTTCTTCTGATACAGCCGCATGAAACCGTAATGCTGTCGAACTATGTGCCAGTAAGCCCATAGTCCAAAAAATACCAGGAAGAGCTTCCACGGAAGTTGATAGCCAATGACTCCACTTCGGAATAGCATGTAAGAGAGCACGATCATCGCCGGGCCGGCGACAAACCAGAGTAAACTTCCAAGCAGGAGTTTCTTTCGCTGGGCGAACTCTTGTTTATCGAAATATGTGCGACTGATAGTACCGAAAAAATGCGGGCTGTCAATGAAGACGACCCAGATAAACCAGATCGTCACCATGTCCCAACCCAGTCCCGCATTTAAAAACAGAAGAACGTAAGCACTTAAGGCACTACCGATGAACCAGACCATGTCCATCCGCCTGCTGATTATCCATTTCATCGATACTGCAGACTCCAGTGTAGTAGTAGCTGCAATTTGCATCGTAATGGCGATTTCTCGGAATAATTCAGACCGTAAATATATTTCTTTTTATCCTTTCATGTGTTAAGACAAATTATTAGCAGATGAATATGATCAAGCGCCTGGCAATTATCATCCTGTTATCCTGTTACGCAACGCTTTATGGATCTGCGCAAATTCCACCTCAATTCTATGTGTTGTCCCCGGATGCGGTATACGACGGACACGACATGCATGAGGGATATACAGTTGTCGTCGCTGGAAACGTGATTGTTGGTGTAGGCCAGAATCCGGATGTCGTCATCCCGGAAGACGCGATACACCTTGATCTTAAAGGCTTGACCCTCATACCGGGACTTATTGATGCTCATTCTCACGTCTTGTTACATCCATACGACGAGACGTCATGGAATGATCAAGTGCTTAAAGAATCCGAAGCAGAACGTGCCATCAGGGCGGCGGTGCATGCGCGGGCAACGCTGCAGGCAGGCTTCACTTCGTTGCGCGATCTTGGCTCGGAAGGCGCAGGCTACGCTGACGTCGGTGTCAAGCAGGCTATTCAAAAAGGAGTTATCGAAGGCCCGAGACTGATTGTCGCGGGCAAGGCAATTGTTGCGACCGGAAGTTATGGACCTAAAGGTTTTGCCTCACATGTGAGCGTCCCTCTGGGTGCTGAAGAAGCCGACGGACTCGAAGGAATTCAGCGTGTGGTGCGCGATCAGATCGGTCATGGTGCGGACTTTATTAAAGTCTACGCCGACTACCGTTGGGGTCCGTCAGGAGAAGCAATGCCCACTTTCTCGGTAGAAGAGTTGAGGCAGGCCGTCGTGACCGCGGAGACTACGGGCAGGACCGTCGTGGCTCACGCCAGTACGGCTGAAGGAATGAGACGCGCTGTAAACGCCGGCGTAGAATCCATCGAACATGGAGACGGAGGAACGCTGGAGGTCTTTGCATTAATGGCCGAGAAAGGTGTGATCCTATGCCCCACGATTGCTGCTGGTGATGCTATCGCGCAATATGGGGGATGGGTACCAGGTCAGATGGATGATCCGCCGCGAATTGTCCGAAAAAAGCAAAGCATACGAGATGCCATATCTGCCGGCGTAACTATGTGCGCAGGTTCTGACGTCGGCGTGTTCAGTCATGGAGACAATGCGCGTGAACTCGAATTAATGGTAGCCTACGGGATGGAACCCAAGGCGGTACTTCACGCCGCAACCGTGACCAATGCTTCGCTTATGCACGAACGCGACACTCTCGGCCAGATTGCCGAGGGATTCCTGGCCGACCTCGTCGCAATTGAGGGGAACCCGCTTGATGACATAAGCGCTGTACGGAACGTAAGGTTCGTAATGAAAGATGGCGTAGTCGTAAGGGACGACCTACGATAATCAATCAGCGATCCACGCAACTATCCTGAGAGGCGCGCCACTGCCTTTTGCGATCTTCATGGGTAGAGCAATCGCCACCGCACCCGAAGCGGGGAGCAATTCAAGGTTGGCCACATTTTCGAATGCTGGAATATTCTCAGCGAACAAAATCTGGTGTGTTTCAAACTTAGTCGATTGCCCCCGATCGATGCTTGCTGTATCAATTCCAACGGCAGCAATATCCCTTTCTGTGACCAGCCAGCTCGCAGTTTCGGGGCTGATTCCCGGAAATGATAACTTGGCGATTGCATCTGGTCCTTTCTCAGATGTACCCAGATATGTCTCCAGGTCCGGCCAGTACTGTCCGAAGCCCGTCCTGAAAAGTACGATTGAACCACTCGGTACCCGGCCGTGCGCGGATTCCCACGCTAACACATCATCAGTGGTAATCTCATAATTTCTGTTTCTGGAAACTGACTTTGACACATCGACAACCACCGCCGACCCGATGAGTCTCTCCAACGGGATCTCGTCAACGGTTTGCCGGCCACTTGAGAAATGAATAGGTGCGTCGAGATGTGTCCCGCCATGCTCTGATCCTCTGTAGGCATGCGCTTCATAATAGAAACCCGCGGGTGTCTCTCCTGCCGTTCCGAATTCAAACACAAAGCCATCAGCGGTCGGCCAATACACGGTACTGTCATCGAATGAATACGTGAGGTCAACAAAGTTACCTGCGCTCATACTGTCGAAAAACGAGGCGCCGCTATCATCATCTGTTTGATTGCAGGATGAGAAGAGCACTGCGAATAAGAGTATCGAAAGCCGCATTGGATTAGGAAGGGTCAGTTACCGTTATCTTCGCCAACAGGTTGGTATTAGGGTCAACGAGAATTTTGTCCGGGGTGAATGGGACGGGGAACGTGTATCGACCCGATCGCGCCGACATCCTGAAGGAAACCGTCTGTGTTGACGCGCTGCGAGCATCGTGTAGCGCAATTTGTACTGGCAACTGATAAATGTAACCAGAGGGATGAGTCTGGCTTGCATCAATAGCGACGGTTTGTGTGTCGGGACTGTAGTTCCATCGGACGGTGAGTGAGGGCACCGACGGTGTGTAAACCCATTGGTCAAAAAACCAGTCGAGATCAGATCCTGAGCTGAATTCCATCACATCAATCAAGTCGCCGGTAAGAGCATTGGAATCTCTGAAAGTGGAGTAATATCTTCGGATGCCATCCCAGAATGCCTTGTCCCCGATTTCCCGACGAAGCATATGCAGCACCCAGCCACCTTTCTGATATGAGTTTGCAGATAGCAAATCAGTCAGCACGGTTATAGAGCTGTCAACGACAGGACTGTCAGGATTCCTCGCTGCATAGTCGATAACATTCTGGCGGCTCTGTTGCAGGTTGGCATTCATTTGAGGCGTGCCGTACTTGTGTTCAGTGTAAAGCTGTGCAAAGTAAGTGGCGAAGCCTTCGCTTAGCCACACATGGTGGAAGTCTTTCTCGGTGACTGAATCGCCGAACCATTGATGTGCAATCTCATGGGCAAACAGACTTTCCGATGAGCGGTTGCCATCGATCGAATTCTCATGGTAAAAGATGGCGCCGGCGTTTTCCATCCCCCCATATATAGTCTTCGACTG
>CBDUKH010000107.1:0-12725 GCA_965367755.1 uncultured Rhodothermales bacterium
GAAAGAAGCAAATAGAAAAGACAACGGCCGATGACGCTGCGCCCGAAACAAGATGTCGGCATAATTTGACGGGGTAGTAGGTTACGTGAACGCTGGCAACCTACCTCACCAGTTGCTGACAGATGCCCGTGCCGACGGGTCGGGACGTCCAGTCCCTCGGGATCGCACCCGTTTTGAGCCTACGCGTGCTTCTCTTTATACTGAGACGGCGTCATCCCCGTATATTTTTTGAATACCGAGTTGAACGAAGACTTCGAGTTAAAACCCGATTCCAGGCCGATCGCCAGAATCGTCAGGTGTCCGTATGCGGGATTGACGAGTCTCGACTTCACCTCCTCAACACGGTACTCATTCACAAAGTCATAGAAATTCTTCCCGGCTCTGGTATTGATCACCTCGGTAAGGTTGTGCGGGGATAGGTCCATCATCGCGGAGAGGTCCGTCAACGTCAGGTTACTCTGTCGGTACGGGTGCTCCTCCGACATTATCCGAAGCAAACGAGCATAGTGCTGCTGAGCTGCGTGGTCACTCATCCCGGATTTAGAGTAGCGCGCTTTTTCTTCAGTAAGCTCGATCTTTTTTCTCGATTCGCGCAACGCACCTGGGTCCGCTTCAGGCATCGACTGCTGAAGCCGAGCGTCGATGGATCCGCCCAGCACGTTCGGTAGTCGCAGCCCCATAAACCCGATCGCATAAATAAAGATGGATACGCCCAACAGGGTATACTCATCCAGATGAGACGTCCGATCGGGTCCCAACGCTGGCGAATTTCCCGCCAGTGAAAATCCGTAGAGAACTATCGTCAGCACGGCCAGGATGATGATTCCCATGAGCAGGTTGCGCAGCCAGGTGAGGTTGACCCACTCGACGTAAGAATAATTCTCCCGAACCCGCTTTCGATGCCGGCTGATGACGACAAGCGTAAGGCCGACATAGATAACTGCCATCGTCAGCTTGATATGGTTGCCGGTGCGGAATATCCAGTCCCATGTTTCCGCGTGTAGTGCAGTCGTGTCAGATCCGTTGATATATCCCAGCTTGACGACACCACTTTGAAGTAAAAATGGCATCACAATTATTGTAGCAATCACGAAGGGAACGAAGTGCAAATACCAGTATCGCCCCGGATCACCCGATGGTTGACGGGTCAACGAATATGCGTACAGGAATATCAGGGGGCCGTACAGAAACGCCACCGGGTAGTCGATACCGATCAGTGCTGGGAATTTCTCGTCCAGACCGCTCGCATGGTAGACGGCCACCGCCAGGTCCAGCGAAAACGCCATCATCATGAAGGCCAAAATTCGAGCGGGTACATCGTACCGGTCTCGCGAGATCAGGATTGCGGCGAGAAAAAGCCCCTGAACAGCACCCAGCGTATAGGCGACAATGTAGAATGTATTCTGCGACGTAACGGGGTCCATGGTGTTTGATTTGTCCGGGGACACAATATACAGGCTACTGCCACACCATGAATCGAATCCTGCATGGATAATTGCCCCCGGACAAACGCGCACCTCCCTTCGTTAATCACTTACCGGCAACCCACTGGGAACGCGGTCAGGTACCAGATCACCGAGGTCGGTAACCGACGGATCGGTAAGGCTCTCAAGGAACGAAACCAGATCAGCGATGTCGCTATCAGACAGGGAGATTCTTTCCAGCTCGTTTGCCGAAGCAATCCGATCGCGCAATTCTGACTTCTGCATCACCCAGCTGTCCCGTTGTAAAAACGATCGTAGTCTTTTCTCGCTCATAAATCTATTAATGAGCATGGGGCCTTCCGCGGTTGTCTCGACGACGGCAGAAATCGGCGGCAACAGTTTCTCCGACAATCGGTATGCCGTGAGCGAGTTTACCGGATCTAAATGATGGCGTACAATATCCGTCAACGAATCATAAGCTCCGTCGTGACCCCAGGGGCCTGTTAGTGCAACGTTGCGAAGAGACGGTGTCCGGAACCGGAAGTTATCTTTTTCCCTGAACGTAACGCGGCCGCGACCAAAATCTTCCGGAAACCCTTGCAAACCGGTTGTACTCCAGTATGAATGGTCGTTTCCATCAGACTTGCCAGGACCAATCTGCGGCATGGCGATGCCGTGAAATTTGTGGTCAGTTAGGAATTTGCCACTGTGGCAATTAACGCATTTTGCTCTTCCGTAGAACAACTTCATCCCTCGCTCCTGCCTTGCTGCCAATCCCGTCCCTGATTCAAGATATTTGTCGAACGCTGACCGATCCCGTCGAAACGCTTCAGCCTCGAATGCTGCAATAGCATTCGCCGCGAGGACATAGTTGACGTCACTTGCGCTTC
This sequence comes from uncultured Rhodothermales bacterium, assembly GCA_965367755.1. Taxonomy (GTDB): domain Bacteria; phylum Bacteroidota; class Rhodothermia; order Rhodothermales; family JABDKH01; genus JABDKO01. Next base: position 2,315 of record CBDUKH010000107.1, read on the forward strand.
GAACGTCGTCAGGATAAGCCGCTTCGAAAAGCTCCACGTATTCGGGTATTTCCCGGAGCCTCTCGCCAAGCTGCTCCCACACACCCCCGGGACCGGCTGCGTTGCTGAGCGACACCGCATCTGCAATCGGGTTTTCTCCTTTCTGCCCCGCCATTTCGGTCGGTGACGTAACTGGAAACATTGCCTGAGCCGCAAGGACGTTGTCCAGGCCTGCTGGCAGCTTCCACTTGGCCGGCGAAATGAATCCACTCGCGTAATATCCCGTGGTGTCTACTTCAACACGTCCGTCATGGAACATTGTTGTGTATTCCTTCGCGCCAATATTGAAAAGTGCCGGCGAGTTTCGAGGGACGCGTTCATGGATTCCGGTACGTGGATCAGTCCCGGGTTTGCGCATCGTTCCAAGCCCAATTGCTCCTTCGCCGAAACCGAGTGACAAGCCATCAGATGTCGCATGGTCGGGATGATGGCAGGTAGCGCAGGAAATGTTTTTGTTACCGCTTAGAATCTTGTCGAAGAATAACAGACGTCCAAGCTCTACCTTGGCCGCGGAGCTGGGTTGTCCGTAATCGTTCTCGCTGATCGGCTCCGGCAGTTTGTCCGGATCAAATTCCTGTTCGACCTGAACGAGGAACGTTCCAAAAATGATGATGACAGTCAGAAAGATATAGATGAGCGATTTCATCGGTACACGTCATTTGCTAAAATCGGTAGTGTAGGATTATTTAAGAGGGACTCTGGCCCAGCACCAGAGTCCCCTTGCACCTCTACTTGTCAATGCCATCTCTCAATGGCAACATGACGAACAGAGGAATGTGAGAGTGCAAGCCGAACTGGCCGGGGTGTCCGCCGTACGTTTTACCATCGCTGTGATAGTTGATCGCCAGCATTGAAGTGGTCCACGTGTCGGACATCTGAAGGCACGGCTCGAACGTATGCGTAAACGTCGCGTTACCTTTACGATCTGCTACGAACACGCTCTCGGATCCGTCGCGCGCGCCCAGTGGAAGATCCAGCGTTCCCGTGAACGGAACCGGAGGTGGAATCGCGATGAACGCATGCCACATCGTATACACTCCACGCGGTATGAGATTTTTAAACTTCAGGTCGAGAGAGCCCGTGCCGTTCTCACACGAATACGTTCCCGTACCGGTTTGTTTTAACCACTGCCCCAGTGTTAGTCCCAGCTTCTTCCCTTTCTTGTAAGGGCCGACCGCCTTGGGATTGAACGGGTCATGCGGAGTTTCTTCAGCTACGCCGAAAAGCGGGGCATCCATGTCGTGGTCTCCGTTTGTTACACGAAATACCTCTCCGGATCCCTTTACCCGCTCGATATAAACATCCTGCTCAGGAAGATTCATATCCAGGTGAGTCACGAAGGCCACCTCGAGGGTATCTACTCGCGAGGAGTCTCCTGGAAACGTCAAGCCTGCTCCCGCAAGTAGAACGGTCAGAAGGACACCAAGGATGGGTCCGGTTCGCCCGGTTGATTGAATAATCTGGTTGATCATCGTTTTGAATATTTTGTATCAATTGACTGTTTCGGGTTTTCAACAACAGCATGTGTCGAGATTCCGCGCAGGATTTTGATTCGCGCAACCCGCCTAACATTCATCAAGACGACAAAACCGACTCAGGCACCAAGTCGGAATAATCGAAGATTCAATGAACGCCCGAATCAGTCGATACTGGAAATGGCGGAGACGTGAAGAAAATCACGGCCATCCGGAAACCGAGCCGCCGGACGCTGCTTTAAGTCGCTGCACTATCCCGCCTTTGTTGCATCAACCAATCGATCCACCAAGTTTCTCACCAGAAATAAATATGTACTGGAGACTATCGCCTGCACTTAGCAGTCTTCTTTTATCAATCCTGGTCCTTGGCTCTGCAAGCGCGCAGCCCTTAACGGTGACATCTGTATCCCCCTCCGCAAACTTCGTTGGGGCCGATCGTGGTGCGACCATTTCGGCTACGTTCAACAGGACACTAAATGCCACAACGGTCAACAATGCATCAGTTCGAGTTTTCGGAAGATGGTCCGGGCCGGCGAGTGGCCAGCTGGTGGTGAATAATGCATCCCTGAGCTTTATTCCCGACGAACCTTTTTTTGCCGGAGAACACGTGACGGTCTCGATCTCACGAAATGTTGCGGATAATGCAGGCGGCACACTTGCTCATGGTTATCAATGGTCGTACTGGTCCTCTGTGTCAGGTGGGTCCTTTGATTTCGTCTTCGACTCCGAAATACCTATTCGAGAAAACGGAGAAGGTGCTATTCTAGCCTATGGCGCCTATGGCGGTGACCTCGACAATGATGGCTGGTCCGATCTCGTCATTCCCAATGAGGGCCCGTCAGATTTTCGGGTCTTCCTGAATGATGGCACAGGAGATTATTCGAACTTCACGATCTATGACATGCCATCTTCCAGCAGCCCGAGCACTAATGAGGGTGCAGACTTTAATGGAGATGGTGAAATCGACATCGCTATCGGCAGCGGTGCTGGAATAAACATTAGCGTATTTATGGGTGTTGGCGATGGCACGTTTCAAAACGAAGTCGCCTACGAAGGAGGTGCCCCCGGTTCATGGATTCGCGGCCTGTGCGTTGCGGACCTAGACGGAGATGGCTGGGACGATCTGGTGGCAACCACTCGAGACGGTGACAGCGCCAGCATACTCTTGAATACCGGGACCGGAACTTTTCAGACAGCTGTTCCCGTTGAGACTAACGGTATACTGGAAACAACGTGTGCTTCGGCTGACGTAAATGCCGATGGCATCATGGATTTCTTCATCGGCTCCTACTCATCACAAACCATAAGCCTCATGCTGGGAGACGGCAACGGAAGTTTTACGTTTTCTGACTCAATTTCCGTCGATGGTTTCCCCTGGATGTCAGTAGCAGGTGACCTGAATGGCGACGCCGTACCGGACGTAATTACTGCTGGTTTTACAGGACGCAATATTTCCGTAGTCACGGCTTCGGCAAATGGTATGCTTACCAGTCATACTTCATATATCGCAGGTGATGCGGTCCTGGCTGTCGACCTGGGTGACATTGATGGCGACGGCGACCTGGATGTCGTCACTTCAAATTTAAGCTCCAACGATTTTACTTTGTTTGAGAACGACGGCAATGCAAACCTCACGATATACGGAACGCTCGCCTCGAGTAGTGCGGGATCTTGTGCCATCATTCACGATCGTGACAACGATGGGGATCTTGACATAACTGGGATCGATGAAGCCGACGACGTCGTCTTGCTATACGTAAATCCAAACGAGCTCAGCGTAGAGGGTCTCCACCTCTCCTCGGTTATCAACAACAACGAGGTTTCACTATTCTGGTCGACAGTCTCAGAGACAAACAATCTTGGATTTGATGTGCAACGCCAGGCAGGCAGAGCTGCGGAAGCGTCCCCTGAACTCTGGGAGACTATCGCTTTCGTGGCTGGAGCTAACAACAGCGTGGATACGAAGTACTATTCAGCCAGGGATTCATCTCCGTTACCTGCGACTTCAACATATCGCCTGCGGCAAGTAGACACCGACGGTACGTATGATTATTCCAATGCGATAGAAATATCATTTGCCACTCCTAACCGTCTTGTAGTTGAAGCACCGTATCCTAATCCGTTCGATGACAGGGCGACGATCTCTATCGAATCCGGAATAGAGCAGAATCTACTCGTGACATTAGTCGACCTGACCGGCCGTACAACCAGCGTACTTGCAGACGAGTCGTGGTCGCCCGGGCTTCGCAAGGAGATCATCATTCATTCTGAATCACTCCCGTCGGGGATGTATTTTGTAAAGGTCAAAGGTCGCGATACAATTCGCATCGTTCCCGTAACTATTGCAAGATAAACTGAAACCCGATTATGGAATCAACGCTCAAGCCGTTAGTAGAGATCGTTATTTTTAACAATGCGTTGTTTAAGTCTGCTTTCGGTGATGTCTCTGAGTTGGAATCGGAAAAAGCGCCAGCGCCAGGTCTCAATAGTTTAAAGTGGACGCTGGGGCACGTTACTACCGGGCGTGCCCTGATCTCAGAACTCGCAGGTTCAAAAGATGCCTTACCTTTTGATGGCGTTTTTCTCGCGTCCACCGACGGAAAATCGCTACCAACACTCCCCTCTATTGCTGCGACGTTCGAAGAGATTACTCCTGCACTTATGCGCCGTTTAGCGCTTCTCGACGCGAAGAAACTGTCGACGGCACCTTCTTCACCCTTCCCAACTGCTGAAAAAACAACACTCGCGGCCATAGCGTTTTTGCTGCAGCATGAGTCGTACCATCTAGGTCAAACAAGCTATATTCGCCGGTTTCTCGGAAAAACCGGACTCGTCGAGCGCCTCCTTTCAACCTGAAAGTTGAAGCTTGCCACTCCGTTTTCATACTTTGGTATATCTATCCATCTTTTTGGAGATTTCCCATGGTAACAGTTAGCGCGCTTTGGCTCCCGATTCTGCTATCCGCAGTATTCGTCTTCATCGTCGGTTTTATCATGAACATGGTTCTTCCACACCATCGCAATGACTTCACCAAAGTTGACAATGAGGACGGTCTGCAGGATGCACTCAGAAGCCACAACTTGACCAAAGGTCAATACTTCGTCCCCTATGCCAATAGCTCCCAGAGTATGAAAGACCCGGATTTTATTCAGCGGGCAGAACGCGGACCCGTCGCTATCATACACGTAATGGATAATGGCGTTGGACCAAAACCACAACAACTCGGTATCTACTTCGTTCAGTTGCTACTTATCGGGCTTTTCGTCGGATATGTTACCGGCCTGGCACTCGGTCCCGATGCTGATTACCTGATGGTATTTCAAATCTCGGGAGCAACTGCAGTGATTGCCCACATCGGCGCTTTGATTGGTAATAGTGTCTGGTGGGGATTCACATGGAGCAGTACATTTAAGCACATGCTTGATGGTATCGTCTACGGACTGGTAACCGCCGGCACGTTCGGCTGGCTCTGGTAAGCAGGCGAAAGCGGGATCATCAACGCAGGGCAATTAACAGTGCACGGAGTAATTATTGCCAGTGCCAATTCACGTAATTGGCACTGGTTGTTCCCACTAATTCAAACACCGCGTCAGATGAAACAGTTTTTACTATCTATTCTTACTATTACTCTCCTTTCGGTACCGGCAGTCAACGGCCAGGTTCGTATCAACGAGGTTAGCCTCGACGTCGATTTTGGCGGACAGGTTGAATGGGTTGAACTTTATAACGAAGGCTCTGCAGCCGTCGACGTGTCAGCTTGGTTTCTCTGCAATTTCCCTGCTTACCCTGAAATCGGAAATGCAACAGAGACGACGGTACTTGCCGGCAATACGTTAATACAACCGGGTGAATACCTGGTCGTCACCTTTGACGCCCTTGTGGCCAATAGTGCTGAAGTCGGGCTGTATATCAACGAATCGAATTTCGGCGATGCGGCAAATATGGTCGACTATATGCAGTATGGCACGGCCAACCACACGCGTGAATCTGTGGCGGTAACCGCCGGCGTCTGGACGGCCGGCACCACTGTGGATCTCGTCGCTTCTGGAAAGACTTTCTCGTACTTCGGAGGAGGCGCTACGTCTGCTGAAGACTGGGCAGCCGGAGATCCAACTCCTGGTGCCGCAAACGCTGTTGCTACAGCGATTGAATCGGAAGCTACCACGCCGGATTCTTTCACACTCCTGGGCAACTATCCCAACCCGTTCAATCCGTCGACGTCGATAGTTTTCGACCTTGAGTTTGCAGCTAATGTGTCACTCCAGGTCTTCGATATTTTAGGACGGGCGGTATACAGCGCTCCAGCTCGTTCCCTGCAGGCAGGAAGTAATCACAGAATTGTTGTTGATGCTGCCGATCTTCAGTCAGGGATGTATGTCTATCAATTGACGGCGGAAAACGGCAACAACACGCTCGCTCGCAGTGGTGTCATGACGCTCCTCAAATAGACTACGAACCCTTTTACTTTGGTACCTTTATCTGAGGCTGGCAACGTGTGAGAGTCGACGAACTTTCCTGGTTGCCAGCCTCATTTATTTATGGTGGCTACCCAGAGTGAATGCTGCAAGATAGCGCCGCGAATTCAGCGAGCCTACAGACCCAGTCTTTTCGACATGTCTTCCAGAAATCCGTGCGCTGTCAGGTCATGCTTGATGGGAGTCACCGAGACGTATCCCCCATCAATAGCTTCCAGATCCGTGTTAGCTCCATCATCCAGATTGACAAACTTCCCCGTCAGCCAGTAGTAACTCTGGTTGAACGGGTCTGTCCGTTCTACGAACTCCTCTTCCCAACGCGATCGCGCCTGTCGGGTCACCTGATATCCTTTGATATCGTCGAGAGCGACGGCGGGAATATTAACATTTAATAGTACCCCCGGAGGAAGCCCGTTGCGAAGAATATTTTCCGCGATAATCTGCGTGACTACTCTGGCAGGTTGAAAGTCCCAGTCGGCCCACGCACAGAGTGAGAATGCTACAGCATCGATCCCCAGAATTGATGCCTCGGTTGCGGCACTTACGGTACCGGAATAAATAACATTTACAGCGGCATTGGGGCCGTGGTTTATGCCGGAGACAACCAGGTCCGGCGGTTCCGGCATTAGTTTATCTACCGCAATTTTTACACAATCTGCCGGCGTACCAGAAACTGCAAATGCAGTAATCTTTCCCGGATCTGAACCGAATGGCCACGGCCTCACCCGTACAGGTGTACGCATTGTGATGGCATGGCCAACTGCGCTTTGCTCATCGGCTGGAGCAATTACGGTAACATCACCCAGCTCCGTCAGGGATTCAGCCAGAGCGATGATTCCGTCGGCATCGATGCCATCGTCATTACAAACAAGAATTCTTTTTCGCCGTGACATTAAGAATAGCTTTCGTTGTCAGATGGAAAGACTCCCGCTCTTACATCTTTGACATACGCTTGGACAGCACCCGTCATGACCTTTGCAAGTTCAGCGTAGTGGCGAACAAAGCGAGGATTGAAATCTGTCGTCAGTCCCAGCGCATCGTGAGTTACCAGAACCTGTCCATCGGTGTCACCTCCTGCACCGATTCCGATAGTCGGGACCGATACACTCCGGGTGACTTTTGCCGCTAGCTCCCTCGGAATTTTCTCAAGTACAATTGCAAAACATCCAGCTTCCTCCAGGAGTTTTGCATCACGCTGCAGCATGTCAGCTTCTTCCTCCTCACGTGCCCGTACTTTGTACGTTCCAAACCTGTAAATACTTTGAGGCGTTAAACCGAGATGCCCCATGACAGGAATTCCCGCGGAGATAATGCGCTCTACCGAAGGGATGGCGTCTTTCCCTCCCTCCAACTTAATAGCATGGGCACCAGCTTCTTTCATCACCCGAATCGCCGACTGTAACGCACCACTGGGATTACTTTGGAATGAGCCAAATGGAAGGTCAACGACTACCAGGCTTCGACGAACCGCACGTACCACACATTGAGCATGGTAGATCATGTGCTCAAGAGTAATCGGAAGCGTTGTTTCATGACCCGCCATCACATTTGATGCAGAATCACCTACAAGTAAAACATCGATACCCGCCTTGTCCAGAATGCGCGCCGATGTATAGTCGTACGCTGTTAGCATGGCAATCGGAACGCCCGATTTTTTCATCTCCTGAAGAGTCTGGGTAGTAATTCGCTTGGCGGCTACCAGATCTGGCCCGACAGTTTGAGTGCTCATGTATTCAGTGGTGTAAGATGGACGAGCTTTTCGTTTGTCAACGCGAATATACGTATTAAATGACGTTGGAGACGACCGTCGGTAGAAACAATCGGACTAACTCGTCAGCCCCCTTTAAACGACGAAAGGGTGTCGACAGTTCGCCGACACCCTTCCTAACAAATTGCCCTAAAATATATTTACTGGGCAGCAGTCTCGTCCTCAACCTTAACGCCAAGTCTAATCGCAACGTCGGCGGTAATATCTACGATGGTATTAGGGTTGATGTAAAGAATTCCCGGTGCTTTCAGAACAATGTCCAGGCCTTTTTCTTTGGCAACAGCATCGACCGTCTTACCAACTTTCTCGATTAGAGGGTTAAGTAGTTCGGCTTCGAGTTGAGCAACTTCACGATCTTTGTCGGCGCCCATCTGCTGGATGCTCATGTATCGTTGGTTAAGCTCGGTCTCTTTTTCCTGTCGCTTTTCCGGCGGCAAGAGGGCAGCTTGCTTGTCGAACTTCTCGAAGTCACTCTGGAACTCGGCGACCAGTGCCTGTAGTTCCTGTTGGCTCGTATCTACGTGTTGTTTGACGCGGGCTTCAATCGTACGGTACTCGGGTATGTTCACGAGTACTAGTTCTGCATCCGCAAAACCAACTTTCAGCTGTGCTGAAGCATCCTGCGTATTAAGTGCAACTCCTGAGAATACGATGCTAGCAACCACGAATAGCTTGCTGATCGATTTAGTAAAATTCATCTGTATTGGTCTCCGTTACTGTTGAAATACGAAATGTAATCGTGTCGAGCAGTTAGCTGCCGGACGATGCGCTGGTATCAATGCCGAGTTCTGCAAGAACTTTGTCGCTCAAGTCGTACTGCTCACGTGCAAACATGAACAGGAACTCACCCTTGCGATCAAACACATAATCATAACCTTCGGCTAACGCTACCTCTTCAATCGCTGCGAGTATCTTCTCCTGCAAAGGGCGCATTAGCGTTTCCTGCTGCCGAAAGAGATCTCCTTCCGGGCCAAAATATTTAATACGCAAACGTTCTATGTCTTCTTCCGCACGCACAATTTCTTCACGCTTCCGAGATCGCTCCTCATTGGTATAGAGCAGCTCACGAGACTGATACTGGCGGAATAATTCGTCAACGGCTTTGCGCTTGTTCTCGATTTCTGTCTCCCACTCCCGTGCCAGCGTGTTTACTTGCTGCTGAATGGTCGCGTATTCAGGAGTTTGCTCCAGAATCACATCTGAATCGACATATGCAATGTTTTGCTGAGCTGCTGCCGGCAAGACCACAATCGCGGCCATCGGTAGGAGCAGGGCTAATTTCTTCCAGGTCATCATGTTAGGGATGTAAGATTGTCCACTTTACGAAAGTGTCCAATTAAGTGGATAGTATTTTCTCGGCAGGGCGATGCGAACACTGAATAAATCGCATCTTGCTGCGTATTACTGACAATACAATTGCTGTGCCGACAACTAGGCTACTGACCAAATCCCTGGCCTAAAGTAAACTGAAAATTCCAGTTTCGAGTACCGTCTGAACCATCCAGCGGATCGTATTCATCGAGATTGTATCCGTAAGCCAACTCAACCATACCTAAAATAGGCAGGAATAATCGGACTCCCATCCCCGTACTTCTGAAGAGTGATGTCGGGCTGTAAGTTCCAAACCGATCCCAGGTGTTGGCCGCATCGAAGAATAAATACGGCGCAGCCTGAAGCTGAGGGCTCTGTATCGCCATCCAACGAAGCTCAGTCTGATATTTGTTCAGGATGAGTCCACCTATCGGATCCTGATTAGAACGTGGTCCGATAACCGCAATTGGATAACCTCGAGTATAGATTATTTCCTTGCCAAAGAAACTGTTGACGCCTGACGTCTCAAATGGCGATCCACCAACAACGAATCGTTCAAACTCGACCCGCTCGCCATTAAGCGATCCCAGAAATCCATAATCCGTGGAAAGGCCAATCGACAGCTTTCTGGAAATAGGCAGGTTCCACGATGTTTGGAAGCGCCACTTGTGATACTGAACAAGTTCACCAATTGGAGGAGCGATCTCGCCAGAGAGAACAAAGCGAGACCCGGAGCTTGGGAAAATAGGATGGTTCGTCGAGTTTCGGGAGAGCGTCTGCTTGAAGGTGACCTCGTGACTCACACCCTGCTGAAGCGTGCTTATCCAGTTGTCGTTATCAAAGTATTGATATCCAACCGATGACGATGTTCTGAAGTGATCATCGGGCCATTTGATCTGTCTATCAAGGAAAACACGAGCAGACGAAGTGACCAATCCGCCCGACCTGATTGTAGATAACGGGTTTCTGCCAATTCGTGAATGTGATAGCGAAAATCCAACCAGTCGCGGCTTACCACCGTACCAGGGTTCGGAAAAGGACATCGAGTACTGCTGGTAGTATCGACCGTTCGTCTGCACACCGAGGGTCAACTTCTGTCCGTCGCCTGACGGAATCGGGCGCCAGGCTTTTCCTTTGAAAATATTCTGAGCAGAAAAGTTATTGAACGTAAACCCGAGTTGCAGTACCAGACCGAATTGTCCCCAGGTACCTGATAACTCAAGCTGGTCGCTCCCTGCTTCCTCAAGAAGATATTCGAGATCGACTTCTTTCTCGGCATCATTTACTTCGATTCCCGGGCCGTTTGCGAACGTTTCCTGGTTAAAGTAATTAAGCTGTACGAG
>CBDUKH010000108.1:0-12306 GCA_965367755.1 uncultured Rhodothermales bacterium
ACCAAACCCTTCAATACTCGAAGCGCAGAGTCGGGTATCATTGTCTTCAAGCGTCGATGGATAGGGAATCCAATCGGATGACAGGTCATCACGTCGCGCCAGGACTAACTGACCCGGCACGGTGACGCCGTCAATGCCTGTGATGTCCAGGCAAGCCGTGTAGACAAGACCATCCAGGCTGTCGTGTTGAATCGTCCAGTACCTGTCGCTCGCAACAACATTGGGTTCGATGATTATCCCGTCGTCGCCCGAAGCAACGAGTCCATCGAATGCGTTCTCATCGGGGGCGAGATCGAAGCGCGAGACGTACAGGGTCCCGTCCGAGTTTTGCGACATCGAAGAGGACTCGATGGAGTAGGAGGGAGCAGACGGGTTGTTTGTGACGGTCATACTGATGCCGAGTCCGTCGAATACATCTCCGGTTTGCCCGTCGAGTAGAATCTGTTCCATGCTGTTGCCTTCGGCGGCAATGCGGAGGCAATTGCTGAACACGCTTGTGGCAGCAGTCTCGCCTTCGGTGGTTGATGTGGTCGTCAGGTACAAGCCAACGGCTTGTTCGGCCGTTGAGATCGGCAGCAGTTCGTAATCCAGGAGTACCGTTCCCGCAGCTCCTGCAGCGCCTTCAACCGAGAGTCGATAAAACCCATCGGGGTGTCCGCCTTCGCAGGCCGTCGTAGAAAACACATCGACCGGTCCCGTTGCACGTGGACTGATGCGGAGGCTTGCCTGTTCTTCCAGCGCGAGAGCGGAGAGCATGCGAGGGGGCATGGGGATCTGGTCCGGATAGTCGTCGATATTTGCGCACTCGTCAAAACAGTTGTTCACCCTGATCGAACTCTCACCATTCCGCTCGAATGTGTTCAGCCTTATGGAAACAGCCTCTCCTCCACGTTCCGAAACATTGACCGTAACCCCATTCCGGCCATTGCCGACAATCAAATTGGCGACTGGTGCCCCATCCTCATCTAGCGCGGATGCTGTTATGAATACCAGATCTGCGTCGACTAATACGCCGTCGAATTGATTTGGAATAGTTGCATTCGTCGTAGCGGAAATGCCTAATCTGTTTCCACCAACAATGGTCCCAATCGGGTTTCCAAGAAAAAAAGTCCGACTATCAAAATCTAATACAGCCACTCCATGACCATTGCCAGAAATGGTATTGCCTATCACTTGGTTGGATTCCCCATCGACAATCTGGATACCGAATCCGGCCAAAAAGTCGCTCTCTGCTCGACCGTTTCCGAGTTCACCAGTGCCTGTACCATTGGTTCCAATATTATTAAACGCTATGGTATTTCTATCGGGCGTTCCAACCTCCAGTGTACTTTCACTCTCGCGGATTCCATTCGTGTTTTCCCTTGTTAATACAGGCGAACCGGTACGATCAATCAAGGCGCCCGGTGTCATATTTCTTAGGAATCCAGATGCGTTGTGATTTTGCACCGATCCCGGAGGTGGCGGTGTTGGGTTGGGCGCGACGCCGAGAGGACGTCCAATCATCACTCCTCTAACAATATTGCCAGAAATCACGTTGCCGCGGCCAGCGGCGCCAATCACGTTGTCATCTCCGGTTGGGAATTCGCGGTTCACTGGCAATAGCGTAATCGTTCCTGTCACAAGGATACCCGTTACGTTCCGCCGTGCAATCGTACCATTCGGATTCGTACCGATGTGGTTTTCGTAAACTTCGTTCTCGTTGCTCCCAAGGAGTATCCCAATTCCCTGGCCACCAACTGTATTATCAGTGATTTGGGCCCCATCACCTTCAACTATAGCTATCCCAATGCTTTCCAGTTCTGCCTCGAGCTCAGCTGCGGCGAGATTTCCATTCGCAAATAGCCCTATCGTATTTCCAACGATTTCAGCACCCAAGGTCTCGGAACCCATCACAAATATGCCGACGGGTTTGGCGATAATTCGATTGCCGGCCCCAGCTCCGCCTATCTGTAGATCTTTGACGCCCACGCCTACGGAATTAGTTGGGACTTCGACTTTGATGCCGAATTGAAGCTGCCCGAGTACTTCGTCAGCTGCGGTATTAAATCCGAGAATATTGGACTGGATTTTAGCACCATCTGGCGTCCCTGTTGTAACGCCGCCAAGAAATTTGAGCAGCACCCCAGCCGCGCGATCAGCTACAATCACGTTACCGCCGCCGACCTGCCCAATCCTTGCGTTGCGAACACCGCCGTCAAGTTTGATTGCTGGTTGGAGAGCGCCATTGGGTAGCGCCGCCCGACCCGCAGCGTCTAACCCAATGAGATTTCCTAGAACGCGTAGATCGTCTGATGCGCCATTTCCATTTACTGAACCTTCGACCAGAATTCCTCCGCGTGTATTTGCGCTGATCACGTTCCCTGGAGCTTGTCCGGCGACGCCCGCCATTCCTCCAATGGTGACGTCATTGGAGAAACTCACACTAATTCCCGGTGAGCTGCTTCCATTGCTGAGTGCAGCATCACCCAAGGCGGTAACTCCGATATAGTTGCTTTGGATCTGTGTCCCGTCGGCACCCGGACCTGCCACATCGATTCCTTGTGCGCCGTTTCCAGAGATTACATTGCGTTCACCTTCCGTGCCGCCTCCTATACGCGTACCAGGCGCCATGACTATTTGGACACCCACAGCCCCGTTGCCAAGGTCTATCGCTCCAGTTGCGTCAGAGCCGATGTAGTTGCCTGAAATGACATTGTCGGACGCATCTGTCCCTGATACAACCACTCCCGCGCCGAAGCTGTCAGGACCGTTTCCTGAAATCAGATTCCGAGCGCCTTCTCCCGTTCCGCCGATCGTGTTGCCTGGGGAATCGGTAATTAGAATTCCGCCTCTGAAATTGATTGTATTACCATTTCCAATCGCCGTAGTGCCCGACACATCGGTACCGACGTAGTTACCGGCCACAACATTGCCAGTGGCACCAATCCCTGTTATTTCAATACCGCCGCTAGTATTTCCACTTATGATGTTGCGCCGGGCAGGTAAAGTTCCACCAATCACATTACTCGGCGAACCCTCGATCAAAACGCCAATCCCGTTCGCGGCGGCTGCAGTTCCCGACGCGTTGACGCCAAGATGACACGCCTCGACGATGTTGCCACCCGCGCCCGAAATACGGATACCTGCACCGGAATAACCACCTAGAGCCAGCCCACGAATCGTGGTCGTGCCGACGGTTAGGTCGAGTCCATTCGTACCACCACCGCTGACGGTCACCAGTGGTGTAGTCGCAAATCCGGGTTGCGTGGTCGCATCGATAACTACCGGCTCGGAGATAGCCGGGAGAGGGGTAGCTAATGCAATCGTAAATGGACCGGTCCCGCTTATTCCAAAAGAAACAGAATCCCTTCCAGCTGTTTTGTTAGCCGTTTGTATGGCAGCGCGGAGGGTGCACTGGTTGTCTTCTTCGTCAGGATCGACATCGCAAAAACCATCAGAGTCATCGTGATCCGCCAGATCGCGTGTGTCGTTCACGATGATGTCAGTGGTGCGCTCTGGGTCTTCAAGTCGGAGTATCCAGGCGCCGCTCGATCCGGCACTGTCCGTTCCATCTCCAACGAATGTATTCCCGTCATCCGAAATCGCTTGGCCCCTGAGAAGCGCAGTCCAGGTTTTAAGATCTATTCCGTTGTCAGCCGCGATGTCGGTAAGAAAACGCCGACCGTTAACTACATCCCACGTGGCTGCGGCACCGGCGCTCACTCCGACGATGATTGAACCGTCACTTGAGACGCCAGTTACACCTCCAAAGGGCGCACTGATAATCGTCATCACCCCATTGTCCCATCTGAATGCTTTGTTCTCCTGGGAATTCCAGACATTGCCGACGACTCGTGAGCCATCGGCAGATACAGCCGTTGCTTCGGACCCATCCCAGCCAAATGGATGAATATTCTGAACGGACGCTCCACCGTTCGTCCACACAATGGCATTGCGATCAGTCGAACCTAGCGGGTGTCCTTCGCCGACAATTACTGAACCATCTCCTGAAACGTCTACCGCAATACTTACGAGGTGACCTGGGTATTGAGGCAATCGAGTGGCCACTCCACCGACCCATTTGACTCCAAACGTTGAGTTGCCGTCCTGGTTCGACCCCACTATTACCGTACCGTCGGCTGAGACGCCCCAGGCACGTGCCCATGCAAATTCGCCGCCCGGTATCGGGAGGATTTCGAGAACGCCATCGACCCAGCGAACAGGAACAGGTACAGCAGGGAAGCCCGCTTTCAAAGACTGACCAACAATGATCGAACCATCCGCCGATACACCATACGCATTGCTCCCGAACGCATCATGATCGCCCAGATTGGAAATTACACCGTCGTCCCACTTGAAGCCAGCGAATGTCGCTCCGTTCAGATCTGTATTGCTTGTGCCCACAGCGATCGAACCATCCGCCGAAAGGTCCGCGGGAAAAGTCCCGTTGATTGACCCGGGTAGCTCTCCCAGACCAGAAAAAGATTGCGCTGTAGATTCAGTCGCGAAAGCGAACGATGAAATCAAAATGTAGAATACGACACGACAATAGATCATTTAATATTGGTACTTAATTTTTACAATAGTAGGCGCGTCAAACGATGCTCCCCGTCTAGCTTGACTTCCACGACCGGCATGACAACCTAAGTTTGAGATCGTACCATAATTCCATTGGAATGCTACGAACGTAGCTCCAGTGACGTCTGAATTGCTCACTCCGACAGCGACTTTTCCATCTCCGGAAACACCGTATTCAATGCTCCTAAAATTGACTCCGGGTAGGTCTCCAAGACCGGTGATAGATTGCGCTCTGGTAGTAGTGCTGAAAGGTAGGAAAAGCAGGATTATCGCCAGACGCAGTCGGTTATTCATACGTGTCAATGTTCTAAAACTCATCACTACGAATATAACCGAGTTTTTCGTAAGTACTGGCTCAAACGGGCCTAACTAACACGGAAGTGGTTGAAACGCGGTATGGCACGATTTGTCCTATATTCTATTCTCGTATTCCTTTCCAGCTGCAGATTCTCGTCGACTGCACTGATATCAGTAAAGGGGAGTGGTCTAAATACTACATGTCAACATCGCGAGACTATGAACCTAGTGATCAATTACGTTCCTGATGTTCGCAGTAGCTGAGGGCACAGATTAATGCCCTTGAACGTTGAGATGCAGTTGAGGATCATGCCACTAATACTCGATGAATCATCAATACATCCACATTGTGACGAACGGTAAGTCTATGTTCAGATTCATCTCAGTTTTGCTCGTCAGTTTGATATTCGTTAACACCGGCACCGGTCAAACGATCATATCGGATCAGTTTGTTGAATTACAGCCATCTGTAACCAATGCCGATGACGGATATGGTCACGTCGTCCATCTCACCGATGCAATCGCAGTAGTTGGTGCGTTTCTCGATAGCAGCAACATGATGGACAAAGCCGGTACATTGTATGTATTTGATCGATCAGATGTTAAAGGGGCTCCGGTAAAACTTATCGGAAGCGCAGTCGGTCCGGAAGATCGGCTCGGCTATCAATTGTCAGCATCGGACAGCGTCGTTGTGTCATCTACTATTGAAAGCGGGCGACACCCGACTACCAGCGTCTTTGACGGTTCGTACGTCTTCGAAATGGTCGCAGATGAATGGCAGGAAACAGCCCGGTTGTATCCCGGGACCGATTCGCTACTCACCGTGACAGGTGAATGCATTGAGAACACTAACTCGACGATCGTGATGGGCTTACAGGAAGTCGAGACCGGAGCTAAGTTCCTGTATACCTATGGCAAAATTGGGGACTCGTGGGTTCAGGTTGATTCACTTGCAGTTGGACAGATGCAGTCTTGCGCTATGGATGGATCTACGTTGCTGACATCTGCGCCATCGAGCGACTTTGGTGCTGCAGCGTCGGGATCAGTCTCCGTGTATTACAGAGATGGTGATTCATGGAGCCTCGATACGACCTTTACCGCGAGTGACTATGCAGCCGATGTTCGCTTCGGAAGCTCGATAGCCATGTCAGGCTCGCACATAGTCGTGGGTTCGAGTCCAGGAATGACCACTCCGCCTCAGGTTTATGTCTATGAAAGAACAGGTACAACGTGGAATGAGGTCGCAAAGATTGGGTCCTTCGGAAACCAGACGTTCGTCGCTGGTAGAGTAAATGTTGCTGTGAGCGATACGTATCTGGCGGCAAGTCAATTCGCGTGGAATTCAGCTGGTGCAAATTCGGGCGTTACCTTTGTCTGGGAAATTCTTGCGGGCGGATCGTTCAGCGATAAAGTTCAGCTCCAGCCAGTGAACCTGAAGGAAGGTAGCGGCTTCGGGTACTCGTTGTCGTTATCCGGTGATCATCTGCTGGTCGGAGCAGATTCGCACATTATCGGTGACGGAATCGGATCGGCATATATGTACGATCTGGAACTGGCTATCGCGAGTGGCCTGGAATCTTCAGAATCCGATTTGGAGCCGAATCAATTGCTGATATTTCCAAATCCGGCATCGAAGACCCTGCACATAGAATCGAGCAGCATGAATATGGCGTCCGATCAGCACGTGTTGATTTACGATGTTCGTGGTCGCGAGATACTGTCAATAAGAACTTCTGGCGATCCGACGGTTTCCCTGGATGTCTCAGATCTGGCGAATGGGGTATATTTCGTTCGCATAGACGATCAGGTTGGAAAAGTCGTAATTGCTCGATGAGTGCAGGTGGCTTCTGGTCGTCTGCGGCAGTAACGTCTCCCCGCCACCAAATAACATGCAACCTGTGATAACTATTCTTATCGAAGGTTGAAGATAGATCTTCTAATCAACTGTAAAAAATAGAGCTAATCCGTACACAGCAATGATCCATCTGAAGTCATTTCCACGTATATAGTACTACAGGATATTAGAGTCCACGGCGGGAAATCCGATCTTAAAGTCATCCACGATTAGCCCTCTAACGATGCGGCGCGGCAACCGTCCGTCCCGGGTAATCCCGGCGCGGGCGGTTTTTTTTGGATCCTGGAAAATCTCGCTGCGCAGCCGATGTTCGGTTGATCGCTACTCCGGCCGATCTGCCTTATCCGGATTTCGGCTCAATGCAGAAGCTTCCTGTAAGAGTTTCTCCGTCGTCAGCCTGTCTATTCGTCAAGTCTCACGTGTACCTGCGGCACCTTTCCGACAACAGGAATTCCACTACACAATTGCAGCCTGATCCTTACTATCGAAGAAATGCATTTTTGCTCGGTCAAAAGCAAGCCGTATGGACTGGCCCGGCTCCGGCACCGCCTGGGGCTTTATACGGGCAACGACCTCATGGTCAAGGCTTCGCGCATAGAGAACAATTTCGTTGCCCATCGGCTCGATAACGTCCAACAACATATCAACTTCAGTAGCATTCGTTTTCGCCGTGGCCTCAGAGCTGACGTAGATATCTTCTGGTCGAATTCCCATGGTGATCTCATTGACGTTCCGTTCATTCATACGCGTCGCAGCATCCGGAGAAAGCGGAACGGAAAAGGCGTTCCCGTTGGCCCTGAAATGAACGCCATTTTCGGAAATGATTCTTCCGGGTACGAAGTTCATCGCCGGGCTTCCAATAAAGCTCGCGACGAACTGATTTACCGGATTGTTGTACAGGTTTAGTGGTGTGTCGATCTGATTTACATGTCCGTCCCGCATGACTACAATTCTGTCTCCCATAGTCATAGCCTCAACCTGATCATGCGTTACATAAATCATCGTTGCTCCCAGTTGCCTGTGCAATTTTGAGATTTCTGTACGCATCTGTACTCGGAGTTTCGCGTCCAGATTAGAGAGCGGTTCATCAAACAGGAATACTTGAGGCTTTCTGACGATCGCTCGTCCGACGGCAACACGCTGTCGCTGGCCACCGGACAACTGCTTTGGCTTTCTCTGGAGAATGGGTTCGATGCCAAGGATATCTGCCGCCTGTTCGACACGCTGCTTAATGTCCTCTTTAGGAAACTTGCGCAACTTGAGTCCGAATGCCATGTTGTCGAACACCGTCATGTGCGGGTAAAGCGCGTAGTTCTGAAATACCATGGCGATATCCCGATCCTTGGGAGGCACATCGTTAACTGTGCGGTCTCCAATCGTCAACGTTCCGCCGGAAATACTTTCAAGTCCGGCTATCATCCTGAGGGTCGTACTTTTTCCGCAACCCGACGGGCCCACCAGTACCACAAATTCGCCGTCAGCTACTTCGAAATTGGCGCCGTGGACGGCCTCAAATCCGTTATCATACGTCTTTCGGACGTCTTCCAGGAGTACTCGTGCCATTAATTTAGATGTGTCTTTATAAGATGAAAGAGACAAAGAAGATAAGCTCGCTCGTCGATCCAGCCAAACGGGTACCACCCTTGGAATTTCACAGGAGATTTAGATATACACACCCATCAATCGGTTACGCCTGCGGTAAATAGGATGTATATTCTATGGACCATGAAACGTCCTAAACCAGGACTTAAAAAGCGGCTATATTCAGCGGCGAACTCGAAGTAGGACGACATCAAGCAAGACCACCACAGAGCAAGACCATGCGCGAAATAATCAGGACACAATTGGACAGAACGCTAAGATCAACTGACCTGAAGGATCTTGGAGAAAAATATACCGGGAAAGTCCGGGATACCTATTCGTCCGGCGATAGAATGATTCTTGTCACCACCGACCGGATTTCTGCGTTTGATCATGTCCTCCGGCAAACGATTCCCTTTAAAGGCCAGGTGCTAAACAGATTAGCAGCTCATTTCTTTGAGGCAACGTCTGATATTGTGCCGAATCACGTCATTTCTGTCCCCGACCCTAACGTTACCATTGCACACAAATGCGACACCGTGCCGGTTGAGTTTGTCGTCCGAGGCTACCTTGTCGGGCACGCGTGGCGGACCTATTCGTCGGGAAAACGAATCCTTTGCGGTATCGAACTACCAGAAGGATTGAAACAGGATCAGAAATTTGAGCAGCCGATTCTAACGCCGACTACAAAAGCTTCGGAAGGTCACGACGAAGATATCAGTCGCGAGGAGATTATCAGTACTGGTGTCCTCGATGCCGACACATTTGACCTGCTGGCAAACTACGCCTTCAAATTGTTTGAGCGTGGAACACAAATGGCTGCTGATCGAGGCCTGATACTGGTCGATACGAAATACGAGTTCGGTAAATCAGCCGATGGAACGTACTTGCTGATCGACGAGGTTCACACGCCGGATTCATCCAGATATTTCTACGCTGATACGTACGACGAACTTCTTGCGTCGGGAAGCAAACAGCGACAGCTGTCCAAAGAATTCGTTCGAGAATGGCTGATGGAGAAAGGATTCATGGGCAAAGATGGTCAGGCTCTGCCAGACCTTGACGCTGAAACCAGGATCAACGTCGCTGAGCGCTATATCGAATTGTTCGAATCCGTGACAGGTAAATCGTTCGAACCCGATACGAACGCCGATCCGGCCGGACGGATAGAAAAAAATATCGCAGACGTTTTATCCCTCGCCTAGTGGTAGTAACGGCCGGGGCGGCGATCAAGAAATAAATCGTTGAGGGGAGTTATCCGTTTGTTGCGGGCAGCCGCAACATCCACCATCCCTGAACATATTCCCTCCTCTTCCCTGCCCAGGCTGCAGACGACGTCTCCGTCTGGTGAACAGATCAGGCTCTGCCCGATAAACGTGAGCTCCTCGTCCTCCACGGCTTCAGAGCCAACCCGGTTCGCCGTGGCCGTGTAGACTCTGTTTTCAAGCGCACGAATAGGCATCGAACGAGGGCAATCCTTGCGAACCAGATTTGACGGATGAGCAATAATATCCGCTCCCTTAAGTGCCAGAGAGCGCGCCGCCTCTGGAAAGTACCAATCGAAACAAATCATCACGCCCAATCGGTACTTGAAGTTCTCACGATCGCGGAGTTCAACGACATTGAAAGGGGTCTCCCCTGCCTTGAATAGCTCCTTTTCACGATAGAACAGATGCACCTTACGATAGCTGCTAACGACGCCGCTTCCAGTAACAACCACGGAGCTATTGTAGTAGGCGTTTCCACTTTGTTCAGCTAATCCGGCGACAATCGAACACCCCTCTCGCTTCGCTATTGCGACAAGCCTATCGCAAGTCTTGCTCCGGGTAATGTTCTCAGCGACATGAGCCAGATCGTTCGTCGACTTAAAAAAATATCCGGTTGCAGCCAGCTCAGGGAGTACCACGAGATCGGAATCGATACCGGTACATAGCTGGTCGAGTCGATCCAGATTGGAATCTACTGCCAAGTATTCCGGCGCGTATTGTACAACACTTATCTTCAATATCGTCAACTATGTTTGAGATACGTTGTCAAGAGCGTCATCAATGCCCGGTACACCAACCCACTCGGTAGTACCATCTTCAAAGTATTCTTTCTTCCAGATCGGAACGCTCTCTTTCAACGAATCGATCAGATATCGACACGCAATGAATGCATCGTTCCTGTGAGGAGACGACACACCGATCAGGACGCTTGACTCAGCCACGGGGACCGGACCGAGTCTGTGAAACATTGTAACGCGCCTTACATCCCACTTTTCTATTGCGGTAGCAACAAGCCGTTGCATTTCAGCTACCGCCATCTCCGGGTAACAGTCGTATTCGAGTCTGGCCGTTTTAACGGTGGCGCCGTCCTGCCGTCCGGCAGCTTTGGTTATACCGCGCGTCGTTCCGGCAAACAAGCAAATTCCTCCGGATTCAGAAACTCGTAGATATTCTCGAGCATCTGACTCTCCAAGAACCGAACGAGTCAGGAAAATCCAGGATTGATCTGTTTTGACTTCCATAATTCGGCTCCGGCGTTATCCACCACTCACTGGAAGCAGAATAGCAACTTCATCGCCGTCTGATACAACTTCGTCTGTATCAACATACGTACAATTTACGGCGATTCTTGCAAACGACATATACTTCTTCAACTCCGGATACTGTTCGCACAGCCGGTCAACAATCTCGCCAACACGAGACCCGTTGTCGACCTGGATGTCCAGACTATCTGCACCAAACTGCTCGCGAAGCAAGCTGAATATCTTAACAGACAAAACCATTCGGACTAGGCCAACTCAGCAAGTTTGCGTTTGATTGCCTCAAGGTCTGGCAAATCACCAGCGCTCTCGAGTACTTCCTCATAAACGACCTTGCCATCCCGATCTATTACAAAGGCGGAACGCCGTGCGATTCGATCGAGGCCCATGTTGGTAAAGTTGTTATCATACTTGGCGCCGTACGATGCACACACAGTTGCGTTATGATCGCTGGCTAGATTGAAGGAAAACGCATTGAGCTTGCGAAATTCTGCAAGGGCAAACGGTGTGTCCGTAGAGATTCCAATCACTGTAGCACCTGAATATGCTGACAGGTCATTGTTAACGGCATTTAGTTCGGTTGTACAAACTCCGGAAAAAGCGGCCGGGAAAAATAGTACAAGGACATTAGAACCGCGATGATCGGAAAGCCGAAAGGAAGACTTCTCATCGGTATACAATTCTATGGCAGGCGCTGAAGATCCAAGTAAACTCATAAGGTATTTTTACTGATAAGGTTAGTGGAAACGTATGACTGAAACGGGTTCTATTCGAGATGCAACTCTGGCTGGAATGTATGCCGCCAGGGTGCAGAGGATCAGAGTTATAATACCGACGAGAAGGAAATCTGTTGCCGCAAGTTGTACCGGCGCTGTATCCATGTAATAGGATTCGGCTGGAAGTGGAATAATACCATACCGTTTCTGTACCACCGCAAATACCAGAGCGAGAATCGATCCGACTGCGGTGCCGATAAGTCCCAATCCTAATCCAACAATAATAAACAGTTTCTGAACCATCCCCGCAGTTGCACCGAGACTCATAAGGACGCCCACGTCCGTAGTTTTTTCGAGTAAGATCATGAGCATCGTACCGACTACATTGAACGCTGCCACAAGGACAATGACAGAGATTACGACCGGAATTATGCTTTCCTGCAAACGGACCCAGGCAAAAATTGATTGGAATACCTGGAATATGGTTCTTACCAGTAGTGGAAATCCAAAACGACTCTCCATGTCGGAGGCAATCGCTTCGATATTATCAGGATTGTCAAGCAGGATGTCGATTCTTGTCGCTTCGCCGGGTCCGTATCGAAACAGCTTACGGGCAACCTCAATATCCGTGAACGCTACAACCTGATCATAGTCCGCTAGCGAAGTTTGAAAGATGCCGCTCACCTCGAACTGCTTCAAGTCTGGAATGCCAAAAGAGCCTGATGCTGTCTGTGCGTCTTCGTTCAGGGAAAAAACGACGACCCTGTCACCAA
>CBDUKH010000109.1:0-12194 GCA_965367755.1 uncultured Rhodothermales bacterium
CACACCCGACGCGCCATCCACATCAAAACGTGTTTCGTCCGTTCGGAATCGAAGCGTGATGGGTGCGTGCTGCACGACAATCAGCTGAGCAATATCGAGTGACATCGGCAGCGCCTCATTCATGTAGTTAACTTCCCTTGCAATGGTACACGCTGCTATCAGCTGGCGGAGGCGGAGGTTCTCGACGAAGGCCAGGTCAAAAGGTTTGCCGGGCGCGATCGACTTGCCGATGTACATCGTGTGATCGACGCCGTCCGTTTTGGCCAGCTCGAAGTAGTGCGGGAACTGGTCCTGGGCTTCTACCTGGTCGGCCAGGAGAACACTCGATACGAGGCGGTTTATAGCACGGCGACAATCTTCGTAAGCCTCGGACCGACGCGAAACACTGCCGTTTTCCGGTGAGTGATACGCGGCAAGAACTGGCGCAAGATCTTCTCGACTATCAACCATCCGTGTAAGGACCGGCTCCAGGTGTTTTTCCAGAAAAGTGTTGGCGGCAGCCGCATCTCCTGCCTTCCACTCCCGTTCGTACTGCTCGATTTGATTGCCCAGGCGCAACCCGAGTTCGTCGAGGATGATGAGCGGGACACTTTCTTTGAGCGACGTTAGTGCGGTACGAGCACGGTCGAGGCGCGCAAGGGTGTCGTGACGCTCCGCCTCGTTGCGATGCAGTGTGGAGGAGCGAATATCGGCGGCTCCATACAGAGGATACAACTCCTCGAACACGATCGGCTCAGGCTCTGTCGTTCCAGCTTCCAGCATCGTGATAGCAGCCTCCCGAAATCTCCATTGTACGCTGGGATGTATGGCTGTGTATGCCTGCTGGATGGCTGACTCGACGCGAACTTCGAATCGCTCCAGATTCTGATACGCTGCAAGGGCAAAGATTGGTGCGATGCGCCGCATCTTGAGCAGTGTGGATGCAGCTACAGCCCCGGCCTCGGGCGACGACAATTCCAGGAGTCCCACTATCCGTTCGGCATAACGCAGTGGATAGAGCGCAAGGCTCCTTACTCCCCTCTCTCCGAGGTACTTTCTCACGGAGTCGTTGAGGTTACTTTTCTCGATATCCGAAAAAACGACGGCCTCTTCAGTTTGCAGTGCAGTGTGGTAGGACGTGTTCCGCCAGTCAAATGTACCATCGCGAATGGCGTCGCGGATTATAAGACTGTTCCAGATGCGTCGTTCGGAAGTCAGGTTGAGTGCTCCATCAGCTTGCAACGAAGCCAGGCCGAGTTTCAAGTCTACGTCGCGAAACAACGTACGCACTTCGTATTCCAGCGTGTCGAATGTCTCGTCGCTCATGTTCGCATCGCTTCTCAGAACGCGGTGCGTGATCGCTGCCATGGCCGTCTCGTTGGTGACATCGGTAAGGTTTATGACTGACACTCCGACAAACCGGAAGAGATGTGACGGCAGCTTCTCCTTCCAGAGGAGAAAGTTATCCACGTCCTGCAACAGTTGATCGATATCGTCCCGACTGAGTTTCGGAATCTCGCCGCATGCTTCGACGGTTGCGAAACGGGTGTTGCCGACCAACTTGAAATAGCTGCTCAGACCCGTCTCTTTATCCGGTACCATGTACACAATAGGTTTTTCGAGCCTCACCGTAACGCCGTAGTATTTACTCAGTATGGCGCGGTAGGCGTAGAGTGTTCGACTGTAGACATTGCGAACGTTCTTGGGGTCGAATAGCACATCGAGCAGGCCTCCGAGTAGGCGCTCGTAGCGCTCGGTACAGCGAATGACGTTACCGCCGAACGGACCTCCGATCAGCGCACTCATCGCTGCAGTCCAGTCGGAAGACGGAATCAACGGCTCGATGATACGGTCAATGAGTGCATCGTACCGGGTAACAATATCAGCATCCTCGATAGGCTCGTACAACTCGGGTGCGCTCTCGAGGTCTCGTTCGAGTTCAGACCAGAGGTCGGCGTATTTTTCTGGCTTCTCCTTGCTCAGCACCTTCCAGCGAGTGAGGACTGGCGCTAGCGAGAAGACGTTTTCAAACGGAAAACCATCCTCCAGCCCCTCGACAAAGTCGTCGCCAAACAGGTCGTGCATCGCAAGGGAAGGAGTTGCCATCGTCAGCCTGTGCTTTTTTCCTGTCTGTTTTCGGAGTAACTACTTCAGGTGCTTCGGATCCGATTGCCCTGGATGCATGGATTTACTTGTATGCGATGCCGGCACTGGCGGGCCCGGCAAGGTGAATCTTCTCGAAGCGCGAGAAGCCGACCTCTTCGCACCACCCGCGAAAGTCCGCGAACGTGAAGTCGAAGGCCTCGCCAAATTCAATCAGCATGTTGAGTGACATCATCAGGCCGAACGCGTTCTCCCGACGCGCGTCGTCGATAAGGTTTTCGACTACGATGAATGCCCCACCGTCAGGTAACGCGTCGTACGCTTTGCGTATAAGAGCTTTCTTGTTATCGAGATTCCAGTCATGCAGGATCATGCCCATGGTTATCACATCCGCTTTCGGCAGATCGTCCTCGAAGAAATCGCCGCTCGCGACACTAACGCGGTCGTCGAGCCCTGCCGAGGTTATGTGGCGTTGTGCGACTGGAGCGACCGGAGGCAGATCGAAGGTGGTGCACGTCAGGTGCGGATGCCGCTGTGCAACGAGAATAGAGAGCTGACCGGTAGCTCCACCGACATCGCAGAGTGTTTTGTAGCGTGCGAAGTCAAATTTTTCTGCCAGCGCCATGAAGTTGCCGGCGGAGATGCCGGCCATGGCATTGAGGAAGCGTTCCAGTTCTTCGGGATTCTTGTAGAGTTCTGCGAAGATGGGGTTGCCTGTTTCCTTGATCTCGTTTTGAGGGGCGCCGGTGCGCAGTGCTTCTCCAAGGTTATTCCAGTAGCCGAAGAGTCGCGCATTGAACATCTCCAGGATGCCGCCGACGTAGCTTGGTCTGGATTTGTCCAGGAAGAGCGCGGTGTCGGGTGTGTTGCTGTAGCGGCCGTCGGGACCGTCGCCATCTCTTTCGAGGAAGCCCAGTGCTACGAGGGTATCGAGGAAATCGTAGGTGCCGCGAGGGTGCAGGTCGAGGACATCTTCCAGTTCTTGTCCCGTCATGGCACCGTCGCCGAGGTGCGTGAAGAGCTCAAATTCGACAGCGGTGAGGAGCACTTTTGAAGGCCAGAAGGCGGTGCCGACTTTCATGATGTGCTCGGGAGTACGAGCGGTGGAAGTACCGTTTTTAGAGTCCGCGGCTGCGGGAGCGGGGGTCGTGTTCATCGCAGTTCGTTGGGTTAGGCGACCGCATGACAAAAAAGGCAACACAACGTTGACCCGGACAGATTTATCTGCCGCGGATTACAATGCCAGGAGAATCAAATAGTTCAATAAAGTATCCGGTAACGCCGTTTTAGATAGATATTTCAGTAGACGTTACTCAATTGAGATCGGAAAATCTAGTTTGAGTGGGAAATGGGGGTTGTGGAGCCTGTTACCATGACACCTGAAAACCTCTACTCAGACTGCTCGGCCAGGTGTCGGTCAAAGTATTCGATCATCTTGCCGAACAGGTAGCGATCGTAATGCCGCTCATGGCTCCATCCATGCGTCGCACCCGGTGCAAACGCAAAGTCAAAGTCCTTTCCCTGTTTGATCAGTTCTTCAGCTAACACTGCTGTCGTCTTGAATGGTACCACATGGTCCTGCAGGCCATGGATGAACAGAAGTTTATCCTCCAGATTCGCTGCATAGTTCAGCGCTTTTCGTTCGAAGATCTCCGGGTGTGTCTGGGGGCGACGAACAATCGCGACGTCGTCGGTGCCAAAGAACATCGGGTCAACTGCCGCCGCTGCAGCAACACCCACCTGGAATAAACCCGGCTTCATCAACAGCGAATAAACGGAGAGAGTGCCACCGTAACTGCTACCCCAGATGCCGATGCGATCGGGATCGACAAAGGCCAGTGACTCCATGTAGGCAACGGCACTCGCATAATCCTCAATGTCCTTGTCAGCAAAGCCCAGCAGGAACTCTTCACGGAATGCCCGGCCGTAGCCGTTGCTACCACGTGAATCAACCTGCACGATGATATATCCCTTCTTGACCAGCAGTTGCTGAACGAGGCTGTAGTTACCGGCCCAGCGGTTCCTCGCCGTATTCGAATACACGGGCCCAAACAGCACCGGATACTTCGTGCCGGGCTGCATGTTAGTGGGCTTCAGAATCCGGGCATGCAGCGTGTAGTCATCTACAAGACTGGGAAAACTGACGTATTCGGCAGATGCCCAGGTTCGCTCCGTGAAGGCGGGCAACGGCGAATGGGTTACGCGCGTTGCGTCACCGCCGTCACTGCTTACCACGTAAAGCTCGGTCGGTGACGTGTCGTTGCTATGCATGAACGCCAGGTGCCGGCCATCCGGTGAAGGGTAGCCAGCGTTCCGGCCCGCAAGATGCGTCACCTGCTCGGGATCGCCACCGGACATATTTAGGCGATACACATGTTGTTCGTACGGATTAACGCCGTTGCCTGCATAAAACAGTGCATCACCTGCAATAATTGGAGCGGACAACACATCGTAGGACGGATCCGTCAGAAGCTGCGGAAGATCGCTGGACGGCGAGGCGTCGATTGTATAAAGGCCGTAGCGATCACCCATGTCGCTTAAGAAAATGACGTTCTCACCATCCGGATGCCAGGTAGATGCAAACGATGTGTACATGCGGCTCTCTCGAACACCTTGCCAGATCTCGCGCAGCTGGCTTTCTGCGGGTGCAACGACGAACAACCTGCGTTCGACCGCCGTGTCAGATGCGGTATCAACCAGCAGAGCACCGGCAGGTGACCAGTTGAAGTCGATGACCTGGTTGGCGTCCGGTTCTGGCAAATCGAGATACGTGATGACACCGCTTTGTACATCGAGCAGGCCAACCCCGCGAATCTCGTTTGGATCGCCCGGGTAACCACGGCGTACCTCGTTGGGATTGGTTTCGGTAGCGAGGTAATCCGGAAACGGCACCTTACGCATCTCGCGTCGGTCAACTATGTGAATCGCGATTGTCTTGCCATCCGGAGACCACTTGTACGTTGGCCCACTCCAGATGCCTTGGCCGATTTCGCGGTCCGATCGGCTGTAGCGCCCTTTCCCTAAATTCGAGAGGCTGGCGATGCCGATCTCGGTGAGCTGCCGATTCTGTTTAGAACGGAAATCAGCAAGCCACAGGTCACCGTTCCGTAGATACACGGCCTGGTTGCCGCCTGGCGAAATCGACAGGTTATGCGCGCCTGCCTCGACGGTCATCAACTGGACATCGTCTCCCTGGCTCAGCGATGTCTGCCACAGGTTGTTACCTCGCAGGCTGATGATTGTGGTCGCGTCGCTCCATACGATGTCGCGCACTGGTGCGGATGCCGTATTGGAACGGAGGCGTACTTCCTTCCCATCGCTTGTGGATACCCAGAGGCCACGCCCAGGTGTGCCTGGTTCGCTCCATGAAAAGGCGAAATGCTCACTGTTCGGAGCCCAGGCAGGTGGGGATGGGGTCGTTCCTGTCAGTTTCGGCGTTGCGAACAGGTCATCAAGAATGAGCTCACCTTCCTGTGCTATGACTGTTGCGGGCATCGCCATCAATAAGCCTGCCACGACGCATGTTTGCCAAAGAGAGACTTGTTGCATGTGTTTGTATTGGAATCTGCCGAGAAGTCATGCGAAAATATTGGGAGTAAGATAGGAAGAATTGACATCGCTGAGAATGAATGCTGCTTGGTAACATCGAGGTATTGAATGGTGGTCATCTCGGCAAAATCAAGTTTGGACGACACTTGCAGCTCGAATCGAAATCCATCACGTCGGAGTCGGAGTCAGAACGTCAATTTGAAATCCCGAGGCGTCCAGCGAGCCCTAGAGTCTGATGATTAGCTGCGTGCGGACAGTTTTTTCTCCAACTACCCTGACTAAATACAGCCCGCTTGATAGATTCCCGGCATCCAACGTGTAATCATGCTTCCCGACGTCAAGAAAACCGTTGTTAAGAAGTGCTACCCGCCTTCCATCTGCTGCAAATACGGTAAGTGATACGTCTTGAGATCTATTAACCCATAACGACAGTTCCACTGTAGTGCCAAACGGATTCGGATAAACGTCGCGTAACTTGAAATCAGTCGACGTAGACACGACTGCCGAGACAAGGTCGCTGAATTTGTAATTTCCGTCCACATCGATTTGGCCTAGTCGGAAAGAATGCGTGCCGTCCTGCAAGTCTTCTATCAAAAACGAGTAGTTGCTCGTGACTGTCAACGTTCCGTTGCCAGGAACAAATCCGACTGATTCCCACGAACCGGCTCGCTCCTGTTGTATATCAAAACCAATGTTGTTCGACTCACTTGAGGTAGTCCACGATAGATAGACGTTGGACTTCTTGACATATGCCGCGAATGATGCCAACTCAACCGGCATCGGGGTCAGCAGGTCATATACGTAAGCAACCCCTGTGCCTATACCATCTTCGCTAGCCCCAATTACAACCAAGTCTCCGTCAATATCTCCACCGACCCCGTATTCTTGCATATGATATCCATCGCTTGCGTAAGTGCTGTCCGACTCAATCCACATAGAACCAGACGAAGTGTAGACGTATGTATAGCCAGCATCAAAATCAATGGGAGTCTCATGGGAAGGGGACGTGACGACAGCTCTATCATCTTTCAGCGAAACCCAGAACCCAAATTGATCAATGGTGCTAAAATTTGTTGCGTGCGATGGAAGGACTTTCTGTTCTCCAGTCCACTCTAATCCGTCATAAGTGTAGAAGTATGCGGCTCCTGGACCACCAGTACTTACCAAGGATGGATTTGCCGACCCAACTACCATTGAGTTGCCAGAAATCGATACCGCTCTTCCAAAGTCAGCATCTTCATACGCATCGCTAGCAACGATTTTTTGCTCCTCAGTCCAGGTTGATCCATCTCTTCGGTATACATATGCGGAACCCTGGTCGTCATCAAAATGTGCTCCGACAGCGGCTACAGAGTCATCAATGGCCACTGAAATCCCGAACCTCTCATTTCCGGTAGCATCTGACGCGGTCAACCTCTGTTCCGTCGTCCATTCCATCCCGTCATATTGAAAGACGTACGCTGCTCCGGTCGGTTCACCCACATCAGTTCCTTCTCCATATGCCCCTACGATTATTCGATTATCACTTATTGAAACCGAATACCCGAAAAAACGACTTGGTGGAGATAGTTTGGCCTCCTCGACCCACTCTGTCCCGTTGAAACGAAATACATAAGCGGAGCCAAAGCCGAAGTTATCCTGCTGATCCTGCCACGCCCCGACGACCGCAACCGAGCCGTCAATACCTACCGATATGCCAAAGTTGTCACCACTGGCTGCATCGCTTGCAAGTAGCTTTGCTTCCTCTATCCAAACGCCTTGATCGAGCTCAAATATGTACGCAGCCCCTGTCCCAATTCCTGCCTCCTGATCGTCCGTTGCGCCAACAATTATTCGGTTTCCACTTATGGCGACGGACTTTCCAAAGTTGTCTCCTGCAGCGGCATCTGACGCTAGCAGTTTTGTTTCGGACTGAGCCCGGACGACACCGACTGGAAGACA
The DNA here is from genome assembly GCA_965367755.1 of uncultured Rhodothermales bacterium. GTDB lineage: Bacteria > Bacteroidota > Rhodothermia > Rhodothermales > JABDKH01 > JABDKO01. The sequence goes on from CBDUKH010000109.1 coordinate 7,573, forward strand.
ATAAAGCACCGTCGCTATTATTAGAAGACGTAACTGGGAGCTGTGTATTGACATGATGGATCAGTTGACTGCGATCGGATGGAGTAAATTCCATTTTCCACAGTAGAGATTTTTTATTCAAATAACCACCGGCAAACTCCCTTCCGTGATTGACAAACTCATGAAAACTATTCCATAGTTTGTTTTACGTATCGGTCGTATGTCAAGAAGTCATATACTGTTGTCCAGCAACGACATATTACGTATTGATATCTACAATAGCATTGTAGTAATTCGTACCTGGAAAAGTAAGACGTGAGTAACAACTCACTCAGAACCTGAAAAAACGCGTAGGAACCGTTCCAATCAGATTTTTATTACCGCGGCACCGCCTGAGATATTATCAGAACGTCAGACGGCAGTATTCACCCCATCAATTTCCGTGATCTGCTTTTGTCAATTTAGCCGCCCTGCACTTTCTTTACATGTTTCAGAAAATGATGTCTGCATGCGACATTACTTTCCAACGGCACTAGAAACTGATGAGAAATCGTCTCCGCAGCTGGTCCGATTACGCAGAGACTAGCGTATGTGTCTCCACTTGAAAACAGTTCGTCAGACGCCGGCAAATGCCGCAGAGAATATACTAGAACTTCCATGTTTCGCAGGCGCACAACCTTTACTCAACCCGAAAACTCAGGCGTTGAACAGCTGCCCCCCTACCTAACCCTCAACGACACGTGCAAGTGGTCCGCCGTGCCGACATGCCTCAGTGTCTGAAATCCTGCGAGGCGAAAGTATCCGGCCAATAATACGTTCTGCCATTCCTGAACGCCAACAGTTCTAATATCCATCGCGTGGACAAATCCATCATCCTGTACGAAGTGATATGATGATTCTCGTGCAGGCAATCCCATGCGCGCATAATCTTCCCGCGTCCTCCGACCATCCGTAATCATCAGGTCATTGTCAACGAGAATGATCGACGCCACCCCGATCCGCATGATTGGATGCAGTGAATTATACGTCGCCCGGACGTCGTCCGTTTTCGTGTTCACTCCGGAAATATAAACCAGCGTGTAGATACAATACACCAGCACGACTGCCGCCGAAAATCGGGCACTGTTTACACTGAACATCCGGCGCGTGCCAAACCTTCCCGTCACAAACGCCACGTACACCATCAACACCAGCGACGTGACCACTATCGCACCGCCGATGGCCAGCCAGGAATTCCAGCCGAAGTTCAAATACAAGAACACCGACGTCCGAATTAACAACAGGAATGGCAGCGTCAGCAACAGGACGAACTTGACGGCGGACAACAGCACCCGGACCACAAGGTTATGGCTTCCCTTCTCCTTCCCTTTCTTCTTTGACTTCCCCGCAGCTGCACTTATCGCGTCAAGTGCATCATCAATCTCCTGAATTGTATCGTTTGCCAAAGGATCCTCAGTCCAACTGGACGTGAGCCGTTATCTTCATTGTACGGTCGAAGCGCGCGCCAATAGGATGATACGAAATATGATCGTTTAGAATATTCTCGAGCAGGACGCTGACATTGACTTTACCGTCCCAGAATCCTTTCGTCAACCCAGCGTCAATCTTGAACGCAGAATCCACACGGTCGCTATATATCGATGCCTCATCGTCGTTCAACATCTCGTAGTCGGACCATACGCTCGACGTCAAATACGTCGCCGCCATGAATGCACTGAACGTCGGAGCAGGCACCGCCACCGTTTCGAAGCCCAGCTTCGTCGATGGCATCTCATTAAACGCATTGCGAAAATACCGGTCGCCCTGAATGACTTCCTGAACGTCAACAAACATTCTGCTCGTAACTACGCGTGCGGAATGAGTGACGCTCAGCAACGATCCGAAAATCGTACCATCTGACCGCTGCGATCCGTTCGCCGTCACAACAAAGCCTTCACCGTCCGGAATAATCGTTCGTGCCAATAAGTCCGTATCCTGGAAATATCTCATCGAGGGAGCTACTTCGACAGCAAAACTGCTTGCAGGCTGCTGCCATTTCCAGCTGACGTCGGCACTGTACAAACCATACGTATCTCCGGATGTCGTGGTCGTTGGAATATCCGGACTCGCCAGCAGCCCGTCCCCAAGCCATGTCCCGACCGGATCAGCATCGTGCCTGTGCGTACGAATCATGGAACCATTCACGCCTACAGAACCATTGCGCAGTTCCTTGATCGCCGACGCGAGCACGCTCCCGACAAATCGCCCTCCATACACACCGACGCTGCTGCTCGCAAAAACATCGACCGTGCTTATCTCATACTCTGTAGCAACGAAAACGGTGGCACTATTCTTTCCCTCCAGCGGTCTCGTCGAGTACGCAGAGCTTGCGCGCCCGAACGACGTGTTAATGCCAAGCTCGGATATTTCAGGGATGCCGGCAGGCTTCAGACTCACGGATGACTTCAACGTCGACTCGTTCCAGTCCAGTGGAATGCGTGTTGCCGTCGCAAGGTTGCGGGCATCGACCAGGCGATACGAGGTCTGCAGTCGAACATCTCCCAAACGGGTGTCGGAAATCGTACCAAGCCAACTCACCTGAAACTGCTTCAGGTCGACAGGAATCTCGCGAGCGATGGCGCGCGAAAATACCATGTCCTGGTCGGCACTGCCAAACACTCTCGCATCACTCGTCACGTTACCTCCCTTCCACGAGAAGCGCACAAAGGGAGACACCATCATCACTTCGGGTGTGGTCGCCTTGTTGAATATCTTGCGGTTGCGCTGAAAGACCGCTTCGTCCGATGGGATCACCTGGCTAATAGATCCTCCGGCCGTAAATAAGACGTCAGGATTCTGGATCGTCAGGCTTCCGGATGCGTCCGGGCCGATCTTGTCGACGTTGGCCACAATCAGATCATCTTCTGAATAACGAAACGGCCCCGGGTCGCCCGACTCATTACCTACATAAGTTGAGAACGAAGCAGCAACCGGACTTTCATAAGTCTTCGTCCATACCTCGATAACTCCGCCAGAAGCCAACACACCGCCAACGATGACAGGGTGCGATATGACACGCACGCTGTCTATCTCCGTTGTTGAAATGCCCGTGGACGTCAGATTCTGAAAGTCCCAGAAACCGGTTTCGATTTCATGGCCATCAATGATGACCCTGAAGCTTCGCTGTTGGACCGGCGCCAGTCCTCCTACACTCATCGTCGACGCAAACCCGTCCACACTTGCGATGCGTGACCGGTCGAATAGCTGTCCCACATCTCCAAGTCGGTACACACCTCTCCTCTGCAGCTCTGTTCCAGTGATCACCTGGCTGGAAACGATCTGCGCCTGCACATCCACGCCAATTGCGAGGAGACAGATTATCAGGAGAAGGCGAGCGTGTTTCATTGCAGCACCCTCTTGAGCCATCCCGGAGTTTCGATCCGGTACTGGAGACCGACGTTTATGACGGAGACATTAATTGGAATGCCGGTAAACGTGTGATGAAAGACTGTTGATATTTCGACGGCAGTACGGTGCGTTACGGCGGCAGAGAGTGCGAGGCGTCCGCCTACGAAAATCTCGCTCTCCTCTTTACGGAAGTCGACCGTCTCATCGGCGAAGTTCATGTACATGCTGCCGAACCGCACTTCGGGAGACACCTTTATTCTGTCGTTCAGCGGAATCGGAAAAGCGAGACCTGCACCGGCGTAGATCGCCCAGAAGTCGGTGACCTCGGCGGAGCGACTGGATGCAGGCAGGTACGTCGCATTAAGCTTGGCCTCGCCAACATAGAAGGGTGTAGAAACTCCGAGCTCGACGACGCCTGGAATCGACCAGGTTTCGTGTAGCTGAGTCTTGACCATGTCGGGCCCGCCGGCTAACTCAAATTGGATGGTGTCGAAAGCTTCTCCTTGCGCCAGAGCGGCATTCGTCGGCGACCAGAATCCCAGCGTGAAAACCAGGATGCCGGCAAGTCGAAAAACTTTTGAGTCCGAGCGAGCGCTATTGAATCTGTATATCACCGTAGGAAACGATTTCGCCCAGGAAATCCTGCAGGAAAATCCGATGCAGTCCAACAGTATTAAGGACGGCGGGATTTATCGTAATAGTGTACACGCCGGGACTCGCGGTATCCAGTGACTCACCGAGGGTGATCAGATCGTCAGAGCCGTTGAAGGCCCGGGCGAAAAGTCCTCCCCTCACATCATCAAATTGAAGTATTCGAAATGGAAGAGTCACAAGTCCGTTGGTGACAGGATTCGGGTAGGCAGGTTCTACAATTACTTTGCCTATAAAAAGAGGTGCCGTACGCCAGTCGTCTTCATCTACAGAAAGAATTGCGCCGCCGGTATTAGTGACGGTTATTTCGGATGGAGGCTGACGCGCATCTGCCAGAAAATCTTTCTGGAGATCTGCGGTGTCGCAGGACGTCAGCGCAACCAGACAAAAAAATGCAATTATCCTCACGGGCATACGAGGTTACCTCTTCTGGTATAGCAACTAATAGTATCGGGTTCAACGGCAGAACCTATAGTACCTGGAGGGACCCTCCCGGCTTAGTCGTTATGCCTTCATTAGTCTCTAAAGTTCCCTAATTTGGGCGAAACGAATCATCCGGAAAAACATCTTATGTCGGCAATCAGTGTACGTGGAGTGGATGTATT
>CBDUKH010000110.1:0-12094 GCA_965367755.1 uncultured Rhodothermales bacterium
ATAGCCCGGTCTTCATCGAGGTTATAGAAGTTTGACGAATCAAACCCTCGCGTCGCGACAATGACAATCAGCGGAATGACAAAAAATACCACGACGACATATCCGACTGCATAGCTACGAGACTTATACGCAAGGTCACCAAGCTTTTCTGCCATACGTATCGGGATCTGACGTATAGGTTTGAACGGAAGGATTATCGCTACCCCGATCACGTTAAACAATACGTGAACAAATGCTACTTCCAGAGCCGCAATACCAGCAGCACCTCCATCAACGGCCAGCGCCATCGCAGCGAGCATCGCCGTTATAGTTGTACCAATGTTTGCACCCAAAACAAACGGAAAGATCTGACTCACGGTGACAATACCTGCGGCAACGAGAGGTACCGTCAGCGAGGTCGTAATGGAAGAACTCTGAACCATGATGGTAATTACAGCACCAAAAGCAAGCGCGACAGGAATCGGCCCAAAGATATACTTGTGGAAAAACTGCTCTGACCGCCCAAGAACAAGAGCCTTCAAGAAAACAACCAGATAACGTAGAGCCAGAAATAGAAAGAGTACCCCGATAGCCAACGAGATCCATCCGCTATTTCCACTCATTTCAATAATACCGTCTGATACCGGTTTAGTGATTTCCTTGAGAGGGCTTAGGAGTTTTGCTCCGCCGACACCCTCAAGCCCACCGGCAAAAGTTTTCGCCGTGCTGGAGAGAAACTTCGTCCCGAGTTCCAGTGGAAACAGGATCAGGATAACGAGAATATTAAAAAAGTCATGGACCGTCGCTCCACCAAGGGCCAGGCGAAATTCTTCTTTCCTCGTTACATGAGCAAGAGATACAATTGTGTTGGTAACACTCGTCCCAACGTTTGCGCCCATGACAATGGGAATGGCTCCACCAATTGTAAGGCCCCCGCTAGCCACAAGGGAAACAGCCATCGAAGTGACCGTGGACGAGCTTTGAACTAGCGAAGTAGCCAGTATTCCGATGAAGAGGCCTACAAATGGATTCTGCGTAGTCGAAATAAGAGTCTCGGCTACGTCCTTGCCCATCAGTTTGAAGGACCCTCCCATCAGTTCAAGGCTTACAAAAAACCCGAACAGAGAAAGCAGGATACCGGCAATTTTTAAAAAGGTGTTGTTCTTCATACTCCGACTAGTTGTCAAGCTCTGTTCGTAATTGATCGAATGGAGCTGCTACACCAGACGCAATATTAGACAAGTGCGACGCGGTTCTCCCGATTAGTCGTGCTCCCATCGAGAGAACAACTGCCATATTTTCTCCGATAGTCCCGTCCTTAGCCATCTTGCGAATGAATGCTTCTCGGTGAGGCTTGTGAATTCGATTAGCCTCCATCACTCGCGACGTCATCTCAACACTGCCATCCAGAAATCCTTTCGCAGTGTCATCATACATTACAAGCACTTCATCTCGCATCGCGCGAAGTTCGTCAACCTCTGGACCCATCCGCTGTCTCTCCGCGAGTGCCGCAACTTCTGCAATGGTCTTAGCAATATCTCCGAGGCGCTCTGCATCCTGGACGACGCTCAGGAGGATCAGGCCGAACACCATTTCGTGTTCCGGGTCGATAGTAATATGTTCAAGAACCATTCGTCGAATCGACTGCTCACGATCGTTGATACGATCATCAGCCGTCGACAAATCAAAGTCCAGTATCTCATTGTCGAGCAGCTTGCCAGTTGACGCGACAAACATGCGTCTCGACTCAACGATCATTGATTGCAGTTCCTGAGTCGCCTTGCCGATTAAAGGGGCGCTTCGTCCGGTAAAAAAGTCGATTAACTTCATGGATTCCCTAGCCTGGGGATAATATCTGATTGAAAACGTGGATAACCGCCGTCGATTGAGGACCTCAAATTTACAGGTCTGTCGGTTGGTCCAGATTGCCTAAATGTTAACACTTATCATCGCGATTCCAAATTCGGACTAATTCACGCTCACTTCTAGTCGCCTTCCGGCAGAATGTGCTGAAAACTCGGGTGCGTACATGTTCTGTATCGTAGCAGGTCCCACTCCGAAGTCGCCAGCGAGGTTCACTCTCAGTTCATAGTCGAGAACCCAGGTCCCTTTGGGAAGCCGATCAAAGAAGAAACTAGTCGATGCATCTGCCACAGCTTCATAGTATCCCAGTCCGGACGACCAGTGATAGCCACTCAATACCGTTACCGGTTCCGTACCGGCCGCACGAAGGTCTTTCAGATGAACGTATTCCATTTCGCGATCGACACGGATTGTCAATCGAACCTTCAACAAGCTCCCGGGCTCGATCACAGAGTCTTTCGAAACGGCAGTGAGTTGGGGTCCGTCCACCGAATTCGCCTGTAGATAGATCTCCTTCTCGATTTCCAATGGTGTTGCTGCGGGCGTGACCTTGTCTTGTTCCTCGTAGTACTGCCAGTAAACAGCACCCCATGTCGGATTGTCGTTCTCCGATTGAACGCTCACTTCACCCAGGTTGCCTGATGCTTCATTGCGCTCCCAGACTTGCTTAATGTATCCTGTTGCCGCTTCGCTGCCTGGAGTGTTCGCGCCGGCGACTAACGTGGTGTCACCCACCACTACTACAACATCTCCAGCGCGCGTGAGCATCTTCAGATCATTTCGAATGATGGCATACACTGCATCGGTAGTTGCTCTCGTCGTCTCCCAGTTCTGTGTCTGCTTCTGTTTTAATAACCAGCGCTGCATCGATGCTATTTCAGATGCGGGAGCTCCGAGATCACTAAACGTTGCAATGAGTTGAGCTTGTGCTTCAATCGGCGCTTCGTTCCATCGATAACCGGATTCGAATTTCCAGTACATACCCATCTCCTCATCATAGAGCGAAAACTCCCTGAGAGATGCGAGTATCTGCTCCGCGGTCCCTTCTTCCCCTGAACGATACAGCGTTGATGCTGCCAGCGCTTTTTCATAGATGCCCAGATCCGTCCAATACTTTACAAGTTGTGACATGTAATATTGATACGCCGCTGTTGTCGCATTCGAAGGCGGGTAGTCATCAAAGAGCGTTCGTGTGTAGAGATAGTGGATATGAATACTTGATAGGTGACGATCATCCAAATCCGCGGAGCGATCTATCAATTCGTCATAGTCTTTTCTAATCTCATCATCGAGGTAGTCGACTGCACTGCGAGTCATCGAGGAGAATTTGCCTTCACTGCCCGGGATATCGAGCGCTCCGATACTTCGTAGCCATCCAAATCCCTTGACAATATGTTGCGTGATGTATCGGTTGGGACGCATTCCGGCGAACCATGGCCACGCTCCTTCAGGCAGTTGTAGCTGGTCCAATCTCAAGACAGCATCTGCCAACCCTTGACGTATCCGATCCTCGTCGAACAACTCTACCAACCCCCGCTTGCGCTCCGCCTCCGAAATGGCGTCCGCCACCCACGGTGACTCATTCAGAGCAACCGACTTCAGCGATTCGTTCTTTTGCAAATTCGATTTCAAAGCTTCAGGATACTTCTCCGACCACTCGGCCAATACAGCCTCCAGTCCCGGGTTAGACTGCACGAGCAAGTTGCTAACTGCATTCCCGTATAATCGACTGAAGATGTGCTCAGCGCCCTCGTGGGGGTACTCAGCCAGATACGGCAAGGCCTGCACCGCGTACCATACCGGGTTGGATGTGTACTCCAGCGTGACACGGTATGTCTCCATGCTTTCCGAAGGAGGAGACTTCAGGCGATCGAATGAAAACTGTTTGGTACCTCGCTCGCTCGTCCACAGTGGCATCGACTCAGTAAGTAATATGCGGCTGTCCAGTACCGGCAATGCTGACTCCTCGCCGTCAGAGAAATTTTCAGATGTGGCGACGACGCGATATCCGACGCCGTCAATGCCACCCGGCACCTGGATATTCCAGTTGACCGGACTACTGCCGCGGCTGGTAACGCTAAACGGCTGTTCACCCGGAGTAAGGCCGAACATGTCGTCGAGGGAGTCTCCTGAGTGAAGGTCAAACAGCTCCAGTCGAACGTGTCCCGTGACGGGACTATCCGTCAAGTTGCTCACTTTCGCAGCAAACACGACGCGGTCGCCTCGGCGGAGGAAACGGGGTGGGTTTGGCACGACCATCAACTCTTTCTGAGTTACTACAGTCGTATCCATTTGACCGATCTTTAGGTCTTTAGAATGCGCCAGAGACATCATCCGCCATCGAGTCAGCGCCTCCGGCATCGTAAATGACAACACAATATTTCCACTGGCGTCGGTATGCATTTGCGGAAAGAAGAATGCGAGTTCGGACAGGTTCGTCCTGATTGTTACCTCGTCTTCCGATGCCATTTTTTCCTGAGCGGCGTCAGCCATCGGCGCGGCGACGGCTTCATCTGCCTCAACGTTGACGACACCCGATTGGACCGCCATTGCGTCGATCCGCTGACCGCGCATGAATACACGGCGGTTGCCAAAATTCAGACCAAAGAGATTAAACCTCGGGTACTTCTCTTCTCGAGAATAATATCCGGAGCCAGCAAATCTGACTCCCGTCGAAACCGTAGACCAATCGGCAGTCGTCATCCAGTCGTGCCGCGGATAATGGCGTCGAAGAACATCGAGCATCCAGGAATGAGGCTGAAGTTGGTCCAGCGATGCATCGTACATCGTAGCCATCATCTCGGCGGCCACAGGCATTCCGTCTTCACCTGTAATTTTGATCTGCCACTCCTCAACCGAACCGGGCTCTAGAGTGCTGCGAAACGTAGCGAAGGAGATATCCAGATTTCGATTTACGTGTGGTACACTGATGGTCTTGGTAGACGAATAAACGCGATTGGCGTGAACGATGATCGCCCGCGCCGCAAATCCTCCCTGGAACGATTCTTTTACGGAGACTGATATCGTTTCCTGCTCATCGTCCAGATTCAACCATCTAGACTCCACGATATCGCCGTCCACCTCGACCTCAAAAAACACCCTGCTGTCTGCGGATGTGCCAATGACGAAGGGTACTGTATCTCCGACCGCCGCTGAAGAAACAGCAGTTTCGAAAAAGAAGGGCAGCGTACGCGGAAGGTCATCCGACGATGAGTCGTATACTGTGAGTACACTTTCAAATGATGCTTCTCTCTGATTGTCGGTCACGGCTCTCATTCGGAGTCGATATACCCCCGGCTTCAATTCCTCGATCAAATTAGCGGGGATGGAGCGATCATCCGGGGCCGAGAAATCCCACGAGGCAATCGTCTCCAACTCCGGCCATGACTCCGGATCGTTCTCATCTCGATAGGCATCTATCGGATGGTTTTCTCGCATGAAGGAACGAGTTAGACTCAGGGTGTCGGCGCTCGACCACAAGCGGTCCCGAAGGATACGTTCGGGCGCTCTTAGTTTGATAATCTGTATTGTACCAGTTGCGGCAACGTTGTTGCCATCCGGATTGGTCGCGATGATTGCCTGCAACTGCGGATTAGACGCATCAATAGTTTCTGGCCCGGAGATGGCTACAATCAGGCCCGACTCATTGAGGCGAACCGATCGATTGGCTGTTATCGTTTCACCCGTTACGTCGACAACCGTTACGTCAATATCGAAAAGAAATGTACGATCCTTGTCCTGCGACTTCGGGTCGGGAGTTGCCACGAAAGATATCTCGAAATTCCCTTCGGCGTCTGTCCTGATTGATCCGGAAGCAATTTCTGCAGCTGCTGACGGCGGAAAAATATAGCGGCTATATCGATACCAGGGATGATAGAATGCTGACCTGGTAATTCGATAGCGAACTTCTGCATCTCCTATCGCCGTGCCAAAAAGTGAGGTAGCAGATCCGGTGACCGTGACAGAATCTCCAAGTACATGAACACCTTCGATCTCGTCTATCGCTACCTCGAACCTTGGGCGCTTATACTCTTCAACGGAAATAGAGGTGGAACCTTGACTGTCAGAAATAGACATGCTTCCGGGGAGCACACTTTGCGGAATTCGAAAGCTGCCCTGTATGGTCCCGTACTCGTTGGATGTTGCAGTGACTGAACCTATCTCCTGCCCGTTAACATCCATAAGCCGAACCGTAGACTCACGATTTTGTGCGATCGAATATTCATCCTTCTCGTGCTTAAGCAGAATACCCTTGAAGAAGATTGTTTGACCGGGCCGATAAATGGACCTATCGGTAAAGAACCTGGTCTCGAATCGGACATCGTTTTCGCGTTGGCGATTGCGAGAATAGAAGTTGTGATCTGAAAATAATTCTGTTCCCTTCCATCGGATCGAAATCGTGTTCTGCGTATTTGCATTTGCCTGAAACGTTACTCGTCCATTCCTGTCGGGTGTGAATTCTTCCACGCGACGTAATATCTGCCGCCGCTGTGAATTGTTGAATGAACGATTCCACAATATCACAGTCACGTTTCTAAGTGCCTTTCCCGTTCGACGATTCGAGACAAGCACCTCTGTACTACCGTCCTGGGTCTGCCGCGATACATAACCAATCTCCGAGACCTGAAAGCTCGTGTATCCCGGTTCCACCTGGCTTGTTACGCCAGGCGCTGACACGACCAGCAAGTAGGTCCCGGCGCCTTGCCCTGGAAGCGACACTTCGGTCGAGTGTGAATGGAGGTCTCCATCGTCAGGTAGCTTGCGTGTATAAGATTTTGCAGTATTTAATTTGACCAATGTATCCAGCAACGCTCGTCTGGCATCGGTCCGCGCCTGCTGAAGCTGCTGGAGCACGTCCCTGTCTATCGGCACGATGGTGGCGTCAACCTCATTCACGTTCCTGAAATTTATTTTCGCAAGGAACGGTTCACCGGGCAAGAGAACAGATCCTGTTTCAATTGTAAGATCTGAACTGCGGAGACTGCTGATGAGCGAACGGCAACTTGCGCCCGCCAGGGATTGCGACCAATTTTTATTGACGTCTTCGCAGATTTCAACTGCTCTCGTTCGATGCCACTTGTATGTGTCGTCGTGCGTACCGGCGACATAGTTGTGCGACAGCTGATTCAAGAGCGTTGCCCGAGCAAGATGGACTGCTGCAACGGCTGGATGATCAGCCACACGAACTGCCAGCTCATTGAGTGCAGTTTGGTAGAGGCTGTCCTTATCGGCAAACGTGCCATGTTGATACACGAATTGGAGTCTCTTCAGGTCCGCATCGGTTCTCGCGCCAATGTTGTCGTCTACTACACGGAATGCCAGTAATTTTTTGAATTGAGACAGGGCGCGGTACTGGAGCGACAATGTGTCGGAGGCTTCAATAGATAGACCGATGAATTCGGATGCTGGAGCCAGAAAGTCACGATTGTCGATGACAAACTGATCCTGGGGAATTGGGAGCCCGGATTCACTGTTCATCCAAAGGTCGATTGCCCAGTGTGAGATCAGGTCGAAGAGCGTCGGGCGAAGATTTCGGTCGAAGTCTTCAGGGAGAAGAAGGACCTCGAATTGATCAATACTTACTTGTTGCAGAGCGTCGTCGTCAGAGAGAGCAAGATCGAACCGACGGATTGACTCGGACAAAAGTTGTCGGGCATCCCATTGGCCGATATCCGCAGGCAGGTCTGCGCCGGTGACAGGTGTCCGATTGAATATTTCGTATCGGTGACTTTGATAGTATTGCCAGTAAAGCTCTCCGATGACGGCCTGAAGAAGATTTGCCGCCGGTGTCTCAAGCTTTTGTGTATGCTCCTCGAGGTTCTTTAGAATGGCGTTTACTTCGTCCTCTTCAAGTTGAGTGGTGTACTTTGCCAAAAAGAGGAGAGCCTTGATCGTGTGGTCCGCACGCCCCTGATCGATCGAAGTAGTGTAGATCTCCTGGACGCGATCGCGCGCAGACTTGGGGAGGCCGTTGTTTTCCAGTTCAGTGACCTCTTGCCAGGCCTGATCGAAGTCCTGACCGTTGGAGTCCGTTACCGTGGATAAGCTCATCAAAAAACCGATGGTGAGAAGGATTATTATAGATGTTTGATTCATTTCAGAGATGACGACCTCGTCAGTTGGCAACATGGTCAGAATAGTAAACACAATTGTATGAAAAAGAAGCGCCGACTTTCTCCAAGCCGTTGTTGGCGAGAGCAGGTAGCTCAATTCCTTGTCGCTAGGCCAAGTTAACACCCGGCGCTGTTGGATAGGCATATCCTGCAATCACCTTGCCGATGTTCAGGCAGGCCGTGGCGGCAGGGGACGGAGCGTTATACACGTTGACGACGCGTCCGGTTTTCCGTATCAGGAAATCGTCAACCATCGTTCCATCTTTCCTCAGAGCCTGAGCACGAACTCCGGCTGGTGCCGGGACGATGTCGCTCAAAGTCACGTCGGGTATCAAACGTTGAAGGGTGGTCAAATAGTATTTCTTGCTGAGCGACTGTCTGATTTCGCTGACTCCCTTGCGCCAGTGCTGCGACGACATCATTCGAAAACCCTTGTAGCCCAGAATCTCAAGAGACTCTTTTACATTGACGGTGCCGAAGGTATATCCCTCTCTGGCAAAAGCGACGATAGCGCTCGGGCCACATTCCACGCGCCCGTCATGCATGCGCGTAAAGTGTACACCCAGAAATGGGTACGCCGGGTCGGGGACGGGATAAATCAGGTTACGACACAGGTGTCGCTTCTCCGGGACCACCTCATAATACTCTCCGCGAAAAGGCACTACTTGAATATCCGGAACGTCCCCACTAAGTCTTGCTACCCTGTCCGCATAAAGCCCGGCGCAGTTGATAACATGCTGTGCGCGAATCTCTCCAACGTCTGACTGCAGGACGACTTCCTTACTATCATTCGCTATGCCCGTCACTTTGAACCCTGTCAACACTTCACCATCGCGTTTTTGGATGATGCGGACCAGTGCCGCGCTCACGCCTTTGTAGTCGACAATCCCGGCGGACGGTACGTGGATGCCCTGTATGCCGGCACAGTATGGCTCAAGCTCCCGCAATCGGTCGCGACCTATCCACTCGCAATCAATTCCATTCTCACGACCACGTTCCAGAATGGCCTTGAGACCGGGGATTTCTGATTCTTCGACGGCAACGATAACCTTGCCACATATCTCATACGTCACATCCTCCTTCCTGCAAAACTCAATGAGCGCCTGTTTGCCCTCTCGGCAATTTTTGGCCTTCAGTGACCCTGGTTTATAGTAGATACCGGAATGGATCACTCCAGAATTTCTGCCAGTCTGATGGGAAGCGATGCTGCTCTCCTTCTCGAGTACGACGACAGACGCTTTCGGATTTGTTTCCTTGACTTGATAGGCTGTTGCGAGACCAACAATGCCGCCGCCAATGATGGCTACGTCATACAGCATGGAGAGTAGGGCGAGGTTGAGTGGGAAGCTCCAGGTTCGGGATTTTAGTTATTAGTTGTTGGTTATTGGTTATTGGGTATTGGTTATTGGGTATTGGGAATTGGTTATTGGGTGTTGGTTATTGGGTATTGGTTATTGGTTATTGGGTATTGGGTATTGGGAATTGGTTATTGGGTATTGGGTTATTGGGTATTAACAACTTCGTTGCTCGCATCCTTCGTACCCTCTTACCCTCTTCCCTCTTACCCTCTTCCCTCTTACCCTCTTCCTTCTTACCCTCTCACCAATCCCTCACCCCTCATCAACACCGTTGGCCACAACATCCTCCATTGCATCGCAGAATCTGTCAAGCTCTTCCAGGGTAGTGTAGACGTTTGGCGTTATTCTCATACCCTCAAACTCGGCATGCTTGATCGGTGTAACTATGATCCGATGGTTCTTCCACAGATGAGCGCCGACTTTACTGCTGTCGATATCTATTATTTCAACATTGCCGATAGCACAAGACATACCCGGTTTTAAACTCGTGTGGAGCCTGATCCGATCATTCTGTGTTAATCGATCTGCCCAGTAGCGTGTCAGATACCGAAGTCGCTCCTGCTTTCTTGCGGCCCCTAAGCCCTGGTGGAACGTCAGTGCTTCCGATATGGCAAGTGCGTTGGCTGCGGGGTGTGTGCCTATCTCTTCAAACTTCCTTATGTCGTCATCCTGTGCCTTTGAAGCAGCCTGGAGTGGCCAGAGGTCCCTGATCTTGTCTTTGCGGACATACAGCATGCCTGTGCCGATCGGCGCCAGAAGCCACTTGTGAAGGCTCGTAGCAAAATAGTCACAATCAAGATCTGCATGGGTAAACTCGAAGTGAGCGAAGGAATGGGCTCCATCAACGATCACAGGAATTCCTTTTTCCCGAGCCATATGTACAACTTTCTTAACCGGCAGAATCTGACCGGTAAGGTTTATGATATGGCACATCAAGATCAATTTGGTTTTCGAAGTGATGTTCTCTTCGAATAGTCGTACTACTTCGTCCTCATCTTCAGCGGGTGTTGGAATCTGGAATTGCTTCAGCACGATACCCTCTCGGCGTTCGCGTTGGATGAATGTATTTATCATCCGGCCATAGTCTTGCGTGGTCGTCAACACTTCGTCGCCGCGCTTCAGGTCAAATCCGAACTGGCTAATTTGCAGCCCCTCGGAAGCATTTCTGGTTAGGGCTATTTCTTCAGGACTCACTTTGAATGCTCTGGCAAGTCGTTGGCGCACGCCTTCCTTTTGAGGCTCCAGAATTTGCCACATCGTATACACGGGCGCCTCGTTTGAATAGTCGAGGTGTCTCTTCATGGCATCCTGAACAATCGCCGGTGCCGGACTAACGCCCCCATTGTTCAAGTTGACAAGAGACCGATCTACCGTGAACGCTTGCTGAACCTCTGTCCAGAAATCTTCGTCGGCGGCAATCTCAGTCGGCGAACCCGGGTAATTGATGAACGTATCAAGCAGTTGTGGAATACGCGATGGCTGAAGGGTTGCCAGAGCTGCTGCAGCGGATGCCGGGCCTCCAATGGCATTGAAAAATTGTCTCCTGCTGTACATGTTACCTGGTGCTTTTGTGGGCAGATTCTTTATGATAAGAGAATCGTCGTATGATCGCTATCAAATCAACGCATTTGTGTATTTTCTTTCTCCTCGTCAGTAAAAAAGCCCCTTGACCCCGATTCTTATGATCAAATCCATGCTGGCAGTACTTGCTATCTCAGTGCTCGCAGCTTTGACATTCGCTTTTTCTGATTGGGCCGCACCACGACTGGAAGTAACACCCGACCTCACGGCGCGCGAGACAATCAGGTCGGTGACGTACGAATCACGTCGTGAGCCGCCCATGTCCGATATCACAGGCCTTGCCGACTACGGCGCCACACATGTAACGCTTATCCCATTTGGCTTTCAACCTGCATCGGACTCTACGGAAATTCGATTCAATCCGAATGCACGCTGGTATACTGAGAGTGACAACGGAATCGTTACCATATCCGGCTGGGCTCACTCTGCCAATCTTCAGGTAATCGTCAAACCTCACATCTGGGTCGGTCGGTACAGTGGGGAAGGCGACTGGCGGGACAAAATATCTTTCGATAATGATAGGGATTGGGCTGCGTGGGAATCTTCGTATCGGACATTCATCATGCACTATGCAAACCTTGCTGATAGTGTCAGCGCCGACATCTTTGTCATCGGTACCGAACTGGCTGCGGTGGCCCGATCGCGCCCGGGGTTCTGGCGAAGTATAATCGCCGATGTTCGGTCAGTTTTTCCCGGCAAACTTACGTATGCCGCTAACTGGTGGGAGGAGTACGAACATGTCACGTTTTGGGATGCCCTCGACTACGTCGGTGTCCAAGCCTACTTCCCGATTTACGAAGGGTCGGACCGACCGACAGTAAAGATGCTCGCGGACGGTTGGCAACGCCATGCTGCGGAGTTGGCAGCTATTTCTCGGAAATATGATCGTCCAGTGTTATTCACTGAGATCGGTTATCGTAGTGTCCGTCATGCACCGGCTCGACCGTGGGAATGGGCCCCCCGGCGAAATGAAGAATCTGACGAGGTTGCTGACGATGCCATGCAGGCTGATTTATACTCGGCCCTCTTCGACGCCGTCTGGTCCGAGCCATGGTTCTCTGGCGCAATCCTCTGGAAATGGCACGCATCCACAGAGAGCAGGCAGCGGCCTACCGATTTCTCACCACAAAACAAACCTGCGGAAGAGCTGATCCGCGAGCGGTTCCAGCGACTTGCCGACCTCCAATAGCCATGGAATCA
>CBDUKH010000111.1:0-11957 GCA_965367755.1 uncultured Rhodothermales bacterium
GCACTGAGCCTGTCGTTCATCATCTTGACGGCATCTTCGAAGGCAGCACCGGTTCTGTCCATCTTATTGACGAACGCGATGCGAGGTACTTTATACTTGTTAGCCTGTCGCCAGACTGTTTCAGACTGAGGCTCCACGCCCCCGACTGAGCAGAACAAAGCAACGGCACCATCAAGGATTCTCAGGGAGCGCTCAACTTCAACGGTGAAGTCAACGTGACCGGGAGTATCAATGATGTTGATTCGATGGTCATTCCAAAAACAGGTTGTGGCAGCACTCGTGATGGTAATACCACGCTCTTTCTCCTGCTCCATCCAGTCCATGGTAGCGCCACCATCATGCACCTCGCCCATCCGATGCAATCGCCCGGTATAGAACAGGATACGTTCCGTGGTGGTCGTCTTACCCGCGTCAATATGGGCCATGATGCCAATATTGCGCGTATTTCCTAAGCTAATCTGTTTTTCAGACATTGATTTATAAACAATCGCTATAGCAGCGAATTAGAATCTAAAATGGGCGAACGCTTTGTTGGCTTCGGCCATTCGGTGGGTATCATCTTTTTTCTTGATGGCACCACCCTCGCCGTTAGCCGCTGAGAGCAATTCGTTAGCCAGTCGAGTGGCCATGCTTTTGTCGTTTCGAACCCGCGCGTACTGGATAATCCATCTGAACGCGAGAGCGGTACGACGATCGGGGCGAACTTCAATTGGCACCTGATAGGTTGCACCGCCAACACGACGACTCCTTACCTCAACGAGAGGAGCAACGTTGTTGACCGCTTTCCTGAATATTTCGACACCTGGCTCGCTACCCTTGGCCTCGATCAAATCAAACGCTTTGTAAACCAGACGCTGCGCGGTGCTCTTTTTACCGTTTCGCATAACGCTATTCACAAAACGAGATACCAGCACATCGCTGTATACCGGATCCGGCACTACCTGGCGTTTGTCGGCGCTCTTTCTACGCATAGTAAACCCGTCTAAAAATTTTCCTTTCGGGAACCGAGACGCCCTGGCAGGACGTGTCGGCTTTGATAATGATTGTTAACAAGCGAACCTTAGCTTCGAGGTCGCTTTGCTCCGTACTTTGATCGGGACTGCATTCTATCTTCAACACCGGACGTATCCAGGGCTCCCCTGACGATGTGATACTTCACACCGGGCAAGTCCTTTACCCTGCCTCCACGAACGAGGACGATAGAGTGCTCCTGAAGGTTATGACCCTCTCCCGGGATGTAGGCAATAACCTCAATTCCGTTTGTCAAACGAACTTTCGCCACTTTTCGAAGAGCCGAGTTTGGCTTTTTAGGCGTTGTCGTATAAACACGCGTACATACGCCACGACGCTGCGGGCACGAACTGAGAGCCGGCGACTTGGTTGTCTTAACCTTGTCGTGGCGACCCTTTCTGACTAACTGCTGAATTGTTGGCACTCCCTACCTCTAAATTCCATACTTTTTATGACGACATTTTGCCAACGCGGCAAATGTTTGTCCAGTCTTCCAATATACACCGACCGGGCGTGCCAAAACAAACGGAATAATGAAGAAACTGCTGATTAGGACAAAGATGGGCTATATACGAGCCGATCTACAATCAGCATGGCGATATGTTGATATAGTGGTCTATACCAATGAGTCTATTATACGGTAGGAGGTGGTTCGGTAGAGTCCGTACGGTCAGGGGTCGTCAGAACCGTCGTATCCGCACTGTCAGGGACGTCACCTGAGGCTCCATCACCAAGAGCAGCGGCTTCGGAATCGGCGGCCTGCTCGGATCGGCCGTCGCCATTATAGGAGACATACTCCCCAAATGGTCGCGCTCCCAGGATCTCCACGAGGTCTTTAGGACCCAGAACCTCTTTCTCGAGCAATGCCTGAGCCATTTCCTCCAACTTGTCGAGTTTCTCCGTGAGGAGTGCCCTGGCGCGGACCCGACTATCATCAATGAGACGTCGGACTTCTTCGTCGATCATCAGCGCGGTAGCGTCTGAATACGGCTTTTCAAACATCGGGCTGTCGCTACCGCTGGAAAGATTGAACGACACAAACCCAACGCGCTCGCTCATGCCGTAGTCAACCACCATGGCATAGGCCATCTTGGTGATGTTCTCAAGATCATTTTGTGCGCCAGTTGAGATCTTATTAAAGATGATCTCCTCGGCGACTCGCCCACCGATCGCCATCGTCATTCTGTCCGTCAGCGCTTCCCGCGTATACAGATATCGTTCTTCGGGCAAATACTGAGCATATCCAAGTGCCGCAAGGCCTCTTGGTACGATACTCACCTTCACCACAGGATCGGTATTCTCCAGGAACCAGCCCGTGATTGCGTGGCCTGCTTCATGGTAGGCGACAATCTTTCGCTCTTCGGGAGATATAAGCTTGTTCTTTTTCTCAAGGCCGCCAATCATTCTGTCGGTGGCCTTCTCGAAGTCGACCATTTCGATCGATTTCTTATCATCACGAGCTGCCAGCAGTGCCGCTTCATTACATACGTTTGCAATTTCTGCACCGGCAAAGCCTGGAGTCTGGCTGGCGAGAACGCTCAGGTCAACATCCTCAGCAAGAGTTAACTCGCGTGTGTGGACCTCAAAAATCTCCTCACGTTCCCGTCGATCCGGTTTGTCAATAAGTACCTGACGATCAAAGCGTCCAGGACGCAGCAAGGCTGAGTCGAGCACGTCGGGGCGGTTTGTTGCGGCCATAATAATGACGCCCTTGTCGGTATTAAAACCGTCCATTTCGACGAGGAGCTGATTAAGCGTGTTTTCCCGCTCATCGTTGGCGCCCATCATCATACCTTTGCCTCTCGATCGACCGATAGCGTCAATCTCATCGATAAAAATGATACATGGAGCCTTCTCTTTCGCCTGCCTGAAGAGGTCCCGAACTCTCGCCGCACCGACTCCTACAAACATCTCGACAAAATCTGATCCGGACAGGGAGAAGAACGGTGTTCCAGCCTCTCCTGCAACCGCTTTGGCTAGCAACGTCTTACCGGTCCCCGGAGGCCCGACAAGCAGAACACCTTTCGGAAGCTTGCCACCAAGCTTGGTAAATTTCTTCGGATTCTTCAGGAAATCGACAACCTCGACGACCTCGTTTTTAGCCTCGGCCAGGCCGGCCACGTCCTTGAACGTGATCCGGTGGTCACCCATGGCATCGAACAGTACCGCCTTATTCTTCCCAATGTTCAGAACCTGCGATCCCGGATTCATCCGGCGAAGGAAAAACACCCAGAGGAAAACCAGTAACAGCAACGGGAAAATCCAGAACAGGACTCCGTCCAGCCAATTCTCTTCGGTTCGGGCGCTGAAGTCTACGAGCGGACCATCAGTGAGCTTGGCTTCAGTATTATAGTCGCGTAGAAACTGCGTGAGCTCATGGTCGTCAGGCTTTGTCGACGTGAACGTGTTGTTTGGTTCAGCTGCCGCATTTGACAACAGGTCTTTCTTGGGCTCGCCGATTTGAACCGCTCCACTTTCGACAGCGCTATCCGAATACGTACCCAGAATACGTCTGTCATTGACGACCTCTACTTCCTCGACGTATCCATTTTCAACGTAATCCAGGAACGTGGAATAGTCGATGGCATTTGGATCCGCACCATTAAAGAACAGCAGGACGTGCACCACCAATAGCAGCAACATCGCCAGATAAATGATTACTGATATCTTCGGCCGTCTGTCACCCAATCGAGGTTCCTTGTCGGAAGAACCGTCTCTCGGATTCGGATTGGAGGTGTTTTTTTTGTCCTGACCCATACTTTTTTGTTTTTGACTGCAGGAGATTCCACTCCTGTTTACAGTTGACGGCGGATGTTGCCGAACATCCAGCTGGCGCGATTAGTTCCTCAGGACGGACGTTTCAGGCCTTTTTACAGGCGTTACTAGCGTGTTACCAATATTGGGATCGACTTCGAAATGTCATTCAAAAGGAAAGCCCCTCTCACTGCACCTTTCTTTCAAATGGTATCTCGAGTTGCATCCTGAACGGGACAGGTTGCGCCTTCTTGTTTACGGCCGGTCGGAACCGAGTTTCCCGGATGACACGGAGAGCTTCCTCGCCAAAACCGCCACTGAGGCCAGCAACGACCGAAGGATCTTTTACAAAACCATCGTGGCTGACAACGAACTCAACGATAACGATCCCTCCATTGGGATGATTTCCTGTATCTTCAGGAAATCGAATCCGACGCTCCAGAGACGGCATCCCACCAATAACTATTGGCTCGGAGCTAAGCTCCTCCGGTGAGACTCCCTGAATCGGTTGAGACTCGCCCTCGCCTTCGCGAGCAATCTCGCCCGGTCGTACAACTTCACTTTCGTCGAGCCCCTTCGAGGGCCGTCTTTCTTCGCCAGGAACAGGCCCACCCCTGTCAACTACAGGTTTCCCCTTGGCGTCGGCGCCGTCATTGACCCTGCTGGATTTGCTCGCTTGCTCGACTCTGCCCGCTTGCGCGGTACTCGCGGCGTCGGCAAGATCAGCCTCGCGCTCGCCGGTCAAGACGAGTTTCGCAACCTGCGCGGCATATTTGCTACCGGCGTACTGATCTTCGATAAGTTTGAACAAATCTGTCAGATAGACGCCCGAACCGTCGAGTAAAACTGAGGATGAGTCAGCCGAGACGATCAAACTATCGCCGGCTGCAAGGGGCTCAACGACGTCGCCATCGGGGGCGGCAGCATCGAGTTCCGAATTATCTTTGACATCGTTCGGCAGGTCGGGCTTTTGAAGTTCTGATAGTGATTCCGATACCCGATCCAGCTCGGCGAGCGTATCTGAACGAGCATCAAGGCTATCCACTGCAACATTGCCATCTTCTGGAGCGCCTAATCCACCCGCATTCAACTCGGTTGAATCTGCTTCAACGGCTTCAGACAGCGTTGTATCCGCTATAATGGCATCCGGGTCGACCATGGCCTGCGGAATCTCTTGCTCGACCGCTAGCGAGTCGACGACTGGATTTACCGCTACCGAATCGATCGTCGACCGTCGAGGTATTCCAAGGAGCGCGATGACGGAGTCACTGACCTGAAATCGGATTTGTGTAAGAGGATCGATATCGTTGGCCCGAGCCCACTCGTGATAGATTGCTGTCGCCGCGAAAAGTGCCCTGGGTGCCGGCCCCGAATTCGGATGGCTGGCTGCGACGTCCAGCATCATATGAAATGCCTGCTCGTGTTCTCCCCGATCAACCCATTCTGTGAAAGCCAGGTCATACTGTGCTTCTATCTCGGTTTCGTCGACGACGGTGGAATCTGTCGACGCGGTTGGTGAATCGCTGCGAGAAAGTCGCAATGCAAACTCACTGTCGGGGAATCGTTGCAGGAGCTGTTTTTCGAGATCGTTCGCAGCGGCCATGTCACCGACGGCTCGATGTGTTTCGATTAGTGCATAAAGAGCTCGTTGCGATACATCGAACTCCGAATCATCCTGGACGACGAGGTTATACCAGTGCGCCGCAGAGTCTGGCAGATTCATTGACAAAAAGAGGACATTGCCGACCAGGTAACGCGCCTCCGCTCGTTCTTCTCGTGCCGCAAGCTTGGCCGCTGGTGAACGCGGAACGTCGGACACGTCAATCGTTGGGAGGAACTCGATGTTAGCAAGGGACACCGGATCTCGTCCAGCAGGCCCTTGCCTTCCGTCAGCGACAGCATCGGCCGTAACACTAATCAGTTTGGATTCAATTCTCCAGTTGTCAACGAGTGGCCGGTTTCCCCACAGCTCGATAAAATTCTGCACTCCTGCTTTCATGCGTATAGGATCCTTGTGATACAGGAATCCTGACTCGGTTGACGTGCCGACGCCACCAGCAGAAAAATTATCTTCGCCTCCTTTTCTCTCGCCATCTGCTCCGCGCACAGACGCGCCTCCAGTGTTTCGGAATTCCTGTTCGATGGCTCGTCTTTCGGAGCGCTTGCGCTGTGCTTCCATCTCTTCGAGCCTCAGCCGTCGGAGTTCCTGAATTCGCGCTTCGAAGGCCGCGTTGTCGAGTGAACCGAGTTCGAGGAGTGAATCAACTCTTGCCACCTGGGCATAAGCGTTTGCAAAGGCACCAAAGATCTCGGCTTTCTCTGTGGCATCGGTGTTCGCTCCCGGTGCGAACGGGTCGGAAATTTTCGCGCGTATGGCGTCTGTCCGCGCCTGCTGAACATATGTTTTAAGGTTGGTCGAAGCAGTGTCGTAGTGCGCCGCAGCCAGACTATAGTCAACAAGGTGATTCTCATAAATCTCGCCGAGCGCATAGTGGGCATTCCCGGACGACACCTGATCCAGACGATTGGTCCCATCCAACATCGCTTTGAGATGGTCGCGCGCCTCGACCCAGTTTTCCTGCTCCATGAGTACTCGGGCACGGAGATAATCGAGCTGCCCGGCATAGTTAAAGTTTTTATCGTCGCGCTCCATTTTTCTCAAGAGCTTTGAAGCCTCCTGAGGATCTGTTGACGCAAGTAGCTCTATCGTTTTGAACTGGCCGGCAAATGAAAGCTCGTAGAGCGCCTCATATCTCGCAGCTTTATTGTAGGATGCGATGGCAGCTGTGGTATCGCCGATGGTTTCGTATACCTGACCCAGTAAGAACGAGGCCCGGGCACGCAGATCCTTATCTTTGGACGTTTCAATACCCGATTGGAGCTGTGCTGCAGCAAGCTCGTACTGGCCTGTCCGAACATACACATCCCCCAGTTCCAGCTTGAGGGTGGGCGCCCATTTGCGAGATAGGTCATCCGACGCCAGAGTCGTAGTCAGGTGGTCGATAGCATCCTCGTATTGACCGGCGGCAATGTATGATCGGCCCAACCACGCGTGCGCCTCGCCATCGAGTTTCGTACTCACCTCAATCACGTTCAAGAAATATCGCTGCGCTGACACATAGTTTTGCGTGTAGAAATTCGATTTCCCAATCAAAAGCAGCGCGTCGTCGACCCACTTGGAATTGTCGTGCTCTCGAAGTACGTCGGCGCTCTTCTTGATACTGCTGTCAAAGTTCTGCCGATTGGAGACGCGGTCCGGAGTAACAAACACATCCAGGTACACTTCGCGATTAACGGGTGGGTCCTTTACTTTGACTGCCTTTTCCGCATCCTCGAAGACACGTTCGGCATTATAGAACGTGTTGTAGTAGGCCGTGAAATTATCGACACGTTTGCCGACAAAGGAGCCAGAACTACACGAAGAAAAAGCCAGGGCCACAAATATGATACTGATTGATCGCAGCATTGGTGCTGACGCTTTTCGGTCGTTAATTGAGATCTGTAACGCTGGCTCGATAGTAGATTGTTGTGTGGAACAGTCAGCTGGTACTGCGCGCTTACACCTGGCTTACGTGGACCATATTCGTTCGACCTTTAGCTGGAAGGGGCATTCCCGCAGTCATAACGATAAGGTCTCCTGACTTGACGAGATTCTTCTTGCGAAGCACTTCATGGACGACAGAAAGACCCTGGTCTGTGTCTCGCTGAAAAGGGATTTCGAAGGCTTTTGTTCCCCACAGGAGTCCCAATTGCCTGACGACAAATTCGTTATCGGTAAATGCATAGACGGGCATGCGGGGACGATGTCGAGCTATAGAACGCGCGGTGGTGCCACTAGCCGTCAAGCAGACGATTGCCGACGCATTGACCTGTTCAGCTATCTGATACGCATTGTAGCTGACTGACTCGGTAATCAATTCTGCAGGGTCGACCGGCACCATCTTGTCGAACCCGAATTTAATGCTGTGAGCTATTCCGTAGTGCAGTTCGGATTCGCGGATGATTTCGGCCATCACCTCGATCACTCGTATTGGATATTTTCCTACGGCTGTTTCGCCCGAGAGCATAACGGCGTCGGAACCATCCAGGACGGCGTTGGCAACATCGCTGGCCTCTGCCCGGGTAGGCCTCGGGTTGTCGATCATGCTCTCCAGCATCTGGGTGGCGGTTATTACCGGCGTCGATGCATTCAGGCATCGGCGAATAATATCCTTCTGCGTGCCGGGTACCTTAGCGAGCGGCATTTCAATGCCGAGATCGCCGCGGGCTACCATAATGCCGTTTGCTTTCAGCAGGATTTCGTCGATGTCGTCGACGGCTTCCGGTTTTTCGATTTTTGCGATTACGCTCACATTCTGTCCGCGCTCAGAGATACGGTTCATAAGGTCCGCGACGTCGGACTCGTTTCTTACGAAAGAGAGGGCGACGATGTCGACACCCGCATCCAGGCCAAATTCCAGATCGGCAATATCTTTTTCTGTGAGAGACGGACTGACTGATTTTAGCCTCGGAAAGTGAACGCCTTTCCGTGAACGCAACTGTCCACCCACTACGACTTCAGTGTAGATATCCTTGCCTTTTATTTCAACTATGGCAAGTTCAAGGGTGCCGTCATCAACGAGAACATGGGAACCAACGGTGACAGATTCTTCGAGACGCGGATATTCAACTTGCACGCGCTTTTCATCTCCCACTTCGATATGCTCGGAGGTAAGAACCAGCATCTGTCCTTTCCTGACAAGCACCGCGCCTTCACGCACCATTCCGATGCGGATTTTGGGCCCCTGCAGGTCCTGCATGATTGGAACCACCTTGTCGAGCTCTGCCGCAGCCTCGCGGACGAATCTCATTCGTTTCCGGTGCTCTTCATGGGTGCCGTGCGAAAAATTAAGGCGAGCCACATCCATTCCTGCTGCGACCATCTTCTTGATAGTCTCCTTGCTCGTTGATGCGGGCCCCAAGGTGCAAACAATTTTCGTCCGCCTCTCCATGTCTTCCAGTCTGTAAATGATAATTAGTGCAATATCAAAGGTAATGCGGAGACAAGCCCCAACAAAGTTTTCAATACCATTGAACCATTACTTAACATCCAGAGTAAATTTGAATACTTCGAGAAACACGAGCTCGTCCCGATGGCGCGAGAAATCGCCGGATCAGGACGTCCAAACATTGACGCCGGAGGGTCTTTTAAAGATGGATAGTGGTCCCAAGGTTGCACCATGGACGCATAGAGTAGTCAAAGATGTAGGTGGGAAAGCGCTGTGGAGCATTGAAAAATTAATTATTCGCGGCTCAAAAGTGGGAGACGCTGCATTCTTCGAGACATCTGCCCTTCCGGCTGTGCGCACTCTTGAAGATAACTGGCGCGTTATTCGATCCGAGCTGGATACCGTTCTCAAAAACCTCGACAACATTCCAAATTTTCAGGATATCTCTACTGATCAGGTCAGTATCACCCGAGACGATCGATGGAAGACATTCTTCTTGTACGGTATGGGATACCGATCAGAAAAGAATTGTGAGAAGTGTCCTGAAACGACGCGTCTTGTTGAATCAATACCGGGAATGACCACTGCTCTGTTCTCTATCCTGACGCCGGGGAAGCACATTCCTCCACATCGAGGTCTTTACAAGGGACTGCTACGCGTTCACCTTGGATTGATCATTCCGGAGCCTGCAGAAAAATGTCGCATCCGGGTAGAGTCTGAAGTTCGCCACTGGGAAGAGGGCAAGTGCATGGTTTTTGATGATACATTTGAACACGAAGTGTGGAATGATACGGACGGTATCCGGGTAGTGTTGTTTCTGGATGTGAAGCGACCGCTATCGTTTGCTACGCGCGGGATGAACGACGCAATACTGGGGCTGGTCCGGCGGTCCTCCTATGTCACCGATGCCCGACGCAATCAGGAGATGTGGGACAAGCAGCTTGAGGCCAAACTCGGAGACATCCGTGCCCGCACTGACGGAAAGAAGGCCAAACTCGTGCCTTAACGAACGTCGTATCTTAGAAACGACAAAAATGCGCCGGCGAACGCTACCACCGAGAAGATGCCAAGCAATCCGAAGTCGAAGATCGACGGCGAAACAGCTTCGGCAAACGTATGATCTGGAGCCTGATAGCGAGGCAGGTCTTTCAGATCAAGCCTTTCCGGTTCTGCATTGCGATTGTTTCCAGGACGCATCCGCGCCAACTGTTCTTTCTTCCGTTGCTCGTTGACGAACTCGCTAAACGAGGTCCTGTACGCTTCCATTGATGTTTCGTATCGCTGTTTAAGCGAAGTGTGAGTACCGGCGAGATTCATTGCTGCCAGTTGGTAAGCCGATGATGGTGATATTCTGGAGAGATTGAAGGCGAGGCGTTCCTGATCAGCCTTCTGGTTGCGCAGGTCCTCATTCAGCTGTCGTTCATAGTCCGCTATCTGATCCATTACCGTTTGCCGTGATTCGCCGTCTTCCGTTACCCATCTCTCACGATTGTTCGCGAGATAAATATCACGGTCTTCTTTACTCATTCCTTTCGTTGCAGCCATGCGCTCGTCCCAAATGCCGCGGCGTTGGGTACTGTACGCAGACCACTGATCCGTAGAATGCCGATCCTTCTGGCTCTCAATCTCGGCAATGCTCGTGACAGGCTTTATTTGACCAGCGACCATTGTCGCCGCGCGGGGGACGATGAGCACAATGACGACCCACATGACCAGAAGGATCAAAAATGAAATGTTTGAATGTCTTGTCAGCGCAGACACAAGGATGCCGAGGGCGATGAAGAAAGAGAAGTACAGGATAGAGACGCCGACAAGAGCGACAAACTTGTACCAGTGCACAGTCTCGAACGGGATACCCAGAACGATGACAAGCAGGGAAGCGATAAGAATGGGGATCAGGATGGGTACGACGAGGCCGATCCACGAACCGGCAAACTTGGCCAGTACATATTGAGATCGAGGCACAGCGTTTGAGAGGGCCAGCTTGAGCGTGCCGGATTCACGTTCCCCATTGATGGCATCGTATGTGAAGAGGATGGCGAACAGGGATAGCACGACCTGGACGATGAACGTAAAGTCGATAAATCTAAACAGGGCGAAAAGCGGGTCATCTGAATAGGAGCTTTGTTTCAACTTGATCTCATTCCACGTCGAAACGTCAGATAGCCGACCGATGTCGTTATTGACGCCGGATACAAACACCTGCATAGGGTCGGGCTCGCGAAACACCCGATTGTTTACGCTCCACCAGTTGCTGGCCTCCAGCATGTTTTGCTGTGTCAGTTGCACCGCAGTTTCGTATTGAGCTCGGCCTGCCTCGTATTCCTTGATCCCAATAAAAACGGAGAGCAATATCAATACTGTACAGACGCCGAACGTCGCCACGAACTTCGGACTTAGCAGAATTGCTTTTAGTTCTTTTTCAAAAAGTGTTTTAAACATCACATCGTACCGCGGTAATTACCTGACGTCGTATTTGAGAAACGCCAGGAATGACCCTGCGAAAAAGATCAGGTTAAAAATCATAAGTAGCCCCATATCCGGTAGACTCTTGCCTATGAGTTCGCTGGCACTGGGGCGTTCGAACGTGAAAACGGGTAACTCCAGAGGATCGATGGGATCTTCCTCGGCTTCGTTTTGGGAGCCCCCGAAAAATATTGTTGGGCCGGATCCCGACTTCTCTTCTATGAAGCGCGCATACGTCTCCTGATACTGCACAGCTTCGTCTAGATATCGCTGCTGAAGATCGAGTGACGTAGCTGCAAGATCGGTAGCGGCCAGCGAAAAAACGGACGTTGGCGAGATACGTGAAATTCCCAGCGCAATTTTTTGCTGGACCCGTTCACGATTCTGACGATCTTCTTTCAGGCGCTGCCCGAGTGATCGCATCTTGACTTCCCGTGCATCGGCCAACTCGCCCCAGTAAGCTCGAAATCTGTCTCTTACTTCTTCGTCAGTTTCATTCTCTGTCCGGGGATTGTCTTGCCAGTAGGTACGCATCTTGGAATCGTCTTCTCGTCGCAACTGGTTGGACAGCTTGTTCTTTTCAAAATTGATTTCATCAAGCGACGGAACGTCGACAGCACGCCCCGAGATAAGGACGGCCGACCGCGGTACAATGAGGACAGCAAAGATCCAAACTACTAGCAAAAGCAGAAACGAACTCGAAGAGTGTTCCGTCAGCGACGAGATAAAAACAGATAG
>CBDUKH010000112.1:0-11934 GCA_965367755.1 uncultured Rhodothermales bacterium
GAGATGTCGGTCCACGTCGTCCCATTTGTGCTACGCCAAATCCCTTCGAAGTCGCACGCGAGAGGTCCAACTCCATAGTTGCCTGCGGCGTAGACTATTCCTGTCTGAGAAACCGTAACATCAGACCGGCAACTGTTCGCTGCAAGCAAGGTGTCACCCAGAACCCCATCCCACGATGTTCCTCCATCGACGCTTCTGACAATACCACCCGAAGTAGCTGCATAAACTTCTGCTGCGACCAGGTTGGATGGATCAGTTGCAACCTCCCAAACGTAATCCCAATGCTGATCAAACGACTGCGGAACCCCCGAGCTTGTAGAAGGAATTACAGACCATGATGCTCCACCGTCCGTCGACTTGAACAAACCGTCGCCACGGAAGAAAGCAGTAAATTCTGTTGCGGAGTTTCCTCGGGCCTCTCCCGATCCAGCATACCAGGTATCAGTGTTTCCCGATCTCGTATCCTGAGCAATCGACGTCACACTATGTAGCATGGACGAGCCGAAAGTCGTGGACCACGTGAGTCCGTTGTCGGTCGATCGAAATATTCCGCCTGAAACTCCACCGGCAAGAATGTTGTCCGTGTCGGCAACATCAATTGCCAAAGCCCTTGTTCGTCCACCAAGATTGAATGGGCCCATGCGTTCCCACGCATTTGCCATCGCCTTGTTGCTTGACGACCTGCGTGGAAGGTTCTTGGCAAATGCCAGTTCCTTCTCTCGCATTCGAGCCGGTATTTCGTTGGTGGCCGGATTACGCAATCGGGCGAACTCCCACCGGGCGCGGGCATCCGGATCGTCGGCGGTACCCGCCGAAAAACCATTGGAGCTGGTCGACACGCGGTAACCCTCGGTCGGGGCATTTTCAGAGCTAGCTACGTCTGTGCTAGTTATAAAATGAAGTCCAAATAATGCGACAAATACTGCCAAAGCTGGCGCCGCGATTCTGGTAACATGGATCATAAAGAGACCTGAATTGACTAGGCTCTCGTCAGTCGACGAGCCAAAATGAAATTAATGGATGTTATACGCCGGAAAATGAATTGATATTCCGGATCACTGCCGGACGGCCGATCTCAAATCGATATCAGATTGTTAATTGCAAATTCCGAACCGATTTCCGTATCTCCAAGCCTGTTATCGGCAATCGTAGAATAAATTCTACTGTCGGTCAATCCGCATACCTGAGGCTGCCTATTCTCGTTCCCGAGAGAGCCAAAGTCACTCAGGCAATAGCCTCGGCAATGGCCGCTTCAACGATTTTAAGTCCGGCATCAATTTCGTCGGTAGTAATAGTCAGCGGCGAGCGGAATCGCAGTGCACTCACCCCACACCCCAGAATGATCAAACCGCGCTCCAGGCATTTAGCTCGGACCAGGTCACGAAGCTCTCTCGTCTCCAAATCAAAAGCACACATCAAACCACGGCCACGAGGATTCGAGACAACATCATACCTCTCCCCTATATCCTGCAGTTTTTCCAGAAGATGTGTGCCGACGATTTCAGCGTTCGCCACAAGATTGTCTTCTTCGATTACTTCCAGTATCCGGTCGAATCGAACCATGTCGACGAGGTTTCCACCCCAGGTAGAGTTAATCCTGCTGGCTGTCTCAAACACATGCCCATCGACCTCTTCAATTTTTCGTCCGGCAAGGATGCCACAAACCTGTGTCTTCTTCCCAAACGAAATGATATCGGGCTCGACGCCAATTCCCTGATGCGCCCAAAAGCGACCGGTCATCCCGACCCCCGTCTGCACTTCGTCAAAGATCATCAATGCATCATTTTCGTGGGCCAGGTCTTTCAATTTCTGAAGAAACTGAGGCCGGAAATGATTGTCGCCACCTTCACCCTGAATCGGTTCGACGATCACACACGCGATGTCATCTGGATTATTCCGGAAATGCATCTTGGCCTGCGCCAGCGCCAGACCTTCGCGTTTCTCCAGAGCAGCGATGGATGCGTCATTGAGAGGAAACTCAATATTGGGACTGATTATCCGCGGCCAATCGAACTTCGGAAAATAATTGATCTTCCGAGGGTCCGCTGTATTGGTGAGCGAAAGGGTATACCCTGACCGTCCATGGAAGGCTTTCTCAAAATGTAAAACTTGCTGTCCGCGATCCCCTCGATAACCTTTCTGAAGATTTTTTCTAACCTTCCAATCGAAGGCTGTCTTAAGCGCGTTCTCGACAGCCAACGCTCCGCCTGACACAAAAAACGCATGAGGGAGATAATCAGGTATCCCGACTCTGCTAAACGTGTTCAGGAATCGTGCCAGGTGAACGGTATAGACATCGGAGTTAGTTACCTTGTTTAAGGCTGCCTCTAGAAGTCGTCCTTTGAATTCTTCGTTTTGGGAAAGCTTGGGGTGATTCATCCCAAGAGCATTCGACGCAAAGAATCCGAAAAAATCGATGTAGGTCTTACCGGAAACAGCATCAACCAGGTTCACTCCACCGCTTTCTTCCATGTCAAGCACAATGGGCATCCCGTCGGCCAACATGTGGCGCTTGAGAATTTTGTGAACTTCATTTGCCTGAATCGATTTGTTGACGACTATTTCCATACTTCGTACAGTTAAATATTATGATTGCAGCAGAACGGGTGAATATAACTACTGCCATTCGATTTTAGGGCCCTTTAAAACGGGATCAATTGATATTAGAGAGGGTACCCTGAACCCCTCCAGGGTATCGGCAGGCCATCAACATCTAGTAGCATTTTTATGGATTCGGAACGAAAGGGCTTACTTCCCGGCGAGATTTCACTTAAATCGGTTCCTGTTACCTCCGGTGATGGAGACACGTTTGAAGAGCTTCCTGTTCTGGGTAATAGCTCTGCTGGCTCAACACTCGGAAAACGCCCCGATTGGCTTCGCGTAAAACTCCCTTACGGAGAAACATACAAGAACCTCGTTGACATCATCGATACGCATGACCTGCACACGGTCTGCCAGAGTGCGAGATGTCCGAATATGGGTGAATGTTGGACCGCCGGCACAGCGACGTTCATGATCCTCGGAAATGTTTGTACGCGTTCGTGTGGCTTCTGTGCCGTGATGACCGGTAGGCCGGACGAGGGACTTGACTGGGATGAACCACGTCGGGTAGCGGATGCCGTCCGACTTATGGGACTGAACCACGCCGTCATCACAAGTGTTAACAGAGACGAGAGAAAAGATGGTGGAGCCCCGATATTTGCAAACACTATCAACGAGATCCGGCGCGTCCGCCCGGGATGTACCATAGAAGTTCTTATCCCTGACTTTCGTGGCCACTGGGATGCGCTGCAAATCGTACTCGATGCTCGTCCGGAATTGCTTAACCATAACGTCGAGACGGTTCCCCGTCTCTACCGCCGCGTACGACCTCAAGCTAACTACGAACGTTCGCTTGAGGTACTCAAAATCTCAAAAGATCAGGGCCTCCGAACCAAGAGTGGCATCATGGTCGGCCTGGGTGAGACCAAAGACGAGGTCGTCGAGTTGATGAAAGACTTTGCGCGCATCAAGGTAGACGTAATGACAATCGGTCAATACCTCCAGCCGACAAGGATGCACTTACCCGTCGAAGAATTTATTCATCCTGACACTTTCAGGTGGTACAAGGAAATCGGTGAAGAGATGGGTATTGATCATGTAGAAAGCGGACCGCTGGTTCGTTCGTCTTATCACGCGGAAAGGCACGTGTAGGCGCGAGTTGACTTTACTCGACTGCGGGTAATATTATTGCGGTGTGTCACCGTCATGATTTCTGAAAAGCCTCATCTGTGAAGCTATCATCCACCATTACCCTCATTGTCGGCGCAGGCCCTGCCGGCCTTGCCATCGGCGGTCGTCTCCGTAATCGAAAACTTCCTTTCGAAATTGTCGAACAATCGGAATCAATAGCGTCCAGTTGGAAGAATCACTACGATCGACTTCATCTGCACACCGTAAAAAAATATTCAGCACTTCCGTTTGTTCCTTTTCCTGATTCCTATCCACAGTACGTCTCCCGTCAACAAGTCGTGACATATGCTGAGGAGTATGCCAGGCACTTCAACATCGAGCCGCATTTTTCAAGGGCTGTTCAGACTATCACCAAATCTGATGATTCGTGGCAAGTAACTTTTGATTCAGGCAAATCGATCTTCGCAAATAATGTAGTCGTGGCTACCGGAACGAATCGGATCCCCGTCTCACCGGCCTGGACGGGTGCCGCAAATTTTGACGGCAAGATCATTCACAGTAGAGAGTACAAGAATGCCCAACCCTATGATGGCAAACGCGTACTCGTTATCGGCATGGGAAATACTGGTGCTGAAATTGCCCTTGATCTGGCAGAGCTCAACATCACTACAACGATTTCCGTGCGTAGACCAGTAAACATCGTTCCACGAGATGCGTTTGGTCGCCCGACCCAACTGACAGCCCTGAAGCTTGCTCGCCTTCCGGCATTTCTGCAAGATTCGCTTGGAAGACTCACGCAGCGACTTACCGTTGGAAATCTTGAGAAGTTTGGCCTTCCCCTTCCGGAGATTGCTCCCATGGCTCAGCTTCGAAAACACGGGAAGAGTCCTGTCATTGACGTCGGAACCGTAGCCGCAATCAAAGCCGGAAAGATTCAAGTCAAACCCGGCGTCGAATCTCTCGACGGGAAGCGGGTCTCTTTTACGGATGGCACTACATCCGATTACGACGTTATTATTCTTGCAACAGGCTACAGGTCGGGCATTGCCAGCCTAGTTCCAGCTGCCGACCGAATGCTTGACTATGCCGGCAACCCTCGCAAACTCATCGGGACCGATGACCTTGACGGACTGTATTTCCTGGGATTCGACAATTACCGACCCGGAGGAATCCTCGGAATTATTAATACTGATTCAAAAAAGATCGCGGAACACCTTGCGTCGAAATAGTTTCGACGATGTCTGTTACCTTAATACTTTGTCGACGAGGAGCGGCGCGATCGCCCTTCAGTTTTTCGACAGCCACTACACTATTCATCTTTACCGAACATTCTACTTATGGCAATTGAACGAACGCTAGCAATCCTCAAACCCGACTGCGTGCGCAAGAATCTCATCGGCCAGGTGATAAAACATATTCAGGATGCTGGTTTTAGCATTCGTGCCATGAAACTCGTTAGGCTTTCGAAGCAAGAAGCCGAAGGCTTCTACGCGGTGCACAAAGGTCGCCCATTCTTTGAAGAACTCACGACCTTTATGTCAAGCGGACCCTGCGTTCCCATGGTGCTTGAAAAAGATAACGCCGTTGCAGACTATCGTACCTTGATAGGTGCTACCAACCCCGCTGAAGCTGCGGAGGGTACAATCAGAAAACTTTATGCGGACTCTGTCGGCGAGAATATTGCCCACGGTTCCGACTCAGTCGAAAATGGCAAACTTGAATCGGCCTACTTCTTTCCTGAACACACCGTCGTCGCGAACAGCTAGCACCCTGCACCGAATGGCGCGCACGCTATGTGTCCTGACTTTTCTGGTGATCTTCGGGTCAGCATGCAACACGGACACTCCACCTGATGAGGCAAATCACTCTGTAAGGGTGGGCGCCGACGTTCTGCAACAGAGAAGCTTTGATGTCCTCTCTGGCAGCAGAATCGGTCTCATTGCTAATCAGACTACTGTTGTCGGGGATCGTCATCTTGTAGACGTTCTGCTCGACAGTGAGGCAGTGGAACTTGTATCGGTGTTTGCGCCCGAGCACGGGTTCCGCGGCGAGGTCGAAGCAGGACTGAAGGTGGCAACGGATACGGTAGCGGCATCTATCCCAGTGTACAGTCTGTATGGCGACACGCGCGCACCGACGGCTGAGATGCTGGCTAATGTCGACATCCTGATTTTTGATATTCAAGATATCGGAGCACGCTTTTACACGTACATATCAACTCTCGGTCTTGCAATGCAGGCCGCCGCTGAAAATGATGTCGAATTCCTTGTTTTGGACAGACCGAATCCACTAGGAGGAGCCCTGATCGACGGGCCGATTTTGGACGACGACGTGCGATCCTTCGTCGGAATGTATCCGGTGCCCGTTGTTCACGGCCTGACAGTTGGTGAGCTTGCTCTCATGATTAAGGGCGAAAACTATCTTGACGGCCTCGAAGACTTGTCGCTTACTGTAGTGCCGGTTGAGGGTTGGTCCCGTACAATGCAGTGGCCGGAGACAGGGTTACGATGGATCGCTACGAGTCCAAACATCCCGGACTTCGAAACGGCGCTCGTGTATCCCGGTATTTGTTTATTTGAAGCGACGAGGGTCAACGAGGGACGGGGGACGTATCAGCCGTTTAAAATTTTTGGCGCACCCGATTGGGACGGTGCAGCCATTGTTAAACAGCTGAGAGGAGAAGGGTTGGCAGGGGTTGAATTTGATACTACAAGTTACACACCGAAATCGATTCCGAGTATGTCGGCTACTCCCAAGCATCAAGACGTAGACTTGATCGGAATCAGAATCAGCGTTACGAATCGTGAAGCGATACGCCCTGTGGAGATTGGCATCCATGCACTCGCCGCCGTACGCGACAACTGGCCGGATGAAAAATTTGGTGAATCGTTAAATGCGCGCTGGATGACGTTATTGTACGGCTCAGAAGATCTCAGAACAGATCTTATAAACGGAAAGCCAGCAACCGACATAGTCCGCTCCTGGCAATCCGACCTCTCCGAGTTTGAGATGAAGCGTAAGCAGTACCTGCTTTACGACTAGACCTCGTTTTAAACGTCAACCTCTCGCCAACTCGATGATAGCATCCAGCGCAGCCGGATCATCGCTTTGGCTGAGCCAAAATATCGCTTCTTTCCTTACGGCTGCATTTTCATGATTCCGCGCGATGTCAACCAGTCGGCGTACGCCATCCGGATGCTCCTGTTGGGACAAAGCAAATACAGCTTGCTTCTTGATGTCAACATCCGGGTCGTCATCTACCAGGTCCGAAAGGTACTTGGTTGCTTCGTCTGAAGCTTTCTGTCCCAGCCAGAAAATGGCTTCGTCTTTCGTATCACTCGGCCCCTTCCGCGCCAGCGTGATGAGCGCTTCGGTCGAGTTTGCATTGTCGATCTGGCTGATAGCAAAAACAGCTTGCTCCCGAACATCTCCCGACGGATCATTTTCTACTGCGTTAACGAGTATCCGCAGAGTTGCATCGGTGTTGGATACCTGGCTCATCCAGAAAGCGGCCTGTTCACGTACCTGCGAGCTGGCGTCATCTTCAAGAATATCCACTAAGAGCGTAGCAGCTTCCTGACTATCATGCATGGCGATTGCAGCCACGAATTCTTCCCGTACGTCTTCCGTGGCTTTCTCGAACCTGTCGGTTACGAATTTGAGACTTTCTCTTCTGTCAATCATCCCGAGGAAGATCAAATCTTTTCCGTCCAGATCCGCTTCGCCGTCCAGGGTCGAAAACTTAACGTCCTCAATTCCACCGCGGTTATCAAAGAGATATAGCATTACGACTTCCTTGACGACAGTCCGATTGGGCATGTTCTTGTTCCACTTGCCGTTACGACGCTCTAGCTTTATTCCGTAAAGCAGTTCGGAAAACGTAGACCGGGTCGATCGACTTGACCATGAGCCCATGCTAGAGTGTTCATGCATCTTGCGTTCAATAGAGTAGGCGACCCAGTTGCCCGCTGCTGCCTGGCCGGATGCCCAGGACAACCGGTCTGCGAGCGATGTTGTATCATCTCCATCGAACTTAATGACATCCTGTGCTTGACTGAACTCAGTTGCGAACAGTAACGTCGCTAACAAGAATAGAAGTGTAGAGTACGTTTTCATGATTGTTCTCTGGGTGAAGGGTGTTTAGTTTCCACGGACGATCTGCAGAAGTGCTGTGCGAGCTTTTTCGCTGTCACTTTGGCCTAACCAGAAGATGGCATCTTTGCGAACTTTGGCGTTCTGACTGTTCTTTGCGAGGTCGATGAGCTTATCAACACCGGCGTCGTCGTCGAGCTGACCAAGAGCAAATACAACCTGTCCAAGGATTTCTTCGTCGGTACTGCTCGATAGCAGATCATCAAATAGTGCGGTTGCCTGAGAACCACCCTCTTGACCGACCCAGAAGATTGATTCTTTACGAACAGTCAAGTCAGGATGAGATCGCGCAAGTTCGTTAAGTCGACGCAAGCCGTCGGGTCCCATCTGAGAATACGCAAAGACAACTTGCTTCATGATTTCGGGAGACGGGTTACTTGCGGCAATAGATTCGATCAAACCCGGTGCGCTCTGGTGGTCGGTCTGGCTGATCCAGAAAATTGCATCCTTGCGGAGATCAACATTTTTATTAGACTTCGCGACATCTGCCAGTTTTCTCAGGCTCTCATCTCCACCAATTTCGTGGAGCCCGAAGAGCACCTGTTTTTGAACTTCTGGATCCGTCGAGTTTTGCAGTAGGTCATCGTAAAACGCAACGACTTCCGAACCACCGATTTGTCCCAGCCAGAAAACCGCATCCTTTCGAATGTCTTCGTGAGGTGATGTCCGCGCCAACTTTATCAGCGGATCGACCCCATCCTCATCCAACTGGGAATAAGCAAAGACAACCTGTTTCTGGACCTCGATTGGTTGACTCGGGTCGGACAGCGTGGCCAGCAAATCCAGGGCGTCTTTGCCTCCGTTGTCCACAATCCAGAAGATAGCGTCTTTACGAATCTCTGGGTTTTCGTCATTAAGCGCTATCTCACGCAGTTTACTTGCAGCCCTGGGCGAGTCGAATTGAGACAGGCCAAAAATTAGTTTCTTGCGATACTTTTTGGACCCACCCTCGTCATAGAGTCCCAGGATTGCATCAAGTGCTCTTTCGTCGCCACTCTGCCAGAGAGCATCAAGTGCTGCCAGCCGTACTTCTTCTTCGGAACTATTGCCTAGCGACTTTATGATGGCTTCGTATTCTCTCTTGCCTGAGGAAACCAGGCGCTGACCGACACGAATCATACTACTTTCGGCATCATTTGCCCATGAACTCGAACCGTAGTCATCCACGAATTCCTCGTAGCACTCAAACACACGCTCAAGATTGTCTCCTTTCTTTTCGGAGACGTGGCACTGCCAGTACTGTGCGTCGTCAACCCACTTGCTATCTGCGTGATTGCGGGTAAACGATCGAAGTGCGTTTGCAGCATCATTCCAGTTCTCGTCGAGCACGAGTTCGTACGCAGCCTGGTAGTCGTCGGCAGCACTTTGAGCACTGGCAGTCGTTACAGACCCGGCAGTCATCATCGCAATGGCGATCGCACCGATGTATCTTATTGTATTCATGGTCAATTTATTTACTGTGATTAATGTGTCTTGTCGAGTTGGCCTATAGCCCATCTCGCTTAAAATCATTTCGCATCTCGGTGACGTTAATTTTGAGGAGGACGCCCCGTTGATCGACGCCATCTTTCACCATTTCGATGGCAGGGATGTCTGCACTTTCCTCCAGGTTTGCAATCTGGAGCAAAATCACTTCGAGGTCATCCATCAACTTCATGAGGCGGCGCTGGTCTGCAACCTCCAATTCCCGTCGTAGTGGGACAGATTCCTTGACGAGTTGCCTGGCCACAAGCCTGCTCTTGTCCATATTGTAGCCACCCGAGCCGTCGTCGGTATCCATGTTGACAATGCCCAGCAACAGCACTTTGGACCTGTCAAGGAATCTGTCAGAACGAGCGTCGAGTGAGGCGAGTTCGACGGCAGGTGTATCCCCGGGGGACGTCGCTTCCGGTGATATCTGGGGCGACTGCGCAACTTCAGGTATCAGGTCATTTGCGTCAGTCTGGAAAATTGCACGTCCGAGAAATAGCCCGATTACAAGAAGGGCTACGCCATACGCCAGTTGCATAGCCGGCTGACGCGGCAGGATTATATCCCGAACACGTTCCCAGTCAATCCCAGCTTTTCGTCGGGCCACAGGCGCCGCATCTTCTTCGTTGATTCGATCAACAATTCGATCATAGAATGAATCCCAATATGCGTCGTCCCTTTGCGGGACAGAAACGGCTGTGACAAGGGCGATCGACTCCCGGGTTTCCCGCAAGTAATCAGCACACGAGGCACACTCGTCGACATGAATTGCGACTTGAGCTTCCGAATCTTTTTCCAGATCTCCCAATGCAAGCTGATCAATAAGGGCGCGATATTTATTGCACGTAGTATTCATTCTTTATGCCGTTGGCAATCCAAGGTCTTCTCGATAATGGGCAAGCGATTTCCGGAGTTTTTTCAACGCTCGGTGAAGCAGGCTTTTGACAGTTCCGTCGGCGATGTCCATCGCTTCGGCGACCTCACGGATGGAGAGGTCTTTCGTATGACGCAAGACAAATGCAGCGCGCTCGGATGGCGTGAGTTTTTTCATAGCCTGGTCCAGGTGAGCATTGACAAGCACCATATCTCCAGAGTCATTTTGTTCTGCATGTGAGAGTTCAACATCCTTAAAGTCGCTTGTGAGCTTCCTGAACAAGAGGGTCTTTTTCTGTTTCTTGTTCAGGTACGAATTAACTGTAATCCGGTATAGCCACGAAAACATTTTGGCATCTCCTCGAAATGAGGACAGCGATCGATAGACTCTGATAAACACGTCCTGAGACAGATCTTCAGCATCGTGATGATTGCCCGTCAACTCATATGCCAGGGCATAGACGGAACGCTTGTGCTCATCGACGATAGCACGAAAATCGATATTGTGTGTGTGGACGCCTTTCTCCTGCACAGGAGGCTCAAGTGAGTCTATCAAGAAAACTGCCTTGTCTGATTTCAAAACATTAGACAGGCACGTACCCCGATCGGGTTACAAGACTTAAGATATTAGTTATTGGTTGACCGGGTGACCCTAAATATTGGGGACGGCCGAAGGAGACGTTTTTTTGATCTGGGGGCGCCTTGAGGCGACGCTGAAGGGTTGAGACGTGAACACCAGGATCGCCGGTGAAATGACTGCGGCGACAAAATGTCGAGGAGTGACTAACCCTGAACGGGCTTTTCGTTATCTCCGTGCCAGAGGATGGCATAAATGATCTCGAGATAACCGCCAAGAATCAAAAGTGGAGCTACATAGAGGGAGATAAAGCCATCAACCTCGTTTTCCATGCGCATAATGGCGAACCCGACGACGATCAAGGCAACACCCAGAACCATCAACTGGTAGTTGCGCTTCGAGAACAACATCTTTTGGCCGCGTTGTTGTCCTCGACGCGGCTTTCTATTCCCTTTTTTCTGTCTCTGCTTTGCCATGACTGCTGTTGGATACGTGTCTCAGATACCCTGATTTTAGATTACGGTTCCGTTCTGTTCTTACGGAACGCAAATCGTGTGTATTATGAGAAAAGATTGATGTTACCATTCAGAACCTCCTATTTTGATAAGTTCACAGTCGACGATCAACTAAGAACGCATCCATGACTACTTATGTCCGAGTGGCGATAGCCGGTGTACTGGCCCTCCTGGTTCAGTGGGTGGTCCTTGGACGCCTTGGCATCATGGGCGCCTACCCTGATGCGGTCATGCTCTACGTTGCGTGGGTTGGTCTACAGTACGGTCGGCGAACCGGGTCTATTGCGGGGTTTATACTCGGAACCCTCATGGACGCTGTGTATGATACGTGGGGAATAAACATGATCCTGAAGACCGTTACCGGGTTCCTCCTCGGGATGTTTTCTAGTGACGAACGAGATTTGCTTGTGATTACGCCAAGGCAGGCGCTTCTCGGTGGACTGGTCGTCGGCATCTTACACAATGGATTGCACGTAGCTTTTCTCACTGTGCAAGTCGGTGCGTTCAACCCGGGATCAGTGTTGGCACTCTGGCCGGGAGCTGCGCTCTACAGTGCGGTGGTTGCCACGATCGCAGCCCTGTTTGCAACCAAGTAGAGCAAAAGAAAGGGTCTCCACTGGCACGTAGCGGAGACCCTTATACTGTTAAAAGATGCAGCTCGAGCGAAGCCTCTCA
>CBDUKH010000113.1:0-11683 GCA_965367755.1 uncultured Rhodothermales bacterium
GGATTGTTCAGGACAATCATGTCGAGATTTTTTGATGCCAGCTTGCGCATGGCATTCTCTTTCCCATTGTCTGTTTCCAGAGCGAATCCGACAAGGATCTGTCGCGCCGATTTTCTGCTTCCCAGTTCTTTTAATATATCCGAGGTCCTCTGCAATTCAAGAGAGAACTCACTGTCTGAAGATTCTCGTTTAAC
Source organism: uncultured Rhodothermales bacterium (assembly GCA_965367755.1). Classification (GTDB taxonomy): domain Bacteria; phylum Bacteroidota; class Rhodothermia; order Rhodothermales; family JABDKH01; genus JABDKO01. The sequence continues at coordinate 195 of CBDUKH010000113.1, forward strand.
GTTCTCCTTCTTAATCTTGGATGTTGCATACTGCGCTGGAGTAAAATCGGCGACTGCGGCTGCCATGACAACAATATTTGCTTTGCTGCGCGCGAGTACTGCCTCGTGCATTTCCTTTGCGCTTTCAACATGCACGACTTCCACATCGGCAGGTGGCTGCAGCATGGTTGGCCCAGTTACCAGAGTGACGCTCGCACCCATTGACCGGGCGGCGGCAGCTATCGCGTATCCCATCGTGCCCGTAGACCTGTTGGAAATAAAGCGCACAGGGTCGATCGCCTCGACAGTAGGTCCGGCAGTCACGAGCACGGTTTTCCCGGCGAGTGCTCCGTTATCTCTATTGATGAGCAGTTCGGCTGCAGCAGTGAAAATTTCGTCCGGCTCGGGAAGCCTGCCTTTTCCGACCAGTCCACTCGCGAGCTCTCCATGACCGGGCTCAAGTAGGTGATATCCGTACGACTCCAGCTTTTCAAGATTCGACTGCGTCGATGGATGGATGTACATGTCATGGTCCATCGATGGACAGACCAGGAGCGGACACCTTGCGGACAGAGCTACTGCGGCAAGCATCGAATCGCACAGGCCATTAGCCAGTACAGCGATAGTGTGTGCCGTTGCCGGAGCAAGAACAAAAAGGTCAGCCCAGAGGCCAAGATTTACGTGCTTTGTCCAACTACCTTCTTCATTCTCAGGGAAGATCTCCGTAAGGACCTCGGACTCGGCAAGGGTGCCGAGTGTCAATGGAGTAATAAACCTGGACGCGCTGTTGGTCATCACAACACGAACTTCTGCTCCCCCCTTCTTGAACAGCCTGACAATCTCTGCGCACTTGTAAGCAGCAATTCCGCCGCTCACGCCGAGAATAATTTTTTTGCCGTCGATATTAAGGGTGCTTTTTTCCATCTCGATTCCCTGTTGGTAATCGGGCTAAAGTAGAGGCGGTTAATTTATCGCATCTGAATCGTCAGAATTGTAGCCATGTCGCCGTTCGAGAAACGACTTAATGAGGAGTGCAGTTTCATCGATAGCAGTTTCGATCTCATCATTTATTACCACATGATCGAAGTTTTCAGCCATCGAGAGTTCCATTTTGGCCCGAGATAGTCGCAGTGCAAGCATCTCATCATCTTCAGTCCGGCGATGAATCAGCCGATTCCGCAGGGTTTCTATGTCAGGCGGCCGAATGAAAATGACGAGCGCTTTGTCTCCAAACTTTTCTTTCACGCGACTCGCACCCAAAACCTCGATGTCGAGGAGCACCGGATTGTCGGCGGTCGAGTTCTCAACTTCCGACCACAACGTGCCGTAGTACTTGTTGCCATAAAACACTTCGTACTCCAGCAGTTGGTCGGCAGCAATCAGGTCTTCGAATTCGCTATCCGATACAAAGTGGTAGTGCACGCCGTCCTCTTCGTTCTCACGGCGCTTGCGGGTTGTAGCAGATACCGAGAATCGGATGTTAGGGTACAGGGTCAGGATACCATGCGCGATGGTAGTCTTGCCAGAACCACTGGGTGCGGTAAGGACAATAATGGTCGGTGAAGTGTCACCGTCATTCGACATTTTCGACCTGCTCTCGAATCTTTTCCAGCTCTTCTTTCATCTTGACGACCACTTCTGTCATGGCGCTGTCGTTCGCTTTTGAGCCGATGGTATTGATCTCACGATTCATTTCCTGAACGATGAAATTCAATTTGCGCCCGACGGGTTCGGTAAGAGTGAGCGCTTCCCTGAAAAGTCCAAGGTGAGATTCCAGTCGCACGGTCTCTTCGTTAACGTCCAGTTTGTCAGCGAGCATAGCTATTTCCTGTTCGAGGCGCTCGGGATTAATTCTCTCTTCTGACACGAGGTCTTGAATGCGTTCCTCAAGTTTTTCACGTGCGGCACTGACCCTGTCGGGTGCCATCTTATTGACAGCAGCGTTGTATGACGAAATCAGCGTGATACGATTTAGCAGGTCCGAGTGAAGGGCGCGTCCCTCCTGTTGTCTCATTTCCTGCAAACCTTCAATCGCCGCATCGAGCGCAGCCTTCACGACCGACCATGTAATGTCCTTGTCGTTATCCGTAGTCGATTTGAGAAATATCTGATCTTCAAATTTCAGAAGATGATTTATTTGCACCCGTTCGCGGATGCCTGCAATTTTACGCAAGTCCTTGAACAATCGAGCGTAGTACTTGATGGCTGACTTGTTCAGCGTGATTGCTGGCGGTCCTTCTGTCTTGTTGTCGATCTGAATTTGAACAGAGATCCTGCCTCGTGCGACTTCACTCTTGAGTCGCGACTGAATCTCTGTTTCTCTGTCAAACAGGTACCGCGGTGCTCTGACCGATACTTCGCAGAATCGACTGTTGACCGATTTCAGTTCGACAGTTGCCGACAGGTCGTCGACCTCTGCAGTGGCGCGCCCGAATCCGGTCATGCTATAAATCATATGGTGTCTCTCGTCGGATACAATCGAAGTGCTTTACAGACGTACGCGTCATAGTTAATGCGGAGAGGGTGGGATTCGAACCCACGGTACCCAGTTAGAGTACACACGCTTTCCAGGCGTGCCCCTTCAGCCACTCGGGCACCTCTCCGTTGATGAAGCAAACTGGAGTGATTACACCTCCATAATTTCGGCTTCTTTTCGATCCATAAGGCTATCTACTTTCTGCACGTAGTCGTCTGTCAACTTCTGAAGTTTTTCCTCGCCTTCATAGCGCATGTCTTCCGGAAGGTGCTCCTCTTCCTGAGTCGATTTGATACTATCTTTTGCATGCCTTCGGATATTTCGAATTGCGACTTTGGAGTCCTCACCGCGTGTCCGCGCAGCTTTTACGAGATCTTTTCGGCGCTCTTCCGACAGGGGCGGTACCGGAATGCGAATAAAGTCGCCGTCGTTGGACGGGTTGAGTCCGATATTAGACGCCCGGATTGCTTTCTCAATAGCTTCGAGAGCAGATTTATCCCACGGCTGTATAACGAGCATGTCAGCTTGCGGGGCATTGACGCTGGCAACCTGATTCAACGGTGTTTTAGTACCGTAATAATCAACTCGAACGTGCTCCACCATTGAAGGTGCCGCTCTACCAGCCCGAATACTCGAAAGCTCCCCAAGCAAATGCTCGAGCGCTTTTTTCATTTTATCGTCCGCATCTTCGAGAAGGGACTTAATCTTTTCGTGAACCATCGTTTTGTTTTACCTGTTAGGCTCCCACGTATGTTGAGTCTGTCTGCTGGTCTTCCCAGTGAACAAGGGTGCCGATCTCTTCACCTTTCACTATTCGTGCCAGAATGCCAGGTTCAGTAATATTAAATACTATGATAGGCATCTTCGACTCGCCACACAGCGTGAAGGCGGTCATGTCCATCACCTTGAGTCCTTGCTGGATTACATCGTTGCCATTGATGGAGGCATACTGCTCGGCAGAATCATCCTGGTTGGGATCTGCTGTATAAACGCCGTCTACTTTGGTGCCTTTGAGGATGACGTCGGCATCAATTTCCAGAGCGCGTAATGCTGCAGCTGTGTCGGTCGTGAAGTACGGATTACCGGTACCGGCGCCGAATATCACTATTCTGTTTTTTTCGAGATGGCGCATGGCGCGCCGTCGGATAAAGGGTTCTGCAATTTGCTCCATCTTGATGCTCGACTGCAGACGGGTTTGAAGGCCAGCCTGTTCGAGAGCATCTTGCAGTGCCATCGCATTGATCATCGTTGCCAGCATGCCCATGTAGTCAGCGTGGGCTCGGGTCATGCCTACAGTGGCATTCTGAACGCCGCGAAAGATGTTGCCACCGCCAATGACGAGTGCCACCTGAACACCCAGTTCGACGACCTGCTTGATCTCATTGGCGTAGACAGAGAGGACCTCGGGATCGATCCCATACTTTCCCTCGCCTGTCAGGGCTTCACCGCTAAGCTTCAGAAGGATTCTTTTATACTTGATGCTCATTATTCAGATGGAAAAGTGTAAACAACCGCCATTCAGTCGATGCCGGTCAGTTGCCTGGTACAGCCTTGAAAGCTACTGAGACGGGTAGTGCTTTGCAATTCTGAATTCTGTCAACATTGTGTGTATTGTCGGCGTGTATTAAAAAAGGGCATGACGGTTATCGCCAGGCCCTTTTTTATTGAATCGAGGTTGTCTAGTCGCCCAGGGCGAACCGTACATAGCCTTTGACTTCGAGTCCGGCTTCGGAGAGGATATCTCCTACCTTCAACGAAGAGTCCTTTACGAACGGCTGTTCGGTCAGGACATGATCCTTGTAGTATCGTTCCAGCTTGCCTTCTGCGATTCTGTCGAGGATCTTTTCGGGCTTGCCTTCGAGGCGTGCTGCCTCGCGAGCGATTTCCATCTCTTTGTCTTTAAGATCTTGCGGGACGTCATCGCGGGTCGCGGCGATTGGGTTCAAGGCTGCAACCTGCATGGCGACGTCTCGTCCGACAGCAGCTGATTCGCCGTTGCCATGGATCTCTACAAGCACACCAAGGCGTGAGCCCGGATGGATGTAGGAAACGGCCTTGCCTTCACTAGACACGATGGAGAAGCGACGCACGTCGATCTTCTCTCCAATCTTGCCTGTCATGCTGTTGATAGCATCTTCGACAGATTGGCCGTTGAAGTCCAGCGCAAGTAACGCATCCCGATCGGCAGGCCGCTTTTCGAGAATGAGTTCTGCAATAGAGTTTGCGAATGCCTGGAAGTCATCGTTACGAGCAACGAAATCGGTTTCACAATTCACTTCGACGAGAACAGCGGTAGAGCCGTCATCAGAAGTCGCCGTTGCAATGATGCCTTCTTTCGCTTCGCGGTCGGCACGTTTGGCGGCCACTTTCTGGCCTTTCTTTCGAAGTACTTCGATGGCGGTATCAAAATCGCCATTGGCTTCGGCAAGGGCTTTCTTGCAGTCCATCATGCCGACTCCGGTTTGGTCCCTAAGTCGTTTGACGTCTTTAGCCGAGATATTCATTGTTGTTCGGTTGCAGATGGTGAATCATTGTAGCCGGGAAGAGTGCGAATCTCTAACCCGTGCATTCCTTTTGCCGCGAGGGCCGTTACGATAAAGCGTGCGTGTTTGTTACTCAGCAGACTCTTCTACTTCAGCAGCTTCTTCTGTAGCGGCGACCTTTTTAGCAGCCTTTTTCTTGGCGGTCTTCGCGTCGGTTTCAGCTTTACGCTTCTTCTTCTCTTCAGCATCGGCGGCCAACTGAATGTCGCGTTGCTTGGATCCTTCCTGGATCGCAGAAGAGATTACCGATGCGATCAACTCAATGCTTTTCAGGGCATCGTCATTGGAGGGAATCGGGAAGTTGACCAGGTCCGGATTGCAATTGGTGTCTACCAGCGCAATGATCGGAATGCCAAGTTTCTGAGCCTCGTTGACGGCAATGTGTTCGCGGTTGATGTCAACTACGAACAGAGCACCGGGCAGGCGTGCCATTTTGGAGATACCGGTAAGGATTTTCTCCAGCTTCTCGCGTTCTCGAGCCTTCATGAGGCGCTCTTTCTTCTTGAGCTGACTGATAACGCCTTCCTCTTCCATCTTGACGAGCTCTTCCATGCGGCGGATGCTCTTGCGGATGGTCTGAAAGTTCGTCAGCGTACCACCCAACCATCGTTCTACAACGTAGGGTGAATCGCATTCGTCAGCATACTTGCGAAGAATCTCGCGTGCCTGCTTCTTGGTGCCAGCGAAAAGGATCTTCTTGCCCTGACGTGCAAAGCGCGACGCAGCATCGGCGGCTTTGTCCAACAGCTCCTGAGTCTGGGTCAGGTCGATGATATGGATGCCGTTGCGCTCCATGAAGACGAAGTCTTTCATCTTCGGATTCCAGCGGCTTGTCAAGTGGCCGAAATGCGTGCCGGCCTTCAACAGGGTCTCGATGTCAACGCGAGGTTGACGCTCTTGTGTTTCTGTGCTCATATGTATACGGGTTGTTTATCCTCTACTGTTGTCACTTGCCAGCCGAACCACGTGGGCACCCGGGCGGGCATCAAACAGTATGTGTGATTGAAAATACTGGCAAAAGGCCAGGTGTGTCCGCGAACGATTCTATCGTTTCGAGAACTGGAATCGTTTACGAGCTTTCGGCTGACCGTACTTCTTACGTTCGACCATGCGTGGGTCACGAGTAAGGACGTCGGCTGCGCGCAGAGGAATACGAAATTCCTCGTTGAATTTGAGGAGAGCTCTGGCAATGCCCAGCCGTGTAGCTTCGGCCTGACCTGTCAAACCGCCACCGCGAGCATTCACGACAACATCCCATTGTCCTTCGGTTTCGGTAACCTTAAAGGGAACGTTGATCTGGCGTCGTCGAATTTCGAGGGGGAAGTACGTCTCGATCGGGCGCTTGTTGATAATGACCTTGCCACTGCCTGGGCGAAGGTAAACACGGGCAACGGAGGTCTTTCGACGGCCAACCGCGATGTATTGAACAGGTGCTGCCATAGGGATATTCTACTAGATAGCTAACGTTTCAGGTTTCTGGGCTTCATGCGCATGTTCAGTGCCGGCGTAAACCTTCAATTTCTTGAACATCTGTCGACCGAGCTTTCCTTTCGGAAGCATGCCACGAACGGCATTCTCAACGATGAAGGTCGGCTTCTTGACACGGATGTCTTTGGGCGGGACGAGCTTCTCGCCACCAGGATAACCGCTATATGAAAAATATAGCTTGTCGGTCTCCTTGGCTCCGGTGAATCGCGCCTTGTCGGCATTGATGATGACGACATAGTCGCCCGTATCAACGTGCGGCGTAAAGGACGGCTTGTGCTTCCCGCGAAGGATGGCAGCCACCTTGCTTGCCATACGTCCGACGACCATATTTTCGGCGTCGACAATGAACCATTTCCGCTCGACATCGGCGGGCTTTGTGCTCAGAGTCCTGTAACTGTTAGTCTGCATTGCTTTTTCCTTGATTTCCTGCGCGGCAATCTAATATCGATGAAATTTGCCGCAGCCGACTAATTTACGCAAAACGTGATAATCAATCAATTAAGCAAGTCATTGGGAAAGTGCGTTGCTTACCTCTTTATTGGATCGAGCCTTCAAAACGCTCGCATAATTGATTCAGGGTCACAACGGCTACCGAGATGGCCTTAATCTTCTTCCAATATTGACGTCAAGAGCAGATTCGGACGAAATTTTTCTGGAAAACCCATGGAAATAGTCGCCAAACCGATACAGAGTCTCCTCGTCCGTTTGCCCTTCCGGCTGGATGAGACGGACAAAGTGAACGCGTTGTACTTGGACAACCATGAAGTGAACGATCCCGGGGTGGCTGAAACGATCGACGTATGGACGTACTGCTACATCCGACGGTACTTTCAACTTAAGTATGCTCGAGATTTCGACGGATGTATTGCCGACTACGAAAAGATGATTGCGGACAGTTTTCGGAAGGTGTCGGCTGGCCGGAAAGGTCTCGGGGCATCAACAAGGTATTGTAGCTGGGTAAGCGTCATCTGCAAGAACACCTTTCTCAATTATATCCGCGGTAAGAAACGCTACGTCTCGATCGAGCGAGCTCATATTCCTCTATCCTCGGCTGAGCCAACGGCAGCAGAGGTTCTCGATGCGAGGTTGCTATTTCATGCATTGCAGCAGGCGATAGACCGGCTTCCGTCCTTTCTGCGGACGATTGCAACGCTCAGGATCATAGAGGAAAAAGATTATGAAACGATAGCGGACGAAACCGGCAAGGAAGTGCCGACCATCCGCTCGTATGTCAACAAGGCAATTATTCGATTGCGGAAGGATGTTCGGTTCATGAACTATTTCGAAAGATAGATGAGCGGGTTATACATCTGATGTTCGAGTGTTTAAAGTGATAATTGTTCTTGAAGAAAACCTCAAGCAGGTGAAAGAAAATGGATAAGAACATGGACTGGTTTGCGAGATACTGGGAATTGGATCCCGGTGAACGTGCTGAATTTCTTGCTTATGCCAGAAACGACGGCGAGCTAGCTGGCGAAGTGGAGGAAATCGAGTTTTTTGAAGAGGCGCTTCAAAAGGCCAGTCGCATCAGTCACGACCCATTGTCCGATGAAGCACTGTTATTTTATATGGACAGAGCGAAACTGGACCACACGTCCGCTCCAATCGCGCATGCTTTGAGCATTATAGAAAGCGCACTGCGCGGAAACGCCGATGCCATGCGTCGATTTCAGGTCATGGAGTCCAGGATGAAGCACTTTGATCAGGCAGTACCGGTCGCGCCAGGCTTCGCAAAAACAGGTTGGAGTGATGAGGGCGACGGCGTAACCGTGACTGCGTCATCCTCTCCTGGTTTGACCTCTGAGCCACGAAGTACTTATCGCGTTAATGACGGAGGCGTTGTACTCGCATTGTTGAAGCCGCTTCAACATGTACTCTCAACCGCCGTCGCGTGCGCTGCGGTATACCTCGTCTTATTTACTGTCAGCTTTTTGTCGAGTCCAAGGGAGACTCGCCTTGCGTATCTCGCAAGCGACGACGTGGCGGTTGAGCTACTACTGTCGCAGGAACGTGGTGACCTGATCCGGTCTGAAGAAATCTCCAGAATACTGGAGGGCGCCAGTTTACTCCGGCAAGCTCAGACATCGACATTGGGACTTTTCCCGCACTACGACCGGGAAGGGTTGGCTGAAGCTGCCATCGTGTTGGAGGAGTTATACGCCGAGAGCCTTCCTGAGAATATCGAGCCCTTCACGGCATACTTCCTCGGTAAACTTCTCCTGGCCGAAGGAGATGTGTACAAGGCCAGGCATGTGCTCCGATCATCACTTGGTACCCAGCACGGTTCGATAGACGATGTCATTGAAAATCTTCTACGACGAGTAGAGTCATGAACGGCATTGGACGAGCCGAGAGGCGTCACCTCTTCGGTACTTCCACCTTTGAACTTCACCCGGAGCGTCGTTAATTAAGGAGAAGACGAACTGCCGGCAGTCTCGAACAAGCGTTATGCAAAGCGGATAGGCTGTCATCCAGTTATATTCAATTCGTCTACCTTCGAGATAATCACAACCCTGGTGAATCTCAATGCAGGATACGTCAGCATCGACTCCTACCTCTACTTCTCCGTCAGCGGACCCCTCAACGCCTTCGTCGGACGCCGCGAGGGTATCGTTAATCAAAGATGCCCTGGCGCTGGGCGACATACAAATCAATGGTAACCGGGCCTGGGATCTGCAAATTCATGACGACCGATTCTATAAACGTGTTCTATCCGAGGACGCCCTGGGTCTTGGTGAGTCATACATCGAGGGCTGGTGGGATGTGGACGAGCTCGACCAGTTCTTTTTCCGATTATTGGGGATCGACCTCAGCAAGGTCAGAATAACCTGGAAGGACAAACTGAGACTCGTTCAGGACCGATTCCTTAACCGGCAGAATAAGGCACGCTCATTTCAGAGCGGGTCGCATCATTACGATCGCGGGAATGACCTTTTCGAAGTGATGCTCGACGAAAGAATGACCTACACGTGTGGATACTGGAAAGACGCTGTGACACTCGATGAAGCCCAGGTAGCGAAGCTGGACCTGGTCTGCCGGAAGATAGATCTCCAACCGGGCCAGAAAATTCTCGATATCGGATGTGGGTGGGGCAGCTTCATGAAATACGCCGCCGAGAATTATGGTGCCTCCGCTGTCGGAGTGACTGTTTCTGAAGAGCAGGCCAACCTGGGGCGTGAACGTTGCAAAGGGCTTCCGATCGAATTTCTGCTTCAGGATTATCGTGATGTCACCGGTCAGTATGATCATGTTATTTCGCTTGGCATGTTTGAACATGTTGGGCCGAAGAACTACAGGACATTTTTTGAGAAAGCGAGCGCATGCCTCAAGGATGATGGGCTATTGCTGCTACACACTATCGGCAACAAGTTCTCACACCAGACCACAGACCCATGGACGGAGAAGTACATTTTCCCGAATACAGCTGTACCGTCAGTGCAGCAGATTGGCAAAGCGACGGAGCATCTTTTTGTGCTTGAGGATTGGCACAATTTCGGGCAGGACTATGACCCAACCCTGATGGCGTGGAACAAGAATTTTGAAGCCGGCTGGCCAGCGCTTCGGTCCAGGTATGGTGATTCATTTTATCGGATGTGGCGGTACTTCCTGTTGTCCAGTGCCGGCTCGTTCCGGGTCAGGAAAATGCAACTATGGCAAGTTGTCTTTTCAAAAACAGGTGTTGTGGGTGGGTACAAACCCGTTCGGTGATCGGGTAAACCGAGGGTGACTTGCAGGTAAGACTCACAAAAAAAGGCCGAGGAAGTTTCCCCGGCCTTTTTCTGAAAATGTCGAAGTTGTAGTGCTTACGCGTACGTATTTAGCATTACAGGCATGATGAGCATAAGAATTTGCTCGCCCTTTTCCTGGGTAGCGGGAGTTACTACGCCAGCTCTGTTCGGAGAGCTGAACTCAAACACGACGTCGTCCGTGTCGATGTTGCTGAGGACTTCAGTCAAATACACCGAGTTAAATCCAATGACCATTTCTTCGCCTTCGAATTCGGCAAGTACCGTTTCGTGAGCTTCGCTGGATCGCTCAAGATCCTCGGCAGAAATCTCTACAGCATCCGCCTTCAGCGAAAGTCGAACTTGATTCGTCATACTCGAGGAATAGAGCCCGACACGTTTGACGGCAGCTAGCATGGATAGTCTGTTCACCGTCAGCTTGCGGTCATTCTCGATTGGAATAACAGCTTCGTAGTTAGGATAGGTCTCTTCAATCTGACGGGCCATTACACGGGATTCGCCGAAGTCGAGCCCGATGTATCCGGAGTCAACTGTAATTGTGCAGTCTTCGTTGCCGACGATCTTGCCAGCAAGGCTCATGGCTTTTTCAGGGACGATAAATCCGATGTTTTCTTTGCTGGTCATCGTCGTCAATGTCAGCTTAACGAGCCGGTGTCCGTCGGTAGCAACCGCGCGTCCCCTGCTTTCCTGAATTTGAAAATAGATGCCCATCATGGCAGGTCGCAACGCGTCCTTGCTGACGGCAAATCCTGTTTTCTGGATAGCTCTTTTCAGAACGTTGCCCGGAGTCACAATGGTGACTGTCGGGTCAAGTTCGGGTATGGAGGGATAATCGGCACCGTCATGGCCGACCATCTTGTAAACACCCTGATCGGTTTTAAGTGTCACGCCGAATTCATTGTCTGCAACAAACTCCAGCGGAATTTCGGGAAGCGCACGAAGGGTGTCGAGGAATCGCTTCGCCGGAACGGCAACTCTGGTGTCCTTAGCCGTGCCGTTGCTTTCAAACTGCACCGTCAGATCTTTGACTATTGATATTTCGAGATCGGTGGCACTGATCCGGAGAATGTCGTCCTCACGTTCGAGGAGAACACATTCGAGGATAGGTAGCGTACTTTTGGACGGGACGGCGCCGCTGACCGTCGTCAGTGCCTTAAGCAGGTCAGCTGTTGATGCTGTAAACTTCATTTACGTGTTTGCTGGTGACGGTATTTATCTATCAATACGATACTTAATAAAGGCGGATCCTACAACAGG
>CBDUKH010000114.1:0-11624 GCA_965367755.1 uncultured Rhodothermales bacterium
TCATGAGCAGGTGGCTTTCAATCTGTTGCAATGTATCGAGCGCGACACCAACGAGAATCAACAAACTGGTCCCACCGAAGAAGATTGCAAAACCTGTTGTTACATTTGCCTTCATCGCGAATGCAGGCAGGATGGCGACGAACCCAAGAAATATTGAGCCGGGTAGAGTAATCTTCGTGAGGATATTGTCTACGAACTCACTCGTCTGCTTCCCGGGTCTGATCCCCGGAATAAATCCGCCCTGACGTTTCATTGTGTCCGCCATTTCTTTCGGATTCACAGCGATAGCTGTATAGAAAAACGTAAAGAACACACAGATCAGAAAGAACACGAGCGAATATCCCCACCCGGAGATATCAGTAAACCACGCGCCGAATGTCTGCATTCCCGGATTGTCGGGGAAGAATGAGGCAATCGTTGCCGGGACGAACATGATCGACTGGGCGAAGATGATCGGCATAACACCTGCTGCATTGACGCGCAGGGGTAGATACTGAGTCGTACCGCCATATACCTTCCGGCCAACAACTCGTTTGGCGTATTGTACAGGGATTCTCCTCATGCCCTGCGTCACCAGTACAACGCCCGCAGTAATCAATGCGAAGGCTGCTAATTCCAGCAAGAAAATAAACAGGTTGTCCTTCAGCTGGAATTCGTTGAAGAGAGCCGTCGGCAGGGAAGCTATGATGCTCGCCATGATAATCAGCGAGATTCCGTTCCCGATTCCGTTTTCTGTGATTCTCTCTCCAAGCCACATTACGAAAATCGTACCTGCTGTCAGGACAATTACGGTGGAGACCATGAAGAAGCTATTGCTAACGATAATCGCAGCGCCCGTAGCACCATATTGCAGGTTGATGGCAAAGCCGATCGACTGCACTGCGGTTATGAAAACCGTTCCATAGCGTGTGAGCTGCGTTATTTTCCTTCTTCCTTCCTCTCCATCGCGTTGCAATTTCTGGAAGTACGGCATGACCGCCCCGAGGAGCTGGATGATAATCGACGCCGTGATATACGGCATGATACCAAGGGCAAAAATACCGGCAGCACTGAAGGCACCACCGACGAACAAATCAATGAATCCGAAAATGTCGTTCGGATTACGAGTTAGATTGATGTTCGCCAACACGCTGGCATCAATTCCAGGTAGCGTAACAAACGCACCGAATCGATATACCACAAGTATGCCGACGGTGTAGAGGATTCGCTTTCGCAATTCCTCGATCTTCCAAATGTTACGTAAACTTTCGCCTATTCCAGCCATAACGGTTTTTATTAATTGCCCACGCTACTTACAACGGTGGCAGTTCCTCCGGCGTCTTCGATTTTCTTCTGAGCTGTCTTGCTGAAAGCATGTGCGTGAATTGTCGTACCAGTTGACAGTTCTCCCACTCCCAGAATTTTAACTCGATCGTTTTTCTTGACAACGCCCAGTTCAACCAGGTTCTCGACAGTTATTTCTGCTCCCGATTCTAACCGGCCTGCTTCAATAAGATCATTCAAGCGAGTAAGATTTACGCCACGATATTCTTTCCGGAATCTGTTCTTGAATCCGAACTTTGGAATCCGTCGCTGGAGTGGCATCTGACCACCTTCAAACCAGTGGGGAATACTTGCCCCTGAACGACTCTTCTGGCCCTTGTGACCTTTGGTAGCTGTGTGACCACCGCGCCCAGAACCAGATCCTCGAGCAATGCGCTTTCGTTTCCGTGTCGAGCCTGCGGCTGACTTCAAATTACTTAAATCCATTGCGACTTCGATTATTTACTTTTTGAGGAAGCTCCTTCTTCCTCAACAGTTACCAGATGACTGACCTTGTTTACCATCCCACGAATCTGCGGAGTGTCGTTATGCACTACACTATGATTCATCCTGCGGATGCCAAGAGCCTCTATAGTCTGCTTCTGACGTACTGACTGCCGAATCAAACTTCTAACCTGGGTTATTTTCAATTTTCCCATCAACCTTTACCAGTCTAAAATTTATCCGTCAAAAACTTTCGCAAGGTTTACACCGCGACGCTTGGCGACTTCCAGTGGATCTTCCAATCGTTGAAGTGCATTGATCGTTGCCTTTACCTGGTTGTGCGGATTACTTGATCCCAGTGATTTCGACAGAATGTCTGTGTATCCAGCACACTCGAGCACTGCTCTGACTCCACCACCTGCGATAACACCGGTACCAGCAGAGGCAGGCTTAAGCAGGACACTTCCAGCATCGTGTTTTCCGATTACCGGATGAGGTACAGTGCCTTTACGCATAGGTACGTGACGCATGTTCTTCTTGGCATCTTCGGTACCCTTCGCGATAGCGTCGGCAACCTCATTTGCTTTTCCGAGACCTGCACCAACCATGCCACTTCCATTTCCTGCCACTACGACAGCATTGAATGAAAATCGACGACCGCCCTTGACGACCTTGGCTACGCGCTTGACCGATACGAGCTTTTCAACGAAATCACTCGATGATTCGTTGCTTTCCCGCTTGTTTCTGTTCCTTCCTCTTGCCATTGTTTTTCCTGAGTTATTGCGGGCCGGTTAGACCTGAATTCCAGATTCGCGAACGCCTTCCGCTAGTCCTTTAATACGACCATGGTATCGATAACCATTTCTGTCAAAAACGACGGCTTCGATTCCTGCTTCTTTTGCACGCGATCCTACAAGCTTGCCAACGCTGTTGGCAACCTCGATTGGACTCTTGCCACTGGCATCGTTCTCCAGACTCGATGCTGATGCCAGCGTACGGCCGTCCGTGTCGTCAATTACCTGTGCATAAATATGCTTGTTAGATCGATATACGCTAACCCGTGGACGTTCAGGCGTGCCAGTAATTTTGGCGCGAATACCGCGACGGACGCGGAGCCTACGAGCGTTATCTCTTTGCTGTTTTCCCATGACTCTAATTATTTACCTGCCGTCTTACCAGCTTTACGACGTACATATTCACCTACATAACGAACACCTTTGCCCTTGTACGGCTCGGGTGGCCTGAGGCCTCTTATTTTGGCTGCCACCTGGCCGACCAGCTGCTTGTCGACGCCTTCGATGATCACAATCGTATTCTTGCCCCGCTTCGTATCTGTCGTGATGTCGATTCCATCCGGCGGTACGAAGAAAATGGGATGAGAAAATCCAAGTGCCAGTTCGAGGACACCATTTTCCATGCTCGCACGGAAACCGACACCAATGATTTCGAGCTCCTTCTTGTAGCCTTCCGATACACCAATGACCATGTTGCTGATGAGCGAGCGATACAATCCGTGCATGGACTTGTGACGCTTCTGTTCGGTTGGTCGAGCAACAATCAGCTCACTATCGTTCAGAGACAGATTAATTTCTGGATTAACCTGAAGCGAAAGTTCGCCCTTGGGGCCCTTAACCGTTACGAAGTTATTCGAACCGATGTCGACACTTACGTTGTCGACAACATTTATCGGAGCGAAGCCAATTCGAGACATTTTATATTCCTTTTCGTTTACTCACTAAAGACAAGAAGTAGATCTAGTACACGAAGGCCAGCACTTCGCCGCCAACGTTAACTCTTCGAGCTTCCTTGTCTGTCATTACACCATGCGACGTAGAAAGAATGGCGATGCCAAGTCCGTTTCTAACGCGAGGCAGGTCGTTTGCGCCAACATACTTTCGCAGTCCTGGCTTGGAGATGCGCTTCAAGTTTCGAATAACGGGTTTGCCGCGTTCGTCATACTTGAGGAAAATCCGAAGCAGACCCTGCTTGCCGTCGTCCACGTTAATAAACTTGGATACGTATCCTTTATCTACCAGTATCTGCGTCATCGCTCGCTTGAGCTTAGACGCCGGCACGTCCAAATGACGATGCCCTGCTTTCTGCGCGTTTCTGAGTCGCGTCAGATAATCTGATACCGGATCAGTTATACCACTCATTCCCGTTAACCAGTCTAAATAGTTACCAACTTGCTTTTCTAACGCCAGGAATTTTTCCTGCAAGCGCCATATCACGAAAGACAATTCGGGAGATACCGAAACGCCTGAGGTAGCCTCTCGATCGGCCCGAGATATGGCACCGATTACGAAGCCTCACAGGGCTCGCGTTACGAGGAAGCTTCTGAAGTCCTTCGTAGTCTCCCGCATTTTTCAGCGCCTGCCGTTTGGCTGCATACTTCGCAACCATTTTACGTCGTTTGCGCTCGCGGGCTATCCAACTTGTCTTTGCCATGTTTTGTCCTGTACTGTATTAAATTCCTTAGCTAAGCTACTTCAGCTTCAGCTTCTGTATTCCGACGAACGAATGGCATTCCCAGACCTTTCAACAGGGCCAGGGCTTCTGCGTCATTCGTAGCTGTCGTGACGAACGAAATGTCCATCCCATCAATCTTGTCCACTCGATCGATATTGATCTCAGGAAATATTATCTGCTCCTTAATGCCGAGCGTATAATTGCCGCGGCCGTCAAAACTTTTATCCGGGATTCCTCGAAAGTCACGAACTCTCGGCAAAGCCAGAGAGATCAGGCGATCCAGAAATTCCCACATGCGATCCCCTCGCAGCGTGACATAGACGCCCACAGGCATTCCCTGTCGCAACTTAAAGTTCGAGACACTCTTGCGGGCCTGACGTGTCACAGGGTGCTGGCCGGCTATCTTCCGGATCTCTTCGACGGCGTCCTGGAGTACTTTCTTGTTAGCAACAGCTTCTCCAACGCCTTTGTTAATGACGATCTTGGTGAGGCGTGGCACTTCCATGCTATTCGAATACTCGAATTGCTCCTTCAACTTGCCGAAGACTTCGTCCCGGTAATGTGCTTTAAGCCGTGGTGTATAATTTTCCATTATTGCTCTAACGTTTAGCAATCTGCTACTTTAATCAATCGAGTTCTTCGCCGTTCGTTTTGGCGAAGCGTACCCAGCGTACTTTACCGGTCTCAAGATCCTCTATCGGCTTGCGTCCAATCCTGGTCGGGTTGCCTTCAGAGTCTACCGGCATCACATTCGAAATGTGAACGGGGAGTTCGCGTTCTACACGACCACCCTGTGGGTATGTCTGGTTTGGGCGAACATGTCGAATTCGCATGTTGACGCCTTCTATAATCACGCGCTCTTTTTCGCGAAACACGACAAGGACTTTCCCTTCTTTGCCTTTTTCGTTTCCAGAGATAACGCGAACGACATCACCCTTTCGGATGTGAAGTTTCTTCTGTTTGTTAGATGTCCGTGGCATTGCCTTACTTGTCTAAAATCTTATTGCGAACTACAGTACTTCCGGTGCGAGCGATACAATTCGCATATACTGTTTCTCACGCAGTTCGCGTGCTACTGGCCCGAAGATACGCGTGCCTCTCGGCTCACCCTGGGGGTTGAGAAGCACAGCCGCATTTTCGTCGAACCTTATATAAGAGCCATCTTCACGACGGTACTCTTTCTTTGTCCTGACTACAACAGCTTTGGAAACTTCACCTTTTTTGATGTTGCCTCCTGGAATAGCAGATTTTACCGTCACAACGATCTGGTCTCCTATTCGGGCATAGCGTCGCTTACTGCCGCCAAGTACACGAATACACAGGACTTCCTTCGCGCCGCTATTGTCTGCTACCTTAAGTCTGGATTCTTGTTGAATCATCGGTAATCACCCGTTATAAAATGTCTCAACTCTACTTGGCCCGTTCGACAACTTCGACCAGACGCCAACGTTTGTTTTTACTGTACGGCCTTGTTTCCATAATCCGAACCGTATCGCCCTGCGCCGCCGAATTTTCTTCGTCATGCGCCATGAGCTTGCTCGTCTTCTTAATAAACTTGCCGTAAATCGGATGCTTGACTTGTCGCTCGATAGCAACAACAATGCTTTTTTCCATCCGCGCACTGGTGACGATACCCGTACGTTCTTTCCTGGATTTCCTGTCTACTGTTTCCATTCTATTCTCCGGCTTGGTAGGCCCTGATCGGTTTCCCCACCAACTACCTGATTGTCTAGTTGTCTATTGTATTCTTTTCGTTCAGTATCGAGTTCAAGCGGGCAATTAGCCGTCGCTTGTGCTGCAGTACCATTGGATTCGGCAGCTCAGCCACAGCGTGCTGAAACTTCAGATGACTGAGTTGCTCTTTCTCGTCAGCAATCTGCTGGCGGATTTCATCCGCACTAAAATCTCTTATCTCTTTCGCCTTCATAGTCATGTATAGCGTTATGTCCGAACTGTCTTATCGCGATAGTCTGGTCTTGTAACAACTTTGGTTTTGATCGGTAATTTTCTCTGTGCTAATCGCATGGACTCCATCGCGAGGTCATGTGGTACCCCACCGCCAATCTCAAACATTACACGACCTGGTCGAACAACGGCAACCCAGTATTCTGGCGAGCCTTTGCCTTTACCCATCCGGACTTCAGCGGGCTTCTTGGTAATCGGTTTATCTGGAAAAATCCGGATCCACACTTTACCTGTACGTTTCATGTTTCGGGTCATCGCAATACGAGCGGCTTCAATTTGCCGGCTGGTAATACGACCAGTTTCAAGCGCCTTCATTCCAAAGTCGCCAAACGAAACACGCGTGCCGCGCTGGGCATTGCCCTTGATGCGACCCTTCTGCATCTTGCGGTACTTCGTCCGCTTCGGCATCAACATAGCTTAATCTCCTCTATCGTTCGATTATTCGACTATTTGTTCGT
This sequence comes from uncultured Rhodothermales bacterium, assembly GCA_965367755.1. GTDB lineage: Bacteria > Bacteroidota > Rhodothermia > Rhodothermales > JABDKH01 > JABDKO01. Next base: position 6,639 of record CBDUKH010000114.1, read on the forward strand.
TCGTTTCGATTTGCCGCGACCAGCTCCACCGCCTGCATTCTCGGATCGTCGACGGCCTCGGCCAGTCGATCGTCGCTCAGGTTGCATTTGCTGCATCTGCTGCCGTTGCGCCTGTACATTCAGACTCAGGTCCGGCTTACCAAGAATTTCCCCTCGATAAATCCAGACCTTGACGCCCGTAGTGCCATAAATCGTAAAGGCTGTCGCCTCTGCATAGTCGATGTCAGCACGTACCGTATGGAGCGGTACACGCCCTTCGAGGTATTGCTCGGTTCGGCCCATCTCGGCTCCACCCAATCGACCTGATACTTTCACACGAATGCCTTCGGCTCCCATGCGCATGGCTGCCGTAATCGACTGCTTCATGGCACGCCGGAAAGAAACACGACCTTCCAACTGTTGAGCAATATTCTGAGCAACAAGGCTGGCATCAAGCTCAGGCCGTTTGATCTCGTTGATATTGATCTGGATGTCTTTATTGGTCAGCTTCTTCAGCTCCTCGCGAAGTTTCTCAACTTCACTTCCACCGCGACCGATGACGACACCAGGACGACTCGTGTGCAACGTGAGTATGACGCGCTTCGGCGTACGCTCAACCACAACACGACTCAAGCCAGCTCGTTTCAACCGAGCGGACATATAGTTCCTGATCTCTTCGTCTTCGACCAACTTCTCGGCAAAATCTTTTTCCGCGTACCAGTTACTATCCCAGCCGCGAATAATGCCGAGTCTAAAGCCGATTGGATTTGTTTTTTGACCCAATTTCTTACCTGACTAAATTTAATTATCAGTCGTCTGTTTCTTCTTCTGCATCGTGTGTCGACACAACAACTGTCAAATGGCTCGTACGCTTGCGAATCCGCTGCGCACGACCACGCGGTGCCGGCCGGAATCGTTTGAACATTGGGCCTTCGTCCACCTTGATGAGGCTTACGACCAGGTCGTTCTCATCAAAGCGTTCGTCTGGATTCTTGTCCATCAGATTATGGACCGCCGACATGATAGTGCCTTTCACGGTGCCTGTTACCTGCTGGGGCAGGAAATTCAAAATGTTTAATGCCTCCGGCACACTTCTCCCTCGGACAACATTAACTACTGTCCGCATTTTGCGTGGAGAGGTTCTAATATGTTTGCGGATTGCTCTTGCTTCCATTGCCTGACACTCAGGGTTACATCGTGTATAAAATTACCTGCCTCTTCGATCTCGTTTTTCTCCGGCATGACCCCTGAAGGATCTCGTTGGAGAAAACTCACCAAGACGATGGCCCACCATGTTTTCAGTTATGTACACGGGGATAAATTGCTTACCGTTATGTACGGCAAAAGTGTGACCAACAAACTCAGGTGTAATCATCGAAGCCCTGCTCCAGGTCTTGACGACTTTCTTTTTGCCCGTCTGGTTCAACGCATCAACTTTGCGCTGAAGTTTGTAATAAACAAATGGGCCTTTTTTAAGCGAACGTGCCATACGTTATTCTTCGATAGTCGGTCTGTAGACCTTACTTGGTTCTGCGTCTGATGATGTATTTGTTTGAAGGCTTACGCTTCTTGCGCGTTTTGTACCCTTTGGCCGGAACGCCAGTAGGCGAACGAGGATGACCTCCAGATGCCTTGCCTTCACCACCACCCATCGGGTGATCGACCGGGTTCATGGCAACGCCACGCGTCTTCGGACGAACACCTTTCCAGCGGTTGCGACCTGCTTTACCCAGGTCAATATTCATGTGCTCCGGATTACTTGTCGTGCCGATCGTCGCCATGCACGTTACCGGTACCATTCTGGTCTCACTTGATGGAAGCTTGAGGATAGCAAACTTACCTTCACGCGCCGTAAGCTGTGCGTAGGTTCCGGCAGAGCGAGCAAGCTGAGCGCCTTTGCCTGGCTTCATCTCAATCGCGTGCACAAACGTACCAACAGGAATATTCGCAAGCGGCAAGCAGTTGCCCGGCTCAGGAGAAGCATCCGGCCCGTTCTGGACCTTCATCCCAACTTTCAATTCATTAGGAGCGATGATATATCGCTTTTCTCCATCCGCATAAACCAGCAGGGCGATTCGTGCTGACCGGTTGGGGTCATATTCGATACTCGCGACCTTTGCCGGTATGCCGATCTTGTTACGCTTGAAGTCGATAATACGATAACGGCGCTTGTGACCTCCACCCTGATGGCGGACAGTAATACGACCGGTATTATTTCGACCACCCTTGCGCTTTACAGGCGCAAGCAGGCTTTTCTCCGGCGTGCTCTTTGTTATCGTATCAAAAGCAGATACGGAGCGATGCCGTTGTCCTGGCGTAATCGGTTTTAGTTTCTTAATTGCCATTGTAAATATCTCCGGGCTTAACTACCGCTGGGGTTTTGCGCCCTGCCTTGTCTATCTAAATCTCTTCGAAGAAATCAATTGGTTCGCTATCTGGAAGCAATGTGACAATTGCTTTCTTATAAGTCGCCAAACGTCCTTCGACCAGTCCCTTCTTGGTCGACTGGCGACGACGTTTTCCGCGAACAATCATCGTGCGAACTTCCTTGATTTTGACGTCCGGGTATCGCGCCTTGATTGCATCCTTAATCTGTACCTTGCTTGCCGTCTTCATGACTTTGAAAGCGTAGTGGCCTTCTTCCATCTGGGCAGAAAGCTTTTCGGTAACAAGCGGACGAATTAGTATGTCTTGAGTCATGTCATCAAGTCGCGTCGGCGACATCTAAACTATTTTCGTGTACTCAAATTTTTCTTGAGCGTCGTGGTCAACGGCCTGACAGCTCCTTCGTGCAGTACAATGACTGCAGCATCGATAAGGTCGAGCGTGGAAGCTGACGTCGCTTCACATACTTTGACTTTCGGGATATTGCGACACGAAGCGTACAACGGGGACTGTGGCTCATTCGTAAGAATGAGGACCTTCTTTCCATTCAACTCGTGGTCAGCAATGAATTGCCTGGCTCCCTTCGTGCTCGGTGCGTCGACTCCAAAGTCAGATACTACGCGGATGGCATTTTCCTTCGCCTTATACGACAGCACTGAGCGTCTCGCCAGCTGCTGCGTCTTCCGATTCACCTTGACGACGTACTTGCGCGGCCTGGGACCGAAAATTGTACCACCACTCCGACGGATCGGAGACTTGGCACTACCGGCTCTGGAATTACCTGTACCCTTCTGACGATACAATTTCTTGGTGCTACCGGCAACCTCACCCCGCTCCTTCGCTTTGTGAGTACCCTGGCGAAGACTCGCCTGAATGCGGCGAACATCCAACCAGATCGCATGATCGTTGGGCTCTGCTTCGAAGACTGACTTCTCCAGGTTGACCTGGCGTCCTGAGTCCTTTCCGTCTGTTTCGTATACGTTGACTTTCATTATCGTATTACTATTAATCGTTCTGCTCAGCAGATGCAATCGTCTTGTTACGTTTTCTGATGGCGACAAGACTTTTTGTAGGGCCTGGAATAGAGCCGCGAACCAATACCAGATTCTTTTCCGGAATAATCCGAACGATCTGAACATTTTCCGATGTTACTCTCGATCCACCCATTCGTCCACCCATCTTCATGCCTTTGAAAACTCGCGAAGGAGTAGAAGCGGCGCCGATTGAACCAGGTGCTCGTTCTCGGTTGTGCTGGCCATGAGTTTGACCACCTACGCCACGAAACCCGTGTCGCTTGACAACACCCTGAAACCCTTTCCCTTTCGAGGTTCCTATGACGTCGATACGTTCGCCTTCAGAAAACAAGGTCGAGACTGAAATTCCATCACCCGGCTGTAGATCGGGAAGCAGGTTTTCGAACTCCATAAGTTTGAACTTTGGATCCGTGCCTGCTGCCTTGAAGTGGCCTTGCAATGCACGCGAAGTATGCTTCACCTTGCGTGCGCCGTAGCCTACCTGTACGGCGTCATATCCGTCTTTGTCTGCCGTCTTAATCTGTGTAATGACGTTATCGGGTGCCTCAATTACCGTGCACGGAATATTCTCTCCGCCATCGGTAAAGATGCTTGTCATCCCAATTTTACGCCCAATCATTCCCTGGCTCATTGCTCGATCCTTTTACTGTTCCACGTATGTGAACGTCAGGGTGGTAGGACCAGAAAAACTGGTCCCGAAAGCTGAATTCATTACTACTGTCTGCGACGTCGTTGATGATATCGCAAATTCTGTACTGTCGACACCGCCGAAGTCATAGTTGAACGTCAACGATACGGGTTGATTTTCAACCTCGGTCGACAAGCGCAATAGCGTTGTCGATTCCGTTGCTGTAAACGTTCCCTCAAGGTGCACATCTGAAGCCTCTTCGCTGAATGAATCCAGATCGATTACGAACGAGCTGTCACTATCGAAAGACGCTGTGATCGAAGTGTAATTCTGCGCGAGGTTATTCAGCTGATTCCCATTATCATCTGACGCATCAGTCAGATTCCAGTCACCGACAAACAATGCACTGGCATCGTCGGTGCTTTGATCTTGAGGTCCAGAATCATTGCAGGCTCCGAGTGAAACCACCAGAACAAGTGCAATTAACCTGATAATATGTTTAGTCCCTGTCTTCACTGGTCGACTTGTACTTATACCTTGATTTCAACATCCACGCCGCTGGGCAATTCCAGCTTCATGAGTGCATCGACTGTTTTACTACTTGTAGACAAAATGTCGATCAATCGTTTGTGACTGCGCGTCTCAAACTGTTCACGACTCTTCTTGTCGACATGGGGGCTTCGAAGTACGGTATAGATCGCCTTCTTCGTCGGTAGTGGAATTGGTCCACTGACAACGGCTCCGGTCGACTTGACTGTCCGTATGATTTTCTCGGCGCTCTTGTCGATCAAGCTGTGATCGTAAGACTTTAGTTTGATCCGAATTTTTTGGCTAGCCATTTCTCATCTGTTCAAAACAACGTCACGCACTGGCGACTATCACCAGTGCGTGAGTTGCGACTTTCATTAGTCGAGGATTTTGGATACGACACCAGCACCAACGGTTCGACCGCCTTCACGA
>CBDUKH010000115.1:0-11548 GCA_965367755.1 uncultured Rhodothermales bacterium
GTGGAGATGCCGGGAATCGAACCCGGGTCCGAATGGTCAAACAAGCAGGCGTCTACATGTGTAGTCGACCTATTTAAGTGTCGCTGCAGTGGAAAGCCGATCAACATGGCACCTCTACAGCCAAGGCTGGCAAGTTTCGCGCGACTACTTCAGCCGGAGGCAGTCACCCTAGTCTATTATTAGTCGTTGCCGGAACAGGCGCCAATAGACAGGCACCTGGGCCGACAGACAGCAAGGCCTAACTAGTTACTAAGACTAATTAAGCGGCCATCGCGTATGAATAATCATTCGCATTTACGTGTTTCCTGGCAGGATTTACGAGCTCACCAAGACGCTCGACACGCAGCCTGAAGCAAAATCCACCCGTCGAAGCCAAAACATCCCCAGTATTTTAAAGAACTACAGTATAAACAGGTATCGACGTGATACGGTTCCAATTCAATATCGTAATCGACTTGGACCAACGGCTTTCGAAGTCAGCCTCCTTTGCGGTCTTCTTTGTCTCGCTCAACGACGGTACCGATGGCGACAAGACCCTCTTCCTCAAACTCTTTCCGCAGGTCTTTGAGTACGGCCCTGCCGAGGCCCTTCTTTAAATACGGTGTCTTGCTGCGGCGGCCTGTAATGTAAACGCGGTAAGGATTAACCAACACACGAACGTAGTCACCGCCGACCTCCGCGATCTCAAGCGACGCTTCAACACGATAGAGGCCCCATCGACGGAAGACGCGCGTTTCTGTTGTGAGTAGAGTTTGATCTACGTTGCGGTCGATCGTCCAGTCTGAGTCGGTCAGAGCTCGTTCAATGCGAACACGGAGATCATCAGTCGTCGGCTCATGCTCGAAATCTCGATAGAGGGGAGACAGAGACGGCGAGCATCCGGAAAGCCCGAGAAGAGCGACCAGGCCGAGCGATATCAGCAATTTCGAATGCATGACGATTCCCAAAATTAAACCCTGTGTACAGACTTATATAGATATAGTACTTTGGTGTTCAAAAAGAAAGTCAACTGCACGTATTACCCCAGATCAGGTCGGTGCAAGTAGATTGAAAAAGCGGCATGCGCATTCTGACTAAACGAGCTTTAGCTACGATCAGAGTGTTGGCGTAATCAAAAGGAAAAGCATTGCCTGCAACCGTTGCGGCGACAAAAAAAGAACCGGGAAGGCGTGCTCACCCAAACGCGCCCACCCGGTCTAGCGGAGGCCTACCGCGGTGCTTGACGCACCTCTCTGACTTCGATTACTTTAGGAGGCATATCGAAGTCATCGTCCATACTGCAACTGCCGTGCCAAGAAGAGAAAAGAGATATTAGCGCGCAAAAGTGTAAAAAGGACGCCTCCTAATGCCTTCAATTATACACACCGGTAATGACCTGTTCGATTGTACGACACCTACGTCGCGAATTTAAACTGCCGGATTATGAGTGTGCATGTAAAACGGCGGCTGAGTTGAATCCAGCGGTTGACCGACGTGACGCACGAATATATTCGAGGAATTGTCGGTTCACGATTACAGGTGCAGGGGATGCAGAATCTGAAGTCTCGCCGGAATTGGTCGGCGAACCTACCTGCCGGATTTCTAGGAAATATCCTAGGTTTAATCCTAGGAAGACTCTAGCAAATTGTCATTGGCGCCGTGGACATGTTTACGATTAAATTACATCCGGGGCGGAGGAGTGGCGGCCCCCACGCTCATTTTTCGATCGGTTTTACTCTTCGCAACCGACGCCCCCTTCGGCCGGTCTGCTTGCCTGTTTACTCACCTTACTTTTCTAATAGCGCACTTCCCGGCTCTCAGCACCACGACTAGTTATTCCTCTCTGCCCACGGTGTCGAATAGGCGATCACCAATAAGACCGCAATCAAAAGTACACTGTATTCCATTCCATTGTTACCGGCGCCGACTACGAACCACCCGGAGCTCCAGTGTACAAGAATAATTCCCATCGTCAACTCGAATGCAAAATATATCGCCAAAACACGTACCAGGCGAGGGACTTGTCCCGAAGCCATTACGATGCTTCCTGCTATCTCGACGGCAGTAATGAACCAGGCAAGTACCAGGCCGGCAGGGAATCCGACGCCACTCAGGAAGACTCCGAAATCATCGACAATGCCTAATCGTATCCGCGTGATTCCATGAATAAGAATCAAGATTCCGACGACGATCCGCAAGATCGCCACTGAATTGTAGTGCCGCTTTCCTGAGTGGAATAAACTCTCTCTTTGCATCGACTATCTCTTTTCGTTTCCTGTACCCACCGTCCTAATCATACCGTTAATACACTTTGCAGCGGCAAAGTAGACGTACTTTACTACAGCTCTTCTAAGCGTATAACATCTTGTCGTCAATCCAGGTTACAGTCGTCGTCGGTTTTCGCCCCCGAATCCGATTGCACTTCAGCCAACGTGCAGACAAAGAACGAATCGCCCGTTAGCTACTTATTCGACTACGTCGATACGTCGAAATTCCATCGCAAAGCGATCGCAACAACCCTCATCCAATACCAACCTGTCAATTTCCGGGGCACTGATGAAATGCATTTCGGGCCACTCTGTTGATTGGCTGACGTAGCGAATCTCATCTCCCGTATTTTCATTTCCCTTGAGAATGGCAAATAGACCGGAGGCAATCAGGCTGTCGTTCTTGCAGTATGCAAACTCGGTAGAAGCCAAAACCAGGACGGCATCATCTCCCGTAGATTCGGGTGTGTGGCAAATTCCGGCAATCCCGCCACAGTTCTGTAGCCACTCCCACCGCCCGTCATAGTCGGATCCAGCTTTCTGAGACATAGAACGGCTACTGACGCCACTTCCCGCGGTGCAACTCACCGCGGAGTCGTCATGGCTGGTTTGAGCACACGAGCCCAGCATAATTGCCATGGACAGAATTACTGTCCTGTTGCCCAGGAGTCTATTCATCCTCTTTGTCACCGACGCGTTTTTAACCGGAAGGTTGGTCGATCGCAACTCGTTGTGGTCGCTTGCCAAATTCGTATTCTTTTGGAGGGTTTACTTCCAGAAGATGTGTCACAAAATAATCCCATCGCTTGCGCATCCAGTACTGGCTGGCGCTACCAAAACCATGTGAGCCGTGAGGGAAAACCAGTAAGTCGAAATCCTTGTTGGCCTGAACGAGAGCATCCGCTACCAGAAGCGTATTCGATGCCGGTACGTTTCCATCCATCAGGCCGTGTGCGAGAAGCAACTTGCCTTTTAGATTTCCTGCAAGCAAGTGATTCGCCTGGTTGTCGTAGTTGGTAGTACCATCTTCATTAACTTTCAGTAGTCCCTGCCACTTCTCGCCCCAGTCGTCTTCGTAGTTTCGATTGTCATGATTACCGGCGCCAGATACAGCGACTTTGTAGAAGTCAGGGTACCGGAGGATTGCTGCCGTTGATGCAAAGCCTCCACCGGAATGACCCCAGATTCCAACTTTGTCGAGGTCCATCCACGAGTTCTGTGCAGCCATTTGCTTGATAGCGGCTATCTGATCCGGGATGCCATTGTCACCCATGTTTCCATAGTAAGCATCATGAAAGGATTTCGATCGGCCGGGAGTTCCCATTGCGTCAACTTCGACAACGACGAATCCAAGTTCTGCAATGGCCTGCTTGTCACTGCGCGAAGGCACAAAACTTCGAGTGCCAACACTACCCGACTGCGGGCCAGGGTAGAGGTAGTTCAGGACAGGATATTTTCGCGTCGGGTCGAGATTCGTCGGTGTATACATCAAGCCGTAGATGTCCGTCTCGCCATCGCGCGCCTTGACTTTGATTTCTGTCGGAGCCTTCCACCCGCTGGCCAGAAGGTCGCTGATGTCAGCTTCTTCTACAGTAAGTAACCGTTTCCCCGACATGTCGCGAACAACAGTAACAGGTGGTACAACCGGTGTCGAATAGCTATCGAGTATGTACTTGTGATCGGGAGAAATTTCGACAGTATGATTCGCCTTCTCCGGAGTAAGGAGCGTCAGGTCGCTGCCATCCATTTTTACACTGTACAGGTACTGGTAGTACGGGTCGCCTTCTTCTTTTCCGCCAGCCGTGAAATAGAGGGTCCGGTTCTTCTTATCAATGTGTCGCAATTGCAGAACAGCCCATTCTCCGCTGGTGATTCTGTTCTTCAGTTCACCTGTCTGCAGATTGTAGAGATATAGGTGTCCCCAGTTATCCCTCTCTGAGAACCATATTACCTCATTCGCTTCAGGCAGGAAATGCCAGTTGCGCATCCGTACTCCAGATTCGAAATAAGTCTCCTGGCGCTCTTCCATGACATCGCGAACCGATCCTGTTTCTGGATCCGCAACGCGTAACTTTGCTTCCTTGTGATCTCGAGAACTTGATACAAAAGAGAGTTGGCTACTGTCATCACTCCACTCAACATCGAGGAAGGTTCCTCCACGTCCGGCAATGTGGTCGGTGGTTGTAGATCGATGCGGGTCCGGTGGCATCTGCAGGCGTACAACTTGAGGACCATCTTCTTTCAGGTTGATAACGACGCGGGAGATTCGAAAAATGACACTGTCTTCGGGGAGAGGATATTTCCAGGCGTCTAATTCGGGATGACCTACTTTCGTCGAGACCATATACATCTCACCGACACCTCGACTGTCATGTTGGAATGTTGCAATGCGTTTCGAATCAGGTGACCACAATACGACCGGTGTTTCGCTGCGTGTCCAGCCGGCATTATTTGTCGCATACCCGAAATCTTCGATCCCATCCGTCGTCAACTGTGTCTCGGCTCCCGAGGCAATTTCTCTAAGCCATAGATTATGGTCTCTGATAAACACTTCTTTGGTGCCGTCTGGCGATTCAACCGTTGTACTTCTGGAGAATGGCGATGTCGGGCGCTCGCCCTGCATTTTTTCAGCGACGCAGGAATACTTTCTAATATCACAAGTAAACGATTTGCGGAGGGCAGAAAACGTGATAGATCGTTTGTCGTCCGACAGCTCGAAGCTCCTGAAGGGTAAATTTGCCGCACCATATGTGCTGTCCGCGACGGACGAAATGGCACGGGCCAATTTAGAGTGATCGAAGACCGGGGACCGCTTTTTGGACGCTGGATCTACCAGAATGAATTCATGCCCGTCCCGCGTCGAATTCATGTACCAGAAATTGTCGCCCGGGAGCCAGTTTGCGCTCACGAAAGCGCCGTAGACAAGCGGATTTGTGTACCGGCCCAGGAATCCCTCGGCGCGAGCGTAATCTTCTTCCGTAAGGTCGCCCGTCGCCTGCGCAACTGTGCGGTTTTGAGTTGCGAACGAAACTGCGAATAGAGCAGCGAGGAAAACGATTGTAAACCGAAAACTGGAAGTCATAGCCTGTGATTATTTCTTCAGATAGGGGAATATCGTCATACTATGGAGTCATTCGAACAAAAGCTCAAAATGATCCATCTGCCCGGGAGTTAACAATGTGGCGGTCAACATACATTATGTATCTTGTACAATCCAACCACAAATTTGACTCAGATGTTCAAGGGTATCTTGCCACTCTTCCTGATAGTTTCTCTTGCCGCCCTGCCGGCGCTTTCACAGGAACTCGTCCCGAAAGGGGATTACACCGGGCACTTGTATCGTGTGACGCTCGTTCGTTCCGCTCCGGGAGGCCTTGCCAGTACAATCAATCGCGCTCGTGAGTATAAAATGTCTGTTGAGGGCAACGTTATAATCATGCGTCATAGTCAGGGCGACCACTGGGATTTGATGTTACTCGAACCGGCCGGAGACAATCCGATCAATCGGCTTGATTGGGATGTGGCTTTTCAAGACGACTTTCTGGCATCCTCAAACTGGAGTTGGGAACGTGTTCGGGATTCGGCTGCCGTTAGCGGGCTCTTTCACATCGAGATGTTTCAGGCACTGCCCGGAAAGAAGGATGCACTCCTGCGCGAGCGTGAAATGGAGAACGAATACCTGGAGGCGACCGGACGCAACGGGAATGCGATATTCGTGACGCGGTTTGGTAGTGATGTGGATTCCTTTACAGTGGGTTTTTATCCGGACATGATTACCTATGCGACGGACCCCGACCTCTCTGATGAAGTGTATCATAAAGCCGCAACTGATGCCGGTTTTGCATCGCGTTCGGATATCGGACTCTTTCTTCGGACACTAATCCTCGGTCACAACGACACATTGGCGTCGCAGGTTAGATGATCACTTAGTCATTAGTCATTAGTCATGAAACGAATTATCACGCTTTCGCTGTTTGTTCCTCTCCTGACCGTCTCAATAGCAGCTCAGAATTACAGCGGACCGAAGGAAGACATCGACGCTATCCTGGCGAAGGCTGCTGCGTTCTCAGAGGCATACATGGCAAAAGATTTTGACGCTATTGCTCGGGCCTATACTAGCGACGGTAAGATCATGCCCGGGAACTCAATGATCATTTCAGGCAGGGAGAAGATCAAACAACATTGGCTGCTCCCCGATAGTGTCAATATCAAGTTACATGAACTCCATCCGGAAGAGATCAAAGTGCTTGAAGACTACGCCTATGATTATGGTTATTACAACGGTATCACAATCCGACCCGGAGGTGAAGAGGTCTCGTGGAAAGGGAAGTATGTAGTGGTGTGGAAGAGAGTGGAAGGAGATTGGCTGATGTATATCGATATCTGGAACAACGTAAGGAATTAGTCGCCGCCTCCGAATTAACAGTACCGGCACGGAGGCTCTGTACAGCATTGCATGCGCGTCTGTAATTGACGTGCTTACAAATGCTGTCAGCCCTTACCGGGTAAACGCATTATCGCAATTCAGATCACAGAAAAAATCCGGTACAAAGCTCGGAAAAATCTACAGGTATTTCTGTTTCATATTGGGATTATCGCCGTTCATCATGCCGTAGGGAAGGGTTCTTTCTGCACGGACTCTTAGTGCCCAAGTTCAGGCCTTGTTTATTTTTTTGCACCACGCGAATCACCGAAAAACCATCGTTGAAAAATCGTAGCACTTCTTAAAACTTCTCAATGCATTGAAATGAACAGAAACAAGATACTGATGGTGGTTGCCTGCACCGCAATGTTCGCGGTTGCCGCCTGTGATTCGATATCACCACCCTCCTCCAACCAGAGAGACTCTGGCTCGCTGAACCTTAACGCTACCTTCGGGAAAGTTGCCGGCGACTTCGTTGCCGACAATCTTAAACGTGGCGTTTTTACGGTGTGTAAGATCGCCGAAGATGACGTTAACCTTGCCTTTGATTTTGAAGGCCGGGTAGGTACCCCAAGAAATGGTTCGACTGACCTTGATATCACAGCACTGAAAGACGGCGAATGCGTCGATTTCTGGACGGCTGGAGGAAGCGGTGGGACAGGAGTTCCCGATACAGTTGAAATCACGGAACTCGTGCCTGGTGGATGGGCAAATCCAAACATAACAGTTTATTCGCTCGAAGATGGTAACGACACACCTATCGTGATGGAAGAAGAAGGACCGACTCATTCGGGACTCGTTCTTCGCGGAAAGGTTGGTTGCCTGCTGGTATACCGCAACGTCAAAGAAGACACTGGCGTTTGTGATGGTAAATCAGATGGAAGTTCTGACGGAAGTTCCGATGGAAGCTCCGACGGCAAGTCTGATGGAAGCTCCGACGGAAGTTCTGACGGAAGCTCCGACGGCAAGTCTGACGGAAGCTCCGACGGCAACTCTGATGGAAGCTCTGACGGCAAGTCTGATGGAAGCTCCGACGGTAAGTCTGATGGAAGCTCCGACGGTAAGTCTGATGGAAGTTCCGACGGCAAGTCCGATGGTAATTCAGACGACTGCTCCGACGGAAGCTCTGATGGAAGTTCAGACGGAAGTTCAGACGGAAGTTCTGATGGAAGTTCTGATGGAAGCTCCGATGGCAAGTCTGATGGAAGTTCAGATGGAAGTTCTGACGGAAGCTCTGACGGCAAGTCTGATGGAAGCTCTGACGGAAGTTCTGACGGCACGTCTGATGGAAGCTCCGACGGAAGTTCAGACGGAAGCTCCGATGGAAGTTCTGACGGCAAGTGGTAGTAATACCTCGTCAATTTAGGTAAGCGAAAAAGGCCGGCCCGCAGGGGTCGGCCTTTTTTTGTTGCCATAAAACAAACGGTATAATCTTATTCAGCCGGAACCGGCGCGGTGGGATCCCCAAACGATTCCTTACGAGATCGAGAAATGTCCGTGTCAATCGCTACTGGTAGGAGCCTGAATAGATAGCTCAGAAAGACGGCCAGGAACAGTGTCATCGCAAACATCTCAATCGTCTCTTCGACTGACTTGGAAAAGTGCACGAGTGTGTCAAACCCCGAAGCGTTGAAATGTGCCCGCGTGTAGTTTTCGATGTTCACGTTCTGAGTATAGTTCGAATAGATATTGTATGGATGATCACGATCGAGTCCCTCAATGAAATCGAGACCCACCGCACAGGTTAGACATGCAAGAGCCCCGACGATCATGAGGCGTTGTGACCAGGCTTTTAATTCTCTTGCAAGGAATACAACGATATACAAACCCATGACGACAAGGATAGGTATGTATATCAGCTGCCAGGTGTAACTTGGAAAAAAGTCTAGCATGGTGGACGCGAATCCTTCCGAACCTCGGTTCGAGACCTGAAAGATAGTCCCCATCCGTTCGTGCATTTTGCTACCGTCATCAATAGCCAGGTACGAGAAGAATACGGCCATAATAGTCCAACCTATTGTGGTAAACTTTCGAGCGCCTGACTTGCGTGTAACTATCACGATAAGCCACAGCGTCATGGCCACGAGGATATTTTGTACCTCTCCGAAAAATGCAGGTAGTGCATCCTCGCGGGTAATATTGAATAAAGCCTGGACTGAAGATATGTCGGACCACTCCGCATAGTTGATGTAATAATCACACCAGACCATCAATAATTCGATGGCTACCCAGCTCAGGATTACAATGCGGATGAATCGCCTGGAATTAATGTTAAATGCCAGGGGAGACGAGGAGTCGATTGACATTCCCGAATCTGATCCTGCCGTCGCGTTATTAGGAGTAGTATCCAAAATGGTGTAAACCGATGGAAAGTAGAACTGGAGCTTTCGGGTTTTATCGGCCTGCAGTAGTTGAGCTTAACACGATATGCAGCACCGGAGTCAGATCCACCGGCCAGATTACAGTGAGCTTCCGAATTTGATCTTGAATTGGCGAGTTAATTATGGAAATCGTGGTATATGCGCTGTCGTAAAATGTAGCGGCAAGCAGAACCCAGACGCTTGCCACGATCACTCAGACATTGTTTGTCGGACGGTCTACAACTCAGTGGCTGGTTATATCACTTATCTCTGACGATACCAATCACCCGGCGGGTGCTGCATACGACAAGTAGAACATCCGAGGCACCCATACCATATCCGGCTTGCGACGGCCGGTAATAGGCCCGATCACTTTCAGATCGAACGAGTGTCCATCGCGAACCGTCATCGGGATGTATCAGGGGATTCAGGCAGGCTGATGGGTCTGCAGGAACAGTGCTTAGTGCGCGGTCTTCCACGATCAAAAACGAAGGCGTCAGGTTGGACACCTCGACCAGGTCGTCCGGAACGATGCCGGACTGTGAGCTTGTGCAGGCTGCTAAAATCAGTACTGCTGAAATGAAAAATACGCAGTGCCGACAAGCGTCGGTTTCCTGGAGATACCTGCGGATCGACCACCAAAATTGATCTGGCATTTTCGTTTCTCACGAAGCAACTGGCAGGTGTGCCCGCAGGTCCTCAAACAAGAGGAGTGCAGCAGCGGTAGCACCAGCTGCCATTCTCATGTCGCCTTCCAGCGCTGGCATCCAGACAACACCGTTACCTATGACCTCGACAAACACTGACTGATTTCCATGTCCGGATATTTCGTAACCCGTGGCCTCGTCGAGTGGCAGGCCGCGTTCCAGCTTATTCGTGCCGCTCACGACCCATGATGTCGTCGGTGAAGATAACGTTCCCGAGATCGGCCTCTCGTCGGTAGATTTGAGTTCCAAGGTCCAACGTGACGAAAGTGATTCAACATTTTTCAAGCTACACGACAGCTCAGATTTGTCTTCGAACTCGATGTCGACGATATCTGTCCGAACGCTTTTCTTTCGCAATGTTGCTTCGCAGAAGGATTCCCACACTGTACTCCCATCTTCAGTGATTGAGAAGTTGAATTGTTGTCGCCTTCGATTGCTTTCCAGCGTTTCCATCAGCACCCAGTCCGGCCCGCGCACCCAGGATCTATCAATCGAAGACACCTGAAAGCCCCCGAACGAAACTGACTGGTTAATTCTCGAACCCTGTCGGCCTCGAACAGACAGTCGTTCGGCCTCGAGCTCCTTCGGAACTGGCATGTGGGCAGACTGGCAACCTGCGGTTAGCATGGTTGCCAGTCCTATCACAATATTGATCTTCGCAAAAAAGATTTTCATCGTTTTCGTATTGATAGATCTACTATTTCAGCAGGACCATCTGGCCCTGACCGGTCAGAGTGCGCTGGCCCGTGTCAGCACTGATCTGATAGAAGTACAGTCCAGAGGGTAGGGCAGAGGCATCGACATCAATGTGAAGTCGCTCACCCGGTGCAAGCACTCCTGGAGAATACTGAGCGACCGTTTGGCCGATGATATTTACCACTCTGACTTTGACGTTCGCCGTGGCCGGCAGGTCAAAAAGTATTTTTGTGGATGGATTGAATGGGTTGGGATAATTGCCGTGCAGGGTGAGTGTTGTCGGCAGCTCGGCGCCTGGATCGTTGGCAGTTACCTTGCCACGAACGAGCGTTGCAGATTCAGTTTCACCAAAAGTAAATGCCGCGCCGTCAGAAGTGAGAGACCGGACGTAATACGTTACAGGTGTAAATGCCGGGGGTTCGGATCCCGCCCACGTGGCATCGAAGATGTCCGCCATCTCGCCGACAGTAAAGTCTCGACTTACAACGTCAATCCCGAGGCTCGTTGTGTACGTTACACCAAGGCTAAACGTCTCGACTCTGGATATCTGCCAGAAATACTGTATCGGGTTGCCGTCCGGATCGGTCGTGTCCGACACTTCGACAGTCAGCAATATCTCTTCCGCACCTACCGGGTCTTCGTTCGTATCGCCACCGATGACATACGTTTCACCCAGGCTAGGTGAAATCATCCCCGATTGGCCTGGAGCCCGATTTGGGTGTAGCAGTATCTGGCCACGAATTTCGCTGGAAGGTTGCTGCCCTAAAACGCGGACAAAAAGTAATCCGTTGTTAAGGTCCTCAATTTCCGATTCCGTCAAAGTTACTGTTGTGCCGAGGCCGAAAGAACTCTCCGGGGCGACGGAAAAGTTCAACCCAAGATTGTGTATGACTTCGCCCTCGTCAGTCAGGCTCCCTTTGAGGAGATCGATGGTTGTCCATGGACTTGTCATGTTCATGAAGAACATCGTCAGGTGGACATCCAGTCCATCCTGCACAGCAAGGATAGACCCATGCTCAACGGGACGTTCGTGCGTCTGTCGATAAAGGACAGATTCGACGAGGGTTGGCTCAGCCATAGCGGTCGGCAGGATGTTTCCAACAGCGGCATCTTCAG
>CBDUKH010000116.1:0-11402 GCA_965367755.1 uncultured Rhodothermales bacterium
GGGGGGGCTCGGCCCTTCGGGCCTCGCGGTTATTAGTTATTCGTTATTCGTTATTCGTTATTTGTGGCTCGGCCTGTTGAGGTGCAAGCAACTGATCATAGCTCTACGTCTCTTTTTCTTACAAGAAAGACTCCTTCGCCCTGGCTGCTGATGGCTATGACTCCGCTCTTGAAGTACGGGTAGTTGCTCCACGAACCACCGAATCCGTAAACATCATCCGAATGAGGAGCGGTATCGAAATGACCTGCCTCGACTGGATTCTCAGGATCGGAAATATCCAGGATGCGCAGTCCTGCCTGATAGTTAGACTGATACATCAGGTTACCTTTGATGTACAGGTTGTGGTCGCTGGCGCCAACGCTATGATAGTATTCCTTGACGAGTATCGGATCGTCCAGGTCGCGGACATCCCAGATGAGCGTCCGCGTTTTGTCGACGATCTTGTTCATTTCGTCGAGCTCGTCATTCATGTAAAAGTAGTTGTGATCCTCGGACAACCAACCCTGATGCGTGTAAGCAGTATTAGGATAGGTCGCAACGGTCACAGTTTTCGGATTTGCCTTGTCGGTAACATCTGCAATGATAAATGAGCTGCCGTTTGAGTTGAGGCAGATCTCACGTCCTCGATAATCGGTGTCATCGCCACGATATATCACGCATTGGGAGTCGTGTGTTCCTCCGGCTTCAGCTTGCGTAAAGCATCCGGCAAAGACCGGATTGGCCGGTTCTCGAATATCTATCATGTGGAGTTGCCCCCCGCATCCTTCACCGCCGGCACGACTGCCAATCGCGTAGGCAAAACCAGTTTCTTCATTGATAACAATATTGTGCGAACTGGCAATCTTGTCGTAGTGCGCGGTTTCCTTGAAGCTCACGGGCATCGCATCCGGAGCAACATCTCGCAGTTGTCGCAAATCGAAAATTTGCATCCCATGATCACTGGCGCCGTCGGCCACAATGTATGCGTGATCTTTGTAGACCTTGATGTCTCGCCACCAGCTCCCGGGCGTTCCTTCGGTACGCATGAGTTCGCCTACTACCACAGGGTAGGCCGGGTTGCTAATATCAATAAAGGAGACACCGTCCGTGCGTCCAGCGAGTACGTATTCTTTTCCGGTTTCCGGGTCTTCCCATCCCCAGATGTCGTTCAATGTAGCACCTCGATCGTGCGCGAGATCTCCTGTTGACACCATGGAAAGAAGGTCGACGTTGTCGCACGGGAAGAGTTCGTTGGCAAGGCCTTCCTTGCAGTTGACTTCGTCACCCGATATGGAGGCGAATCGATCAATATCATTTTCAACTGCCGAAACGAGATTCCAATTTCCATCGGCGTCACGCTCATAGATCGTGGCGCGTCCGGATTCGAAGTCGGCACTGGGTGCTCCAACTGCCGCAACAGTTCCTTCGATGGCTAATCCGATGCCGAAGCCGCGGCCTTCCTGATCAAGAGGTGCGTCCAGCTTTACGAATGAGACGTCGGGATTATCCGTGTCTACAATAAATGCAGATCCGCGTGAGCCGATCAGAAGATTCTTGTCGGAGAGGGAAAGACCGAGACCGAACTGACTTGACTTCACTTGACCTTCCAACTCAGGTTCCTGGATCGTTCTCGTGAGTGCCCACTTTGAATCGTCACCGAGTGTGAATTCGAGAACAGCACCATTTTCGTTGTGCCCGATGGCACCAGCATACAGTCTGCCATCTCCGAGCGCCAACGATCTTCCGAGCAAGGCATTGTCGTCGAGTTCCATGCCGCTGAGCTCAGCGACAAGCAGCGGGTTGCGCAAATCGGTAACATCGTACACGAGAACTGCTCCCTTATTCTCGTTTGCTTCCGGGGTACCGACGAAGATGAGGTTTCCGGAACTCAATATCGACCAGGCCTGTGCAGTAATGAGTGTACCCATATCGTGCCATTCGGAACTGCCCTTGTGCATCGCGTGAACAGTCCCCTCTGACGTGTCGCTATTGTACGTGGTCAGGCTCAATATGTCATTTTCGTACGAGATGGTTTGAGATCGATACCCACCTCTCGCATAGGCGCCGGCGAGTTCGAACCCGGCTGGCAGGGCTTCGGATGGTTGAATTTTGCTCTTTTCTACCCATTCGCCGTTCACCTTTTCAAAGACGTACACGGCCTGCATCGCCGGGGCACTAACCACAAGGGTACTACCCTTGGCAAAGAGGGCCCGTCCAAACTCGTCTCCATACTTTCCGTCAGATGCCCGAAGGCGACCAGCTTCCTCCCAGCTTCCGTCGTCGTTTCTGGAGTATCTGTAGACAACACCAGCGGGGTCTGAACCAGACGGCCAACCAACTGGAGCCGATCCGACAAAGATCTCGCCGTCCGAAATGGCGATAGTGCCCCCAAAGCCTGGTAACGACTCCGAGTTTTCAGAATACAGCGATTGTGCATTGACCGATGAGGTGTACAATGCGAATGCCGCTAGCAGGAAAAGATGGCGATACATGGTTCGACGTAGATTGATTGCGTGGTATTAGGTAGCTAATAATACGGCAGCAACATCTGAATAGTCATTCCAATCTTCTGGGACGGCTCAAGGCATGAATTGATTGCTATCGAATCGCTATTGCGGGCAGGAAGAGCATGATCCTTCCACGCTGGCTGTAGAATCAAGCGTATATGACGACGAAGGATTTCGAGCCAGTCTCATCCACCGCCATGCATCTTGTCTTTATGCATCCCAGATTTGTGCATCATTTTGCATTCACCACCCTCGTCTTTCGCCGAACATTCTTTGCCCTCCATCATCATCCCTTTCACAGGAGTCTCCAGCTGAAGTATATAGTCAACAACAGCCACTCTTTCTTCGTCCGAGAGGTCTAGCGGCGGCATCACTCCATGTTTAGCAATGGCGTGGGTTGGTAAGAGCGATCGTGAGGAATCGGGTTGCAGCAGCCAGACATTTAGCGCAGTGCGGACGTCCTTTTCTGATTCCAGTTGACGAAAATAATGCATCTTTATCATCTGCATAGGAGGCGCCTTCATCTCTTGCATCATTTCGGATGGCGGGGCTACGGCATGGCACGTTGAACAAACACGTTGGAACACCTCTTCGCCATCCTCATCCGAAAAGGAGGGTGGTTGTATAGTCCCGATTGTGAACGCCACACCGAGTATCACGAGGCTCAGAATTGTGGTTCGATTCGAACGGCTATTATTTCTGTCTGATCGACTCTTGGTAGAAGTTTTCATAGTCTCAGGTCCGGCATCAGTGTTCGTTACTCGCGTCAATACAAATAATTGTACTTCGCTCGGCTATTTTATCGCACTTAACAGATAGATAATCGAAGTCGCTCGGGATAATTATCGAAGGGTAAAGGAGTGACATGGAGGAAGGCGGACGTGGTTCCGCATGTAGGCATTTGCACGGCGCGTAGATTTGCCAAAAAGCAGTTATGAGTTATTGGTTATTGGTTATTGGTTATTGATGATTGGTTAGTGGTTATTGGTTATTGATGATTTGGTGTAGGTACGCAGCGAATGACACAATACCTGGCGGACAAGTGTAAATGACAGCTCTCTTTCATCGTATGTGGCGCCAATCGCACATCGAGAAATGAGGGATCCGAAGATCTGTTTGGAGTTCCGCTACGGCGATTCAATCTTCGCGGATAATATTATTTTCCAGCCTCGATTGCGTTAAATACGTTTGTCAGAAAAAAGGAGACAGGTATTGGTCCGTTTTGCCACGAACTCCATCGTTCAGGTAGGCCTTCTTCTAGAATAAAGGTAAGATCCTTCCCGGCGTTGATGTGAGAGGTGACCAACGCAGTGACGTCCAGGAGTAGGTTGTGGAATTCTTTGAGTTCACTCGCGGTTGCAAGCGTACCATGCCCGGGAATGACGGTGGTGTTGGGGCCGCTTAACTCGACGAGTACACCGACGGCGTCAACATATTGATTCCATTCGCAGCCATTGGGATAGTCGCATGGGTTCAGAATTCCGGATGCAAACAGGTCGCCAGCAACGAGTACATCTGCTTGCTCAAAATAGATGGCAACATCGCCATCGGTGTGCGCTCCGGGGAACGGAATAAACCGAAGTTTATCTCCTCCGAAATAAAGTGTGAACGGTTTGTCAAAGACGATGGCCGGGAGCGCGTGGTAGGGCCATGGACCTGTCTCCATCATGCCGTACATCATCGTCTTAATCTGCATGCGCTCGCGAACATTTTCGTGCGCGATGATGGTGGCCTCGTGACCAAACAATTCGTTGCCGTGAGCGTGATGGTAGTGCGTGTTAACGAGATATTTCAGAGGCTTACCCGCTCCGAGTGAATCGAGGATGGCTCGCACACTTTCCTCGCTCTCTGGAAACCCTGAGTCTATAAGCAAGAGTCCATCATCGCCAACAACCAGAGTCAGATTATCCGTTCCAGGTTGGCCATCGACGCTGAGCAGGTAAATCGACTCTGTAACTGCGGTTGCCTTGTAAACGATTGCGGTGGAATCCTGTCCTTTCACCGGCTGAATGCAGACAAAAGCAAACACGACAATGGCGCAGAAGAGAACTTTATTGATTGACAGCACAGTCGTACTACGATTGGTTAGTGGTTTGTTTTTAGTCGCCGATTGTCTGGACCTCTTGACCTGCAGATATATCCAGAAACACTCCCTGTTTCATCGCACCACGAATAGTCGAAAGGTTATTGATGTCGTCGATGGGGTTAGCATCCAGGATTAGAAAACTTGCTTCGTAGCCATCGGAGAGACTTCCGATGGAACGGTCAGGAAAGATTGCCGCCGGAGTATCCTTTACCATAATCTTCAGAAGTGTCGCGTTATCGATGATACCGAGCGACGCAATGTACCTGGCCTCGGACAGGATGGTGTCGCCAAAGTTGTCACTACCCAGTGCGAGGTGCACATCATGTTTTGCGAGCAGGTCAAGGTTGTGACGATGCACCTGAGCGAACGCGAGAGAATCGGGATGACCAGGCGGTACGTGCGTCGTCGTGATCACAATGGTACCTGCCTCTGCGGCGCGCATCGCGTCGGCTTCGTCTAGCAGCCAGGGTGAATATCCGGGGTTTGTAAAACCTGTTGAGGTACCGATTTGCCATGAACCAGGAACGTGAGCAATCAAGTCGGCCCCTGCATCGAGTGCAACTCGAAAATCTGCTGCGGTCTCAATGTGTACTGACACTCTGACATCGGCAGCATGTGCTCGAGTTACCAGTTCTGGCAACAGTGCCGGATCAAGTCCCGGTCGTGCAGACCAGCGCGGTTCCTGCATGAGATTCACACCGTACTTTTCAATGTTATCACGGCGCATCTCATGTTCCTCTGAGAACGCAAGAATGACTTTAATGAAATCGGAATTACGTGCGGCGAGGGAGTCCCACTTATTGACAAGATCATCGCGGGAGTCTATCAGGAAGATAACGTCGGAGTCGAGATCGTTCAGGGTTTTGTCGGTGCCGAACGCTCCCATCGAAGCGAGCATTGAATACATTTCGGCAATCACACCATAGGATGGCGTTGCCACGCCCTGCGTATAAACTACATCGACGCCTTGAGGATGGTTGACCTGTGATCTGACGTCGGAGGTAACCGCATGAATTGGATCCTGATTCATGGCATAGAACACGCCGTGAGACAGGAACCGCTGCGACTCTTCAGAAAGTTTGTCACTGTCAGACAGTTCATGGGTGTGCGCTTCAGCGAGTGGCGGGATAACGAAGCGCCCGGCGAGGTCAATTACGGAATCGATACTTGCGGGTCGTTCACGTGTAAGCAGGTTGTCAACGGTATAAACGGTTTCGGTCACGAATGTACTACCATCGTACCATTGTCCGTTCTCAAATTGAATGACGACTGATTCGGTGTCTACCGTCGTGCATGCCGACATGGCAATGAGTACGCACATCCAGCATGCTCTTGTAGCAGTGCTCATAATTGGTCGTCACGGATCGTAAGTGCCAGGGGTCAGCGTTTGGTACGCACATAGTGCCAAACTGTTACTACTACGGCCTTTTTGAAGCGCTGTGCCAGCTGGCATCTCCGCGATACGCTACCGGGTAAGTATAAACGACAATTCCTTCCCGCTGTGGAGTACGTCGAGCGTAAATTGGTCACCAGGATTTACTGCCTCAAACAAATCGTGAAGTGCTTTGGCATTGCCAACGTGCTTTCCGTTGATGGAGACAATCCTTGCTGGTGGCCTAACACCGCCGTCAAGAAGAACGCTCGGGAATTTCTCATCGATCCGGCCGATCATGTGAACGGCACCATCCCGATCGGCAACGATTAATCCGATTGACTCGAGAATCTGAGCTCCGGGTGGCATGCCACCGCCGGGGCCACCGGGTCCCGGGCCACGGCGAACGACGGGTCCATCTCCTGCTTCGGGCATGTTAACAAGTTTCGAGTTTGGAGGGTCGTCCATCTGTGCTTGCAGCCAATCGACGTGCGACGAGACGCGGACATAGTGCTCTTCGGCTCCGTACGTGCCCGGGCCGTTTGCACCACCACGGCCGCGCGAGGATACGCCAGCCAGATACGTGATGTCGTTGTGAACGATATACGCTGGGCCGCCGGAGTCACCGGGTCCGGCTGTACCTTCCAGCTCCGTGATTGTGCCTTTCGGTGCATTCGGGTCGTCGAAATCGAACATGATGTGTAAGTCATCTACGCCATCGATGATATTCGTTGCAGCTCGTCGCTTCCTGTCACTAACCCACTCACCACCGGTGCCCTTTTTCGTGTCGCCATGACCGACGATAAAAATCTGTTTGCCTGCTTCATCTGATTCGGAATACAGCTGTGCCGGTGCAATATTTTCCACAAGTGTAGCAAGGCGGATCAACGCAATATCATAGTCGCCCATTGGACGGAATTCCGGATGCACAATCACCTGCGCCACAGATATTCCTTCAGACTCGTCGTCGACAAATATTTTGAGATCGTCACCGTATCGTCGGACTACACCCGCGGCGACGTGAGCCGCTGTCACAACCCATTCAGGTGAAACGAGGGTGCCGTCGCCGCCACGTTCACCGACCCGGACAGTAGCCGGGAAATCGGAGCCAAGCTCAATGTAACGACTGTCATCGACATCGTGCCGAATGGCAATCGAATCCGGAATGGTCGTGCTGTCTGCAGAAGCAAACCAGGAGGCGAAGAGGACCAGTAGTATCTTGTAGAGCATGGTTCAAAGAAGAGATAGTTAGGGTCATGGGATAATAACGGCGTTTTTGGATCTTTATTGCTGAGGGTTGACGTACGGGTGAGTGCTCGCGCTTTGAGGGACAGTGCTTTTACGTTGCTGAAAGATAGAAGTCGGACGCTATTCAGGGAAGTTGTTAGGGGCGAGGGAAGGTTGTGACGGCGGGCATGGTGTGTGGTGATATTGTCGCGATATAGTGGATGTTAGTCCCCGATTCACTATCGTGTCCAGTACATGTCCAAAGTCAACCTCAGCCAATCCTCTCCCAGACTACTACGCGGCCTGACGCTTGTACCGGCGACAGCGTTGATAATTACAGGCGTCATTGGTTCAGGCGTCTTCCTCAAGGCGCGCGTCATGACGTGCAACGTAGGATCACCGTCGTTAGTACTCCTGGCGTACATAGTCGCCGGCATATTCACCATGGCCGGCGCGATGTCGTTTGCAGAGTTGAGCACCGTGATGCCCCGTGCAGGAGGTCAGTACAACTTTATTGGAGCGGCTTTCGGCAGAGTGTGGGCTTTTCTATATGGTTGGATGGCTACGTTCATCGACGGGGCCGGCAGTATGGCCGCACTCGCAATCGTCTTCGCGATCTTCTTCAGCGATCTGATCGGGGGCACGTTGTCTGGTGCAAATGCCCAACTCATCGCGATCGGCATATTGCTGATCGTCATGGTTCTGAACTTTGCCTCCGCTCGGGCCAACGGGATCTTCGGGACCGTCGTCACAGGACTTAAAGTATTTCTGGTTGTTGGCATTGCGCTTGGCGGTTTCTTTCTGTCTGATGGCAGCTGGGGCAATTATGGGATGAGTGGCGCCGCCGGTGTTTGCGAAGGTGTAGCACCGGGTGCTATGCTGGGGATTTCCGGTTTCGCCGCAGCCATTGTTGGAGCGCTCTGGAGTTACAACGGTTGGGCGATGATTACGATGGTAGCAGAAGAGGTCGACGATCCCGCGAAGACACTCCCGCGTGCGTTGATCGGTGGAAGTACACTCCTGATTGCACTATACGTCCTAATCAATGCCGCATATTTTTATGTGCTTACGCCGATAGAAGTGGCGAGTGTATCCGAAACGTCTTCAGTCGCGGGACAGGTCGTTATCCGATTCCTGGGAAGTACCGGAGCTGTCCTGATGGCGATCGGAATGATGACTTCCGTCTTCGGCGCTATTCACGGCACGGCGCTCAGCAATTCACGGCTACCGTTTGCCATGGCGAGGGATGGATTGCTTCCGGCATGGCTTGCCAAAATCACAAAGGGTAGTCGCATACCAGCGAACGCGGTTATCGTGATGAGTGCTGTAGCCGTAATGATGGCGGTGTCCGGTACGTTTGATATTCTGACCGATCTGATAGTTTTCGGGTTGTTGTTGTTTAACGGTCTCGGCGTAGCTGCGGTGTTCGTTCTTCGAAAGAAGATGCCGGATATACCGCGACCATACAAAGTCCCCGGGTATCCCATCGTCCCGGCGGTTTTCCTCCTCGCGACGATCTATCTAATGCTAAACACATTGGTGACGACGCCCGGTCGTGCGTTGGCGGGCCTTGGTATCATTGCCGTGGGACTACCGGTGTACTATTATTATTCGCGAAAGCTGCCGCCGTCGAAGCCAGAGGATTTTTTGGTGGAGTGAGGGCTCGGCCCTGCGGGCCTCGCGGGAAGAGGGGAAGAGGTTGGCTCGGGCTTTGGGCGACATCGGTCAGCGGTTGGTGGTTGGCGGTCGAGCCACAACTGTCATTCCTGCGGTTGCGTTAACACAACGACTGTTTCTTACATCTTCTTTTTTACGTTCTTTGGCTTGATGCGCGCCGCTGCGTCATTCCCGCG
Source organism: uncultured Rhodothermales bacterium (assembly GCA_965367755.1). Taxonomy (GTDB): domain Bacteria; phylum Bacteroidota; class Rhodothermia; order Rhodothermales; family JABDKH01; genus JABDKO01. Next base: position 9,025 of record CBDUKH010000116.1, read on the forward strand.
GAGGCGAGAATCCATCATTGGTGGAGTTGTTCGAAATGACTTGTGACACGTCATTCGTTGAGCCACCTCTGACATCTATATACTTTTCTTGTCAAGTTCTTTGGCTTGATCCAAAGAACCAAAGATCAAGACTGGACCCGCTGGTCCTGAACTACGCTTCGGGTCGCGGGAAAAAGTTGAACTCGCTTCGCTCAGACAGCAACTTTTTCTTGGTCCGCTTGCCTCCGCTCCGTTCCAAGCCGGCCCACCGGCTCATGTCGGTTTTTGGGTGTCACGAGTCCGGGTCACATGTCGGTAGCCGCACTTTCGAATTCCGAATCTCGAATGACCAATGTCCAATGACTGCGGGGCCGAAGGCCGAGCCTTCACCTAAACCGTCATTCCCGCGGAGGCGGGGATCCATCATTGGCGTTGTTGTTCGAAATGACTAGTGACACGTCATTCGTTAAGCCACCTCTGACATCTATATACTTTTTCTTTTTTACGTTCTTTGGCTTGATGCTGCGCCGCTGCGTCATTCCCGCGGAGGCGGGAATCCATCATTGGCGTTGTTGTTCGAAATGACTTGTGACACATCGTTTGTTGAGCTACCCGATATCGTCTAAATACTTTTTCTTTGTCAAGTTCTTTGGCTTGATCCAAAGAACCAAAGATCAAGACTGGACCCGATGGCCCTGAACGAATCTCCGTCAAGCGAGAAAAATTCTTTTTCTGTTCGCTTTCCGTCGACTCGTTCCTAGACGGCCCACCGGCTCATGTCGATTGTGAGTTACGAGTTATGGGTTACGAGGAATGAGGAATCAGGCATGAATCCCATCACGTATCACGTTCCCCGTACACATTTCCCGAAGCCCGAATCACTCAACCCTCATCCCTTGTCCCTCATCCCTCATAACTCATCTACAGGGTACGTATATTTGCACTTTCAGATTATCGGCCGCTCGTGACCCGCCGTGTCGCAGGCTATCACCAAATAAATTTAGCATGTCCAAATACCTGCTGCGCTGTCTCGGCACCCAGGACCGGATCGAGGACGAGTACACCATCCGATACCACGACAAGGCGCTGCTTCGCGCCGAGTATGAAAACAAACTGACGCCGCGAGATGCTCCGGGTTTATGGAGATGGCTCGACTGGCTGCCCGTGTCTCAACAGGGCGCGTTAAATGCGGGGTCCATCTGCTATCGCAGTGAGGGCCTGGCGAAGGCGTTGATGCTTCCGAATTTGTGGATCTCGTTTCACGGGTACTGGCCGGAGAAGAACGCGAACTGTCCGACTACGACCTTCAAGGATATGGAGGCGGTGACGACATTGCAGCGTTTGGAAGATCACAACGTACCGGGACTCATTTGTTCTTCCGCTGGAAATACGGCGCGTGCTTTTGCGTACTTCGGAGGGCTGGCGAATTTTCCGATACTACTTATTGTAGCGGAGAAGCATCTGGATCGCATCTGGGTGCCAAAGGGTCATCCAAAGTCGAGCGTGAAAGTCATCGGTATCAAGGGAGGAGACTATGGTGATGCCAACGAAGTGACCTCGAAAATTATCGAGGTCGGCGGATGGCGACGGGAAGGAGGCGTGCACAACGTCGCGCGACGCGATGGTATTGGTTCGCTTATTCTCACCGCGATAGAAGCGATCGGCGGAATGCCCAAGCATTACTTCCAGGGAGTCGGCGGAGGACCGGGACCGATTGGCGTTCATGAGATGGCACAGCGAGCGATAGCCGCAGGCTTTGCAGAGGGACCGGTACCGCGACAGCACTTGTCGCAGAATGAAGAGTTTTGTCTGGTGCATGACGCGTGGCAGAAGCGGACGTTTGAATTGACGCCGGCGAAGGACGCTGTGCATCCTGATGTGTATTCGGATGTCTTGTTGAATCGATCACCAGCGTATTCGGTGCGAGGGGGATTGTTTGACATGCTGGTGGAATCGAATGGTGCGACGTATGCGGTGTCGAAAGAAGATGCGAGTGCCGCGTACGACTTGTTCAAAGACACGGAAGGCATAGATCCGTTTTCCGCGGGTGCGGTTGCGTTGGCATCGTTGAAGCAGGCCATTTACCGCGGCGAGATACACAGGGATGATTTAATCTTGTTGAACATCTCCGGCGGCGGTGGCGAGCGTTACCGTAGCGAGTTTGAGACGGATGTGATAAAGCCGGTGGCAGTCGTCGACAAGGCAGAAGCGGTCAGGATGGGCAGGTCGTATATGTATTCGGGGCAGTGAGTTGCTTGGCGGGCTCGGCTGGCTCGGCCTTCGGCCTCGCGTTAATGGTTATTTGTTATTGGGAAGATGGAAGATGGAAGATGGAAGAGGGGAAGAGGGGAAGAGGGGAAGATGGGAAGCTCGAGTCATTCGACATAAGTCATTAGTCA
>CBDUKH010000117.1:0-11337 GCA_965367755.1 uncultured Rhodothermales bacterium
CTGCTATCAAACCTTGGATTACCAGCGGGGGCACACTCATCACCCTGGAATCAGGCACCGACTGGGCGGTTCAACAGGAACTGGTTTCGCTGGAAGAGATACCGTTCGATGTTGACTCTCTGGTGGCTGACTACTCTTTTGCAGATTTAGGCACAGCACGTGGTGCAAAGAGACTTGCGGGTGCAGTGTTAAATACGGATGTTGATACGACTCATCCGATTGCATACGGTCTCGACGAAAATGTACCCGTTTTTCGGACAAGGACATCGTTGTTCAACGTACCGGATACGCCGGGAGCGACAGTGGCCCGGTATTCTGCAGAACCCGTTCTAAGTGGATACGTACCGAAAGACATCCAGCCTCAACTGAGCGGCAAATTAGCTATTGCAACGAGTAGAATGGGAAGGGGAAAGATCGTAATGTTCGCAGATAACCCAAACTTCCGCGGTTACTGGTTAGGGACTAACATGGCATTCATAAACGCTATCATGCTACACAGGGCTTATTGATGCCAAATCGATTAGCGAGCGAATCAAGCCCGTACCTGTTACAGCACAAGGACAACCCCGTCGATTGGTATGCATGGTCCGATGAGGCGTTCGCTGTTGCAACTGAGTTTGATCGGCCCATCTTTTTATCGATTGGCTACTCCACCTGCCACTGGTGTCACGTTATGGAGCACGAGTCGTTCGAGGATGATGGCGTAGCCCAATTGATGAATGACGCGTTCGTCTGCATAAAAGTCGATAGGGAAGAGCGACCTGATATTGACAATATCTATATGAATGTGTGTCAATTGATGGGACAACATTGTGGGTGGCCATTAAATGTGTTAATGACTCCTGATCGCCGTCCGTTCATGGTGGGTACGTATTTTCCGAAAGACACTCGAGGGGGTCGCATCGGGATGACGGATCTGGTTCCGAGAATCGCCGACGCCTGGAAAACCGACCGTGAGAAAATCGAAGAGTCAGCCAGTAATATCACTGCGGCTTTAGGCTCTCTTACTGCTATTGAGCCCGGTGCAATTGATGCCGACTGGCTCCAGGTTGCCCAGCACCAGCTGGGGACATCGTTCGATAGAACGAACGGCGGGTTCGGATCTCAACCCAAGTTTCCATCACCTCACAATCTGTTATTTCTTCTACGACGCGCTGTACGTGCGCAGGGTGGCGACGCCTTGCATATGGTCACAACAACTCTCGATCGCATGTGTACCGGTGGAATCCATGATCATGTGGGTGGGGGATTTCATCGGTACTCAACTGATAGCGAGTGGCGTCTGCCGCATTTTGAAAAAATGCTATACGACCAGGCCATGTTAGCATTGGCGTTCAGTGAAGCGTTTCATGCTACTGGCTATCAGCGATACAAGGATACTGCCTACAGAATTATTGAATACGTCACCACCGACCTTCAGGCCCCGAATGGCTTGCTGTACGCAGCTGAAGATGCAGATAGTGAAGGCGTAGAAGGAAAATTCTACGTATGGACAGCCGACGATTTTGTCGGTGTTGTTGGCAATGATAAGATCGCTGATCAGTTTGACATTCGACGGGAAGGCAACTTTGCCGATGAGGCCACTCGCGAACTGACTGGCGAGAACGTACTCCACATGACGCGAGCTGACCGGACGTTTGCTGATTCGGACGAGCTGTATTCTGACGAAGTTTTATCAGCATTGCAAAAACTGGCTGTGAGCAGGAGCAGCCGAATACGCCCGGGACTTGACACAAAAATACTCACCGACTGGAATGCGCTTATGGCAGCGGCGTTGGCGGTTTGTGGTCGGATATTCAACGACGAAAAACTCGTGGACATGGCGTCAGTTATTGTCAACCATATTACCGCGGAATATTCGTCGACCGGGAGAATATCTCACCTGCAATCGGGGCGCCGCGAGGTTGGAGGCCTTCTCGATGATTACAGCTTCACGGTACTGGCATTGCTGGAAGTGCACCAGGCTACGTTTAACCCGCGCTTTTTGCAGTTAGCTATCGATATTTCGCAGAGCATGGAATCACTGTTTTCGTCGGGAGAAGATGGAGGCTTTTATTTCACCTCGTCGGATGCTGAATCCTTAATCGTAAGAACCATTGACTATTCTGACGGGGCGTTGCCATCCGGCAATTCTATAAGTGCTTGGAATGGCGCCAGACTTTACAGTTTGACGGGAGACGATTCCTGGTTGCACATATCGATGCGAATCGTTCGTGGCGCTGCAAATCTTATTGGGAAATATCCTTCTGCGTATACCGCGATGTTAATCGGCATCGAATGGATTACCGGTACAACCACCGAAGTTGTCGTCGTAGATGCAGATGGAAGTTCGTTTGCAAATGATGCACTGCTAAAGCTGCGTTCACGCTACTCTCCGTTTACAATCTATCACCTGGTGGACACATCAAATACGACTGACCTGATCTCAGACATAGTGCCATATGTCAGAGCTCAGGTAAAAGGGGCACGTGTGTCGTCAGTTTTCATTTGTGAGGACTTCGCTTGTCAGTTACCAATAACACGTATAGATTTACTTCCTGGATGATCTACAATGATTATTCTGTGATTTAAAGAACCAGTCGGGGCTGCAATCGTTGTGGCAGCACCGAGAATTGAAAGAACAACATTACTTTAGGAGCTAAATGGAAGAAGTATATATTTTGTCCGCTGTCCGTACTCCAATCGGAAGATTTGGCGGGGCGCTGAAAGATCATAGTCCGGTAGATCTGGCCGCTCACGCCATGAAGGCCGGAGTCGAACGGGCGGGGATTTCCGGCGACCAACTGGATTTATACTTTTTCGGTAATGTCCTTCGCGCTGGTCACGGCCAATTAGTACCGCGGCAGGCTGCTTTCAAAGCCGGCATACCCGATCATGTTGATGGTGTTGCAATCGATATGGTTTGCTCGTCGGGAATGATGAGTGTCATGCAAGCAGCGACGTGTATCAAAGCCGGTGAAGCAAACGTGGTCCTGGCAGGCGGAGTAGAATCTATGTCAGGTACGGGCTTTTATCTTTCGTCGCGCGCCAGATGGGGGTACAAATATTTAGCAGGTGCCCCGGAGACGCTTGTAGATGTTCTTCAGTACGATGGCTTAACCGATCCTTTTTCCGGGGAGGCGATGGGGCTCCAAACTGAAAAACTAGCGTCCGAACGAGGCATTGATCGAGCGGATCTTGACGAAGTGGCGGCAACGTCCCACCTCAGGGCTGCAGATGCGACGGCTTCAGGACGATTTAGCAAGGAAGTCGTCCCGATCGAGTACAGGCATCGACGCGATACACTCATGCTTGATACGGACGAGGGGGTTCGGGCGGATACAACTACCGAGTCACTGGCCAAGCTCCGGCCGGCATTTTCAAAAGATGGCGTTCTTACAGCGGGTAATAGTAGTCAGATTAGTGATGGCGCTGCTGCGCTTGTTCTTGCCAGCAAGTCATATGTCGAAGCCCACGGGTTAACCCCTATCGCGAAAGTTACGGCATCCGCGTGGGCAGCCGGCGAACCGTACAAGTTTCCCGAGGCTCCAATCCCCGCTGTCGCAACAGTGCTGAAAAAAACGGGTCAGGAAATAAGTGACTTCGACTTGTTTGAGAACAATGAAGCGTTTGCAATAAACTCCCTACTGTTTAATCGCCAGCTTGGAGTACCGTTCGATAAACTGAACGTGAACGGAGGAGCGATCGCCCTGGGACATCCCATAGGGTGTTCGGGAGCGCGCATCATGGTTACCCTGCTACACGCTTTGCGGGAACGAAACGAGGAGAATGGTCTTGCGGCTATTTGCCATGGAACTGGAGGCGGCACAGCGGCCGCCATCCAGGCTCTGTAGTAAATCCGTCCCTATCGGCGTCTCAGAGAGATTGAACCGTGAGAAGTTCTGGCAACGATGTCGGCACCGCCGCCATTAATCCGCCCTTCTGCACGGGAATCTTTAACCGATCCCTGGAAATTGAGATCGGACGACATTCTGACTCTGTCTCCTCTGAAATCAACGTTGGCAGCAAAGTCCTCGGAAGCGACGATATCGATATCTCCGTGTGAATTAGAGAAGCGTGAACCAGCGCTGTCATTGAGGCTGACTTCAATATTACCGTGGGAGTTGTCAACTCGAATAGCACCTTCGACAGATTCAATCCTAAGATTGCCGTGAGATAGTTTTGCGTCAGTTTCTCTAGCACCGATCGCTCGCACATCAACGTTACCGTGCGAGGACCGCAAAGAAATCATTTCACCGCCGAGTGATCCGGCTTCCAGGTTGCCATGTGATAATCGTATTTCAATGTCGCCGCCTTCGATGTTGTCGACGTCAAGGTTGCCGTGTGACATGGCAATGGATGCCTGGCCAACGATGTCAGGTAGGCGGGCATTCCCGTGAGATAGTCGGATTTCGTAATTGAATTCCCGTGGGACGGTTACGAAAGTCGTTATCTCGACTCTACCCTTGGAATTCCAGTTCCAGTTGCGATTATTGTCCCTATCGGCAGTTACAGAAACTCCATTTCGGGTTTTTTCCGCTTCGAAATTCAACGAGTCATAAAATTCACGAGCTCGCTCCATGTTGGATCCTTCGAGCACTACCCGGACGTGTGCTTCACGATTTGAGCCTGTTTCAACGACGAGATTAGAGTGCTCGATATCAATGTAGAGATCTCCTCCTGAGCTAACAGAAAATGTCTCGTCAATCATGACATCGCGATCTTCCGATGTGTCGTTGTCGAAATCAAATGCAAAGTCAAAATCGTGATCTGCCTGAGTAACATATTCGGTATCATCGTCGAAGTGCCTCGCAAATAAGCCAAGAGGATGGGTTTTCTGGACAATGACGATGCCGCCAACGACAACAAGAGCTAAAACTAGATTTTTGGCTTTCATAGGTTCGTACTCACTTAATTTGATATTTCTACGCGGCCGTCGGACGACCTCGCCTGAACTGTGGGACCGCCCCCATTAATTTTTCCATGCGCATACTTTTTCTCGATCGTGCCAGAGTAGCGATAAGCTGACGCGATATTAACTCTATCTCCCTTCAAGTCTACATCAAATCCCGCCGATGTCGGGATTCTGATGACGATATTTCCATCGCCGGATCGTGCGCTGATATTTCCAACGCGATCAACGTCAAGATAGATGCTTCCGTTGGAGGTGACTGCGGAGACATCACCTTGCGCCATGTCGACAACGATCTCTCCATCACTCGTGGTTAAGTCTGCACTTGCAGTCTGCAGCCGTCGTACAGTTACATCGCCATCAGATGTGCGCAAACTAAGCGATGGTCCGGTTGCTGTAGAAATGTGTAAATCGCCATCCGACGACTTGACCATGGAGCGACCATTGAGTGCCTGCACAGAAATTGAGCCGTCACTTGTCCTGATTTCGGATTCGGCTGCGTCGATCGATTGGATTCGTATGTCTCCGTCGCTGGTATGGATATTGACAATCTTGCCAATCAGGTCAGCGGCGGCGATATCCCCATCGGACGTCCTAATCTCAATGTTTTCGCCAGATATCGAGGACAATCGCAAGTCACCGTCAGAAGACCTGATCCTTGAAGAACCTCTAATATCTTCTACAGCAATATCACCATCGGATGAGCTAACGTCTAACATGAACTCCGACGGGATGCTTACAGAAATTTGAATTCGGGCGCCGCCGTTGTTGTGCCAGTTTCCAAACTGCCTGTTCCGGGTGGTTGACTCGACAAGTACTTTATTCCGCTGCTGCGTAACTGAAAAGTTAAGAGACTCGAAATAATCGCGTGCTTTCGACATGTTTTTGCCGGACAGATGAACTTGCACATGCGCCTGCCGGGCTGATGACGATGTCATAATAACGACGTCGGCATCTCCGGTCGAGATGAACAAAAGATCTCCGGTGCTTACGTCAAACCGTTCTTCCATGACGAGTTCGCCACTTGAAGGCTGGCTGAATGCAGGAATCGATATAAACAGTAGCGACGCCATAAAACAAAGGCACGCAACCGGGGTAGTGCGGGAAGGAATCACTTGCTACAGGTATTTGTGTGTGGTTTTGCATAAATACGCTGTTATTGAATGCGATGTTACATTCAAAACCAGAAAATGCTAAGATTGTAGCATATGAAAATACTCGGTTCTTCATTTTTCGACCGATCACCTTTAGTCGTCGCTCCAGACCTGCTGGGGAAATATCTGGTGTATCAATCCTACGGAGGCCCGGTTGGCGGGATCGTTGTCGAAACAGAGGCCTATACCCATGATGATCCAGCATTTCACGCCTGGGGAGTTGTAGATGCGCCGACCGGCGAGGTTAAACCTACCGGCAGGGCATATGACCTTTTTGGGCCTCCTGGCAGATCTTATGTCTACCTTTGCTATGGAAAGTACTGGCTGCTAAATGTATTGACCCAGCGAGAGGGCATTGCATCATGCGTGCTTATACGTTCACTCGAACCGAAACTGGGGGTGGATCAAATGTGGCAGAATAGACCGAATATCACCAGGCTCCAGGGTCTATGTAATGGACCGGGCAAGCTCACTTTGGCTATGGGGATAGATAAGGCCAGTCATCGGACGGATCTAACGCGTCCACCCTTATTCTTTTCAGATGAAGATGCTCTTCGCGATGTTCAAATCGCTTCTTCATCCCGCATTGGCATCACACGAGCCGTAGATCGTCCATGGCGTTTCTATATTGAGGATAGTCGGTTCGTTTCCCCTGGTATTCCGAGCGATATCGCTGCAACACGTCGTCGCAAGGCACAACATGGGAACCGCCTACGTTAATCGCTTTGACCGAACTAACACACCGGTTTAAGGGTTAGAGGTCGAATTCAAAAATATTGTCAAGTACTGAATGTCTGCTATTAAATCATCTGATCAAATCAGGGAAGAGTTCTTCGAGTTTTTTCAGGAGAAGGATCATCAGCTCGTTCCGAGTGCATCGTTGGTCCCCGGGGACGATCCAACGTTGTTGTTTACCAACGCCGGAATGAACCAGTTCAAGGATGTCTTTCTTGAGACCGGTACTCGGCCTTATGATCGGGCCGTAGATACACAGAAGTGTCTCCGAGTTTCCGGAAAGCATAACGACCTGGAAGAAGTGGGGTTGGATACGTATCACCACACGTTCTTTGAGATGCTTGGCAACTGGAGCTTTGGCGACTATTTCAAGCGCGAAGCGATCAGATGGGCGTGGGAGCTGCTCGTTGAAAAATGGGGACTAGAGCCGGAGCGTCTTTATGCAACGGTTCACGAAGGCGACGAGGTACTCGGATTAGATGCGGATACCGAAGCGGCAGATTTTTGGAAATCAGAAACGACGATCGATCCAGATCATGTTCTGTTCTGTCCATCGAAAGATAATTTCTGGATGATGGGAGATACGGGTCCTTGTGGCCCCTGTTCTGAGATCCACGTTGACTTAAGATCAGATGAGGAGCGGGCAAAAGTGCCAGGCGCAAGTCTGGTGAACGCCGATGATCCGCGGGTGATGGAGATATGGAATCTGGTCTTTATACAGTACAACTCCCTTGGGAACAGTAAGCTTGAGGCTCTCTCCGCACAACATGTCGATACCGGAATGGGTTTCGAACGCATCGTCGCTGTTCTACAAAACAAGACCAGTAATTACGACACGGATTTATTTTCTGGCATTCTGGACGCCATCGCTGCCAGGTCGCCGGTAAAGGAAATTGTGAGTTACGACGAAGTCAATCTGCCGGAGGAAGAAGTTGAGCTGATCCGTATCGCATTGCGCGTAATTGCAGATCATATTCGTACCGTTACATTTGCAATCGCGGATGGAGCAGCCCCGGGTAACGCTGGTCGCGGATATGTGATTCGACGCATCTTGAGACGGGCGGTTAGATTCGGTTACCAACGTCTCAGTTTCAATGAGCCGTTCATGTATTCGATCGTGCCTGTTCTCGTCGAAAAAATGGGACATGTATTTCCTGAAATAGTTGAATCGATGGATTATATCCAGCGCGTCATCAAGGCTGAAGAAGAGGGATTCCTCGAAACGCTGGGAACAGGTTTGTCATTCTTCGAGAAAATCGTCCCGTACGTAGGTATCGGAAACTCGGATCGCGATGCTCTCAAGGCGAGGCTTTTGTCCGACAGGCAAACCCTCGATTTTCTTGACAAAGCTTATGCAGGATTGAATACAGATGAAGTTGTAGATGCCTTCATTAAATCAGTATCCGATGCAGTGATTCCTGGAGAAATTGCCTTCCTCCTTCACGACACTTATGGGTTTCCAATCGACCTTACTCAGCTGATGGCCCGTGAAGAAGGCCTCGGTGTGGATATGTCAGGCTACGAGTCGCTAATGTCACAACAGAAGACCCGAGCTCGCGCCGCCGCGAACTTTGCGGTGGGATCGACTAAAGACAACGACTGGCACGTTGTGTCAAAGGGAGATGATAGCGTTTTCGTTGGCTACGATTCGCTTGGCACAGATGCACGAGTCGCACGCTATTCTACTGAAACGCTTGACGATGGCAGTGTCCACCACAAGATCGTGTTTGACACCACACCGTTTTACGCCGAGAGTGGTGGGCAAGTAGGGGACACCGGGAAGGCGATGTTTGGTGAAGAGGAGGTCAGGATTCTAGATACACACAGGGAGTCTGGTTCAATCGTGCATATTGTGGACCGGTTGCCAGAAGAAATCACAAGTCTGGCTGAGCTACGTGTTGATGGAGGACGAAGGGCGCGCATAGCGAAGAACCATACGGCGACCCACCTGGTCCATGCGGCATTGAAGGAAGTTCTCGGAGTACATATTGCCCAAAAGGGTTCACTGGTTGCTCCGAATAGACTCCGCTTTGATTTTAACCATTTCGAGAAAGTCGATAAAAAAGATCTGGACGACATTGCATCGCTTGTAAACGAAAATATTCAGCGCAACATTACCCGGCAAGAGGATCGTGACGTCCCATACGACGAGGCAATCGCCAGGGGTGCGACCGCACTGTTCGGTGAGAAGTATGGAGACAGGGTTCGCGTTATAACGTTTGATCCAGAGTATTCGGTAGAGTTGTGTGGCGGTACGCATGTTGGAGCGACTGGAGAGATCGGGTTGTTCCGCTTCCTGAGTGAGGGGTCTGTCGCTTCAGGTATCCGCCGCATTGAAGCCATTACGGGCATGGATGCCGTTTCGTTGATAAACAACCAGATCAACGAACTGGAAAAAGCGAAAACATTGTTCAAGTCTTCCGATGAGTCAATCGATAAAGAACTTGAAAGTCTGCTGGCGAACCAGAAAGCAATGCAAAAAGAGCTCGGCCGATTGCGAGTACAGAGTTATCAGAATACGGTCGCTAAAAAACTTAACGATACAATCGATATCGCCGGGATTAACTATGCATCTATCCAGGTTGACAACGTCGACATGGACGTTCTACGAGATCTCGGTACAGCGTTGAGACCGACTCTTGCACCGGAGACAGTAGTTCTCCTTGCCGGTGCTAATGAAGAGAACGACAAGGCTTATCTCGTAGCAATGGTCTCGGATGATATGCGGACTCGGATAAACGCGGGCAAGTTTGTAGGTCAGGTCGCCAAACTCATCGATGGTGGTGGCGGCGGCCGTCCCGAGTTGGCAACAGCTGGTGGGAATAGCCCGGAGAAACTAGACTCGGCTCTGAGCGAGAGCAGGAGAATATTGGAAGGTTTACTTCATCCTGTCAGTAATTAGTATATTCGCTGGATCAGACGATACTCCCGATAACGATTGCTCTAACTAGAATGGATTCACGGTGACCGTAGCATCTCATCTCAGCAGAGCCAGGACCGAGAAAGGCGCCGGCCTGATTGTACTCGTCGATCCCGACAAGATGGATCTTCGTCGTTTGCCCCACTTCATTTCGTTGTGTGAGGATGCGGAAGTAGACGCTTTTTTTGTAGGCAGCAGTATCCTCGTGCAGCATGGTTTCGACGCGTTTGTTAAGGAATTGAAATCCCTGACGCTGCTTCCCGTTATTGGCTTTCCGGGTTCGATCAATCAGATAAGTCCTTCACTGGACGCGATCCTCTTTTTGTCGATCATCAGTGGTCGCAACCCCGAATACCTGATTGGTCAGCATATTCATGCAGCCCCGCTAATAAAGTCGTACGGAGTCGAACCATTGTCGACGGGGTATATGCTCATCGAGTCTGGGCGACTAACCACGGCACAATATATTAGCGGTTCATTGCCATTACCGCGGACAAAACCGGATGTAGCAGCCGCTACAGGGTTGGCTGCTGAGATGATGGGTATGCAATATCTGTTTGCGGACGGAGGTTCGGGTGCAGAAGAATCGGTTCCTGAAGACATGATCTATGCGATAGCAGAGCATTGTAAGATACCCTTGATAGTTGGAGGGGGGATATCAACACCGACGGAAGCGTCTCGCAAAGTTCAGGCTGGCGCCAGTTTCGTTGTTGTAGGAAATGCAATTGAAGAGCGTATGGATGGCGGCTATATAAAGGAACTTGCCTCGGCAGTTCATGTAGCAGAGCCTCGACCGTTATCGCGTTGACCGGAGGGGTGCCAGAGTGGTTGAATGGGGCGGTCTCGAAAACCGTTGTACCCTTCGCGGGTACCGAGGGTTCGAATCCCTCCCCCTCCGCCGACTTTCTTGAAACGTTTCTTACTACCGGAATAATTATTGGTTATGGATAAGCTTTCCTGCAAAGCATGTGGTGCAGTGGCAATGATGCCCATGGATGTTGCCGTCGAAGACGCTGATGGCGATCAGGACATTTACGGAGACGAATCAGAATCACGATTCTATTCTTGTCATGTCTGTGGAGACAACTGGTTGTCAGTTCGACAGGAAGAGGAAGGTGACTGCCTGATTACGTTCATACACCAGATGGGCGTCGCCCCGACCCTGAAGCGAATTGCTCACATGCAGACGCGGATTGTTTTGAAAGAAAACACGGTTGATCGGTGGGAATATTTTTTGGATGATCAGCAGATCGACGAAGACATCTGGAAGGAAAAGCTTAAGGACCGCCGCGAGATCTTGCGATCAATATCCTGCAACTAGGTGTTGGAATTTCTGACCACTGGCGGCACAATAATGGAGTGAGGCGTCTCAGTATTCTTTTCCTTGAGCACAATCGTTTTGCCCAAAAAACGCCAGGGGGCCTCCAAACCTCCTCCCCGGTTGCAACTTAATATCAATTCCCGTTTTGCGCCAATGATGATTTGCTAGAAACTTTCTAGGAAATATCCTAGGAAAGTAATCGCTCTCTTCAAAGTGCTGAATGGATGCAGATAGAGAGGTAGTGTCCGCTACGGCACCCAGATCCAAAGACCGTCAGTTGCACACGCCGGGACCGAGATTACGGTGATTTCAAGAT
>CBDUKH010000118.1:0-11134 GCA_965367755.1 uncultured Rhodothermales bacterium
AACATAGTCGGCGTTCCCGTGGATGATGTAATAAAGTTGAGCTCCCTACACCCGGAACTAAGCTTGATTTGTCTCAACGCCTATCTACCGGAAGCGAAACGAATTGCGGCCGAAACAAGCAACGTCAGTATCGATACATCTTTTGTCGACTGGTTCCTGGTACTGGAAGAACTAGTTGGCTGCATGTCATCGGAGCGAATCTTGTTCGGATCACATACACCGTTTCTTTATACCAAAGCAAATGTCGCCAAGCTGACAGAGTCGAGAATATCGGAAGCGAGTAAAAAATTAATTGCATCTGAAAACGCGATCCGTTTCTTCTGACTATCCTAGTTCCGGACCACCGATTGCAAAACATTTTCGGACGTTACCCGGCAACGGTGATTCAGATATGCTCATGCGGATGAAGCTTCGTTGCTTCTGAAATCCATTCGTTATCAGCCAGGTTGTATAATCTAGCTGGAGATCAGGTACGTCCACGTAGACCGTTCCGCCAAGTTGATTCAACACTTCGATCGTAAGGTCGATAGCTATCGGACTGTTGGTGGCGACGAGAGGTCCAATCTGATACGCGTTAGTCCCGGGCCTTCCCGTAACGTATCCAACAGCCTCATCGTCAGTGTTCGTCGAAAAACACGACGTGGTTCCGCTCCGCGACACCAGATCCTGTAGAACGAACATCCGGTCAACACCGAAACCATCACGGTCGATCGCCCGGACTTCGTTTGGGTCCGATAGCTTCTTGACACGACCAAAAGCCACCGCATCGTGCCGACCATTGGAAGGAACATGATTTAGGGAATAACGCGAAATTGTCATCCGTCCAGAAAACCCAAGCTTTTCATAGAGCTTGCTTCCGTCCAGCGTCGCATCAAGCACGGGTACCAGAGATAGTGTATCGACATATTCGACACATTTTTTCATGAGGACTGTCGCCAGTCCCTTCCGCCGCCAATCCTCCTTTACCAGAACCATACTTATCCATGCAATGCTGCGATCGAATGGAAGGACGAGTGCGCTGGCAACGAGTTCACTACCATCTACACGTCCGAAGCCGCACCCACTACGCAGCATCAACTTCCAGTCCTCTCTGGTCTGGTTCCAGTTGGCTTCTTCCGAAAGGAGCATGCAACTTTCTACGTAGTCTACAGATAACTGTACGTGTTGTAATCTTGATGCGTCCACGCTGAGCTATTTAACGTCAATAAAGACAGGACTGGCCCACGCCATCTGGCCGTTCTTTTGGCGAATCTGCAAATAGACGGTGTTTTTACCCGAGTTAAGATCTACGTCTACGCTGCCATCCATCGAGGATTCGCTACGTCTGACTATTCGGTGCAGAAGCCCGCTTTCGGCAGGGAAGGGGCCAGTAGGTATCATCTCAGAGGATGTCATGAGCCCTGCCAACCCTGCACGAAATGAGTCGACTTTCGGTCTTCTCGACTCAATCTGTATCTCGCTGGCTGGCGTACCCTCGATCTCGAAAACAATACTTTGATTCGGGTTCTGTCGATACGCACCCTTGCGGCCCGTGTACGAGATAACATCTACAGCCTCTTCATTCCACGAAATCCGGTGCCGCCGAGCTTCATCAAAGGGGCCGGACCTGAGACAGGGATACACATTGAGTAAACGGCCATCTACAATCGTTGCCGTAAAATCCCAATCACACACACGATCCAGGTCCATGTCATTCCATGGGCCCCAGCCCCATTCGTATCGCAATTGAAAACGCCCACGATCAACAGGCGCGTCAGGAGACAAATCTGGAAATATCCTTGATTGTATTCTGCCGTTGACCACGACGTCAACGACGTCGATTTCATCTCGGCCGTCAATTACATACTGTAGTTCGGCACGCGTTGATGCCCGACACTGCGAACCTAACGGATAGCCATCGACACTAAAGAAAGCATGGATCCGATCTCCAGTAAGTGCTATTGTTCGCCGCTGCTTAATCGCCTCGAAAATACCTGGTCGGGTAAGTTCATCCGCCCAGACTCCCAGCAACCCCTCTCCATACGCTCCCGGGAAGCCTCGATGATTATCCGACGAGGCTACAAACCCAAACTCGAGCCCCTCCTGCAAGGCATGATCGGCAGTGTTCGTCGTAACTCGTCCACCCATAGAATGGTTGAAATAGTCATAGTCACCCCGGTCACTAAGTCCGTTGCCATGTTCGGAATAGATTTCCACGACGGGACTGCACTCGCTATCGAAAACGTCCCAGTTAACTCCACGATGTCCGGTTTTATAGGCGAGATGGTGGGGAATCATTAATCCATTTCGTTGCCGACAGTAGTTACGCAATTGGTCAATTCGATCTGGAAAAATCAGGGGATGATTGTCGTCTGGCAGGACAACACACTGGTCACCGAACATACTCGAGTGCCATTCGAAACCGAGGTACGAAACAAATTCGTGCGGTGTATTCGCTGACGCGGCAAGCTGCTGTACCTTTGGCCAGGCCTCTTCGAGTTTACGAAAGCCTTTACTCCAGTTATGCTGTCGATCTCCTTCCATTGCCGGCATGTCGTGCCAGCTCGAATGACCGGTAAAAGCAAAGAAGTCGAGGTGCGTCTGAGCGATATCAATCGACCGTTCCAACGAGCCCAGGCCATAGCCCAGTGCGTTGTGATTGTGTAAGTCGCCGAAGAAAAGTGATCGTTGCCAGTCTGTTGTCATGAGTTGTGGATTAGCTCAAACTCGGGAATCTGACCAGTGTTATGTATCAGCAATTTCGTCGACCCGGAAATTCGGTTAACCTGGCATTCATAGATACCTCCGCTCTCACTAATTCTGATCGTTGGCGCCGCGTCAGACACCCTGTTCGTAGTCAAGACCGTTACTAGCTCTGATGTCAACGCCGGTGATTGTGTGGCGCATTCCGCGAAAGGATGTATAACTGCGACTTCTTCTGGTATAGGGAGGTGTTTTGTAGAGCATAAGACACCGTTGTTGCCAAAAGAGTGGCCCTGCAGCGTTGCCAGCGGTCTGGCCGTAGTAAATTCGTTAGCCTTCGCTTCGATGCGACATTTGCCGTCGTGATTGTAGCCGAAAAAGCGCGCCTGCACGACTGACGGATCATTCTTTTTTATCACCTTGTCGAATATGACAATGGTATGATGATCGTAAGACACAAAAACGGAACGACCCACGAATTCGACGTCAGAATTCACAAGTTGATATGCCGGCGTTCCATCGCTGGTCCAGTAGCAGTAACTATCCCTGAAAACATTCCTGACTAACTGAGCACGGGCATCCGATGCATTCGTGCCCTCAGTTCCGTCATGATACTGATGCCCTTCACCGTCAATCAACAGGGCGCTATGCCCTGCCGTCGTTCTCATCATCCAACTCGGATCCTTGAAACCGTATGGAGGCCTGTAAGGGTCGGCTACTAACTGCTCTCCATAGTCTTTGACTATAATACTATTTCGATCAGCATGCTCGTGATTTCCGGGGCCTCCGCTCCGCATCGCCACGGTCAAATCATCAGACTGAAAACCCGTTCGAGCTACAATCCAGTCGAGATCGCATTTCCAGAGTTGGTTGCCCTGCTCGGGTGCCCTCGCTGTGGCAGCCGGATCGTACCAGACTAAAGCCCACTCGTCGTGCTCTCCTCCCAGGTTCAATCCGAACCATTGAGCGAGCGGATCTGAAAGATTCGCACCGACCCACATCGAGACAGCTGTGCGCTTCGGCCGACCTGCTTCTCCCGTTTTGGAATTACCATTGTCACCAAAATTTACCACATCATAAGGATCGGATGCAGTTGGCATTGACATGCCGACATTGTATTCGGTGAATCCCGCCCAGTTGATGATATCGGTAAGATCTTCGACGTTATGACGCCGAAGCACACTGGTCGCTTTCAGGATATTCAGCGCCGTATAGTTGGCGTACGATACTCCTTCATGATACGAGCCATCACGCAGGAAGAAATCCTTGAATGTTCGCAGACTGAATATTGCCTGCTCAATCCAGCGATTCGAATCTTCCGTTTCGCCGAAGTGGATTCTGTCCGCCATCGCACCGATGGCCAGTGCCGCAGCAGGTACCGCCTTCAGATTAGTGCTGTCGAGGATAATATGTCGTTGAGATAAATCGGTAGGGCGATCCCATGGACGGTGTTCGAAATATGTGCTGGCGGGATCTCTTGTCCACCCCACGACCGTGTCCGGATACCTCATGCCATAGACAGATCGGAAGCATGCTTCATTACCCTTTTTCCGCATGGTTGTCAGCCAGGACGATCTCTCAGCGTCGTCAATGGTTGTACCGAGCCAGTCTGCACAGGCGCTTATAGCGATTACAGTACTTGAAGCCCGTTGGATACCTACGACGAGTTGGCCGGCCTCAAGGAAATAGTCCCATCGATCAAACTTCATGATCGACCTGATACATTCGGCCGAAAGTGCCGCCGCGTCCGCATCGCCAGTCAACGCGAAATAAAAAGCCATGCCCTGCGCCGCGTCACTCAGTCGCACGATATCGTATAGTTGATCGTTGTATCGGACGTCATCGCGAATAAAGTTTCGCATTTGAATTCTGTCGAGAGACTCCAGGCGTGCTTTTAGTGAGTCAAACGACGAGTCAGATTCAAATATGGATCGCATTCGCTGCAGTTCATCAGTACCGAAGAAAAGAGCGAGCGGAAGCTCGGGGCTAGATTGCGAGCGAGATAAAAAGAATGCCGAAGGCATGAAGCACAATGCACCAAGACTACCAGTGGACGTGTGCAGAAAGTCGCGACGAGTTGGCATGCTATTGTTACTTATATTATCGGGTCGACAGCAAGGATAGTCGCGTCGAGCGACTTAAGCAACGATGCACATCATGAGGCGCCAGGAAATTGCTCGAATCACTGAACGGAATTGATTACCTGGTAGTGGCGCTCTACGGAGTTCTGGTGCTGTCCGCAGGACTCATTGTCTCAAGGTTTAACAAGAAGACAAGCGACTATTTTAAGGGAGGCGGAAACATTCCGTGGGGAATGTCGGCTGTCTCGTTGTTCATATCTGGATTCTCGGCATTCATGTTTGTTGGGGCTGCCGGTTTCGCGTACCGTAACGGATCTGCCGCGATCATCCTATTCAGCCTGGCCGCGCCCGCATACTTGCTTGGTTACTTTCTGTATGGACGCCTTTGGAGACGGACGCGACTGGACACGCCGATGCAATTCTTGTCTCGTCGTTACTCACCCGGGACGACTTATTTCTACACTGTCTTTTCTGTGATTCCTAATGTCCTCACGCTTGGGATATCCATTTATACGTTGTGCGTGTTTGTTTCGACTGCGTTTGGTTTCAATACGGTGACATTCCAGCTCGCTGGTCTTTCAATGAATGGCCTGCAGGCGTGCATGCTGGGCACCGGTGTCGTCATCGTATTTTACACATTGCTGGGTGGGATCTGGGCTGTTATGGTGACGGATTCTCTGCAGTTCATCGTTTTATTCCTGGCCTCTCTGATCATCCTGCCCGTATCCTATTTTGTGCTTGGCGACGGTTCGCTGGGAGATGGAATATCACGGCTGATAACTGAAGCACCGGAAGGTTTTCTGGGGTTCAGGCTCAAGGACCGGCCGGGACTATTCTGGCTGGCGTACGGGTTAAACATTGTACTCGGCTACAATGTAAACTGGCACATAGCGCAGAGATACTATAGCGTACCCGACGAACGTGACACACGTAAGATGGCAGCATGGTGCGCCGGACTCAGTCTCGTGTTACCCTTGATGTGGATTCTCCCCGTTATGGCTGCGCGGGTGTTGTATCCTGACCTTGCAAGTATGTGGCCTGAATTGAATGAGCCGACAGAGGCGGCATTTGTCACTCTGGCGCTCGGAATCCTCCCGCATGGTATGCTCGGGATAATCGTCTCCGCCATGTTCGCAGCAACAATGAGTTCTGCAGATACCGCCCTCAACTGGCTGGCAGCGGTAGTCACAAAGGATGCTTACGTACCACTGTACAACAAAACTACAGGGAGACTGCCGTCCGATAGAGTACAGCTGATCTTCGGAAAACTCAGCGTTGCCTTAATGGGCCTGATTGCAACATGGATTGCCTTCAATATGGAAAAGCTGGGAGGAGTCTTCGACGTACATACCAAAGCCAATTCATTGTACAGCGCGCCCATGTTTATTCCAGTGATATTAGGATTGGTAATCACAAGGACACCGTGGTGGTCCGGGATTGTCTCTTTTGGATTTGGTGTCGTAGCAATCGTCGCAATGAGTTTTCTTGCTAACGTTGTTCAAGGTTTGCCGGCAGATTCGTTCGCGAGTCTCTTTATTGATATCGACCTCACCGTTCTGGGCATGCACATGACGCGCTATGAGCTTCAGATGCTTACCGGTATTCTGGCAACGACGACAATATTCTTAGCCTCCACGGCATTCACAAAGCGGGAAGGAAAGTATAAAGAACGAATTGAAGCCTTTGAAACGGATCTTGCGACGCCGGCGTTTGCAACTCCTGATATGGCCCTCGATCTCAGAGGCATTCGAGCGAGCATGCTTGTAGGCAGATTGTCTATTTTGATCGGCGGTATCCTTTTCATCGTCACAATACCAACTCTCAACGACAGTGGGTGGCAACTCAACATTGTCGGTGCAGTTATAGCCGTTGCCATCGGGCTGGCAATAATACTTACACTGCGGAAAATGAAATTGATGTCTTCCGACGCTCCGGACGACCCTGACACGACTGCATAATGAATGATAAACTGAAATCAGACCAAGAAAGAATTGAGCTTGCCGACGCGCTGATTCCTTGGGGAACACAGACAAACGCTAAGAGACACAAGCCCGAAATGGGCCAGGCGATGCCCCACTTTGTTGAACGGGCCGAAGGGTGCAGAGTGTACGGGACGAACGGCAAAACCTATATCGACTATCGATCATCCCTCGGACCCATCATTCTTGGATACAATCATCCCACCGTTCAGCGAGCTGTAAGCAAACAACTTGAGAAGGGTGTCCTGTTTAGTATGGCATCTCCACTTGAAGTAGAAATGGCGGCTGAATTGGTAAGAATAATTCCAGGGCTGGATCAGGTTCGGTTCCTGAAAAGTGGCAACGAGGTCAACCACGTTGCCGTTCGGCTGGCGCGAGCATACACCGGTAAGGATGTGATCGTAACATGCGGGTACCACGGTCACGGAGACTGGTTTTCCTGTGGTGTCGGTAATTCGATGTCATGGTCATGGCCGCGAATGGGAAACGGTGTCCCTGATGCTCTGGACGACTACGTTATCAAGGTGCCGTATGGCGACATTGAAGCTCTCGAAGAAGCCTTCCGTACTCGGGGAGACGACATCGCCGGTATGATTACTGTGCCTTATGACTGGAATGAAAATGTAGCCTCCGAATTTCTACAGAAGGCTCGCGAGTTGACAACCTCGGCCCACTCGGTACTGATCTTCGATCAGATTCTGACCGGGTTTAGATTGGGACTCGACGGCGCACAGGGTTTCTTCGATATCGTTCCAGATCTCACCTCGTATGGTAAAGCAATTGCCAACGGATACCCTCTGGCTGTCGTGGGCGGGAAGCGTGAGTACATGAAAATGTTTGACAAGGTCATGATTACAACGACCCATGCAGGCGAAACACTTTCGCTGGCTGCGGGCTTGGCTACCCTTCACGTGATGCAGAATGAACCTGTATTTGATACCATCTGGCGAATGGGGAAATTACTTCAGGATGGGTTCAATGAGATGGCAACGGCCAGAGGTCTCTCTGCGCGATCATTTGGATTAGCCGTTGCTCCTCAGTTTAAGATGTCGGATAACGATGAGGATAATGGAAGCCTGCAGACTGCGTTTGACAAGTATCTGTTTGAGCATGGTGTTTTTCCATCCAGCCCTTACCTCATGAATTATGCCCACGGGGAGAGTGAGATTGCTGAAACTCTGAGCGTCATGAGTTCAGCACTGGACAGCATCCTCGTACATGAACGATAGCCGATGAAAAACGTCCGTGTTGCCGCTGTTCAGCTCTGGTCGGATGCTTCTCGAACTCCTGTCGAGAACAGGGCACATGCTCTTGAGATGGCAAGCAAGGCTGCGGAGGCATCGCCTGACCTGGTCGTTCTTCCGGAAGCAGTAGCAATGCTTTGCTACCCGGATGGCAGGCCTGACTTCTCATATCGTGATGTATGCGAAGATATTCCCGGGCCTACTTCGGATGCCCTGTGCGAAATTGCACGACGCTATTCGACAAACATTGTCGCCGGGTTGATAGAAGATCGAGGGGAGGATCGCTGTTGTCAAAACGTGGCAATAATTATTGATCGCTCCGGCAATCTCGTCGGTAAGTATGAAAAGCTGCATGAACCACAGATTTGCCGGGAAGAACAGGCAGCTGGCACCGGTAATTCAATACCAGTCTTCGATCTTGATTTTGGTCGGATAGGGATCCTTATCTGCTGGGATCTTATATCTCCCGAAACTGCATCAATTCTTGCCTATAAAGGTGCCGAACTGTTGTGCTTTCCCCATCTGATTGGACTTCCTTCGCCAGGAAATTTTAGTATACAAATCAGAGCACGTGCGATAGATACAGGAATCCCTGTCGTCGCAGCCGGCATGAGAGATGACGGCAGCCACTCAGGCACCCAGGATGGGCTATCTCCGACATGTATTATTGACGCCGACGGCGTGGTCGTAGCCCAGGCGATGTCGGACGCCGCCACCGTTATCACGGGCGAATTAGACCTGTCGTCCGAGTCACCGAACCGTATACATCGTAGCCGAGCAAAAACTGATCTGCGATTGGATGTCCTGGCGGAGAATTACGCAGCTCTAGCACGTGACAACCGGTAAGCAGATGGATCTGCCGTCAGCTAGTGCTGCACAACCAGTGGTCGCGTCGTCGATCGCTCCTCGTGTGCGATCCGCACAAAGTACAGTCCGCTCGCAATATTGCGAACATCAAGAGAGATATCCTGCGTTCCAATCGTTACGGCGCCGTTAAATGTTGCAGACTGAACTCTACCCAGTAGATCGAGAATCTCGACGCGGACGTGGCCTGACTCTGGCATCTCAAAGACCATTGTAGCATGAGATGTAGCCGGGTTCGGATAAACAGACCGTATCCGGAAATCTGCGTAGGAGGGAGATTCTTCCTCCAAGGGTAGGCTAACGGTGACGTCAGAAAATTCGCTGGTCTGACCACCAGAGTCGATGGCTGTGGCGACTATTTTGTCAGATGCGGAGACGCCGGCGACCGGTGCAAAAGAATATTGCTTTGACGGTCCAGTCGTATAGTCCGCGGCAGTGTATGTGTCTGAACCGATATATCGACGTCCCTCGCCGTCGTCCGATACGAAAAACTCGACTGTCAACGGATAGAATGAATTGGTTGTAGTCGATGGTACCTGATAAGTAACGGAGACTTCGTTTGCTCCAGCGTCATACCCGACGTCACTTATCTCGGGATAGTTCTGCATATTATTATTTCCCGTATCCGCATCCCCGGCATCGTTTACTGATCGCCCATCGAAGCCGAGGTCAATTCCGATGCCGTCGTTGCTGTAGATCGAATTCTGCGTAAGTCGATGGCCGCTTCCCAAAACGACAATTCCTTCAGAGTTGTTGGCGATGTAATTACCTCGCACTGTGTGGCCGACCCATTCAAGTCGAACGCCAGCGTCTGTATTTCCGATGTCGGATGTCTCGTCTCTGTTCGTGCCAACGAAGTTACCTTCGATAACGTGGGTCCCGCTGTTGGACCCGAACGAATAGATTCCGATGCGACCACTGTTTCCGACGACATTGCCTTCGCCGGATGCCGATCCGCCAACCAGTGCATTGTCCGAGTCTACTACAACGATGCCATCAATTCCGTTACCCAGATCAGCTGTGCCACTCGGGTCGGTGCCAATAATGTTGCCCTGGATTACCATGTTGTCACAGTCTTGTTGACAGGCAATGCCGTTGCTGACGTTCGCTGCGATCAGGTTACCATGCGTACTTCCTGCGCCGCCAACCACGCCGTTCGCTGGTCCTAACGCAATATCAATTCCTCCGATGCTATTGCCTCTGGCCACGCTGCCGGTCCGATCGGTTCCGATGTAGTTTCCGGCGATCAGAAAATCATCTGCGCCTTCTCCAATAACGAGGATCCCACTCCAGGAATTGGACGAAATCACATTACGTGCTTCAAGCTCAGTTCCACCAATAACAAACTGGGAGGCCACTGTTCCTGTTGCGGCCCTGCCCGCATTCACACCGTGTTGTCCGTTTCCGAGCGCCGCCGTTCCATTGGCATCAAGTCCGATAAAATTTCCCTGGACGACGGTGCCGATAGTATTGACTCCAATGACTGCTACGCCGACCCATCCATTACCCGAGATGACGTTTCTGTCTTCGGGATTAAGGCCTCCCAGCAGGTCGTCCGCGCCACTTACAACTGCAACTCCATGATTGGCATTGGGTCTGGCGAGCAACCCGGTAATGTCCGTTCCGACATAGCAGCCAGAAATATGATTGCCACCGGGGCTGTCGATCTGAATGCCGCCGATATCGAAGTTGTAAATCGCTAACCCCCGAACGACCGAATTTCCTGCTTTGAGTACGATTCCGTTTTGAATCCCTGCGCTACTGCCGTCAAGGCCAATCATCAAGACAGCATTGCTAGCCTCCGTGATTGAATTGGTATTCGGCGAAGAGCCCGGCTGAGAGAATCCATCGATGACAACAGGATCGTCGATGTCAGGCAGTGGCCCAGTCGGTTCAATGATGTGTGGCCCGACCCCGGAGATGTTGAATTTTATCGTGTCGGCTCCTGCCTGCGAATTGGCGTTGTTAATAGCTTCGAGAAGCGAACCTGCTCCAGTTGGAGCCGTCGTTGTTACTTCAAAAACAACTTGCGATCGCGCAGTGTTCGTTGAGCAGGCTAACAGAATACAAATTGAGCAAAAAGTTATACGTACTACTGCAAAAGACGGTAAACGCTGACTCATTGGCGGACCTCACCTTAATGCGATGGAAACAATTCGAGGAGATGTTCAAGCGATACTGGCTAAAACACCATTGCCGCCTACCTTACAAACGAAAAACGGGCATCAACAGGCTCACGTTTAGTTGCATTATTTTTGGAGGTGATAAAAAAGCGATCTTTACC
>CBDUKH010000119.1:0-11097 GCA_965367755.1 uncultured Rhodothermales bacterium
CTTGAAAATATGGTGGGCGGTACTGGGATTGAACCAGTGACCCCTGCCGTGTGAATCCTTCTTGCCCTTCGATTCGTACAGCCTGCGTACTTTTTACAATAAAAACAGCTGGTTATCAAGCTGTGACGGTATGCGGCCCGCGCAAGATTAACTCCAATAAAAACAGACTGTTATCCGCAATAAGACGCAATGGACCGCAATAAGGCGTCATGTTTGTCCTCAGGTGTGGAGCAAATTTGGAGCAATGTTGGAGCAAGCCTGTCCCGGGGCTACGCCGCAAATTTTTTCTCCAAAACGTCCTCGTTTTGAGTCCGGATTCCCTATTAGACAGTATCGAGAGTTAATACGGGAATGTAGCGTGTCACATAGCATAGCACCACTAACGAAAGCCGACCTTCGGGAAATCCTCGGGATCTCTGAACGGACCTTGGAAAATTGGGTTCGAGATGGGACCTTGCCGCCACCCAAACGGTTGGGTGGGCGGCGTGTCTACTGGGCACGCACAGTAATAGAGGCCTGGTTACGGGACCAGTTATGCGCAGAGCCTCATCGCGCCAGTCACCGACGGAGAGGTCGCCCGCGAAAGAAAGTCGATTAAGAAGCCCCCTACATGGCTCCGCAGCTTCATGGGCGATGATGAAACCTCTTTCAGCTATCATGACTGGCAATCAACGCGGCGATCCAGATACGCTAGTTACACCTAGATTTGTCTTTGTGCCTGTTTCGAGAGCGGGTTCAGTAAAGCAGCCGCCAGTAACAGGTGGCCTGTCACGCACTGCCGTGTGGATATCGGTGACAAAAATTGCCTCGAAAAGACGCTAACTAGTTGCTAGTAAAGACATTTTAGGGTAGCCTCTGAAGCGATACCCTTGCAGCAGATAAGGGAAAAAGACGCGGAGAATTCCCCTGTTCGATTTGCGGCGATTTTCCAACCACTCACAATCAGAATTAACAAGACAGTGGAGTAATAGATGCCGACTGTTGGCTGGATCCAGGAAACCGCAATCGACCGATATTGGGAACGTGGTGGATTGGGCGAGCAATATCCCACAAGGCCCACAATTCATTATTGCCCTTACTGCGACGAGCACTACGAAACGATCGGTGAGCTATCAACGCACATTAGCGTCGAACACCCGATAGAACGACCCGTTATATTCATTGGTAATCGAACAGCATATTCGGAGCAGACCATTCGATACCCCATACGCAAGAATGATATCGATTTGACGAATGTGCGAAGAATAAGGGTAAGCAAGGATGGTGGGGAGTATAGAGAAATGGGCGCGGCGGCGCTGAAGGAGATTCTCGCCAACGGCAGAAACGCGCACTATTCAATAAACCTGATAAATAGTGGCCCAGACAATGAACGTTCAGTCGAGGCTAATTATATTCTCAGGATTAAAATCGCAGATAAAGCAGAATTAGAAGCGGTAGATGAGAACTTCATTCGCATGCTCGCTATCGATGACGTCAAGATGGGTGATGTCAGACGTTTTTCAGATGCATGTTCAAGGTATCTTGGAGCCGATGAATATGCCAGTGCATTGGCGGTTTACGTCACAGGCGTGTTGATAAAAGACCAGAACGAAAGCTCTGGAGTTTCTCTTCCGTTGTCTGCATACAAAGACAAGATGCAGCAGGCGCTAGACACGCTACATGATTTCGATCGCCCGGTTTCAAGAGCGATTTGCGCGGCAATAAAATTCAATCTCAACGATTTTCGTAATCCCCCGCTTCCATGTGGCGCTGAGTTGCTTGATGCTGCGAATGCTATGTTCTCCGCCGTGGCCAGGTGTATACCGGTAGACCTTTCCAAGCATGGTGCCACTCGCGAAGGTGTCCGGGAATTGCCTGCATGTCCTATAGATAGGGATTCCTTTGATCTTCTTACTATCTTCGATAAGACGTGCAATGGAGAAAATGAAGATGCGCATGTTGCAGAACTGTTTGCCTCCGCGAGCAATAGGAAACTGTCGTATTACGATCTTTCAAAGCTTCGCGTGATAACGGCTCTCGCTGCAAGCAATTCTGAAAATCACGTTCTCAAAACGACTTTGGAGGATCTTGTGAACGATCCGGTATTCGGAGGCTGGGCAGAATCACAACTCGAGGACAGGGCTGAATGATGGTACCTGTAGACGAAAACATGAAAGATTCGACGAAGGAAGTGGATCCAAGTGATTCGAAAAAGAACAAGTCGTCGAAAGACGCAAAGTATGAAGCCATTCGATCTCTATCTGACTATTATCAAACAGATAAACTGCCTGCGGCACGTTTTCTATCTGCCTTGAAGAAAAACGAGATAGGGAAGCTTCAGGAAGACGACCTACGAAGATGTCTGGAAGTTCTTGCCGAAAAGGATCCGGACTTTTCAAAAACACTTGACCTTCTCTATCGCGCAGTGAACGTTCAGTCAGCGCTGACAAGACAGTGCGTTGATTTTGCGACACAGGGATGCAGGCAACAGTTGAGCGCGCACTACGGGATAGAAATCGATATAGATCGGCCCGCACCTGCGGTGTTTAACGAGGTGCTACAGGGCCTTAAACCAGCACTGACCGGGAGAAAGGTTGATAACTATGCGCTCAATTTACTGAAAGCATTTGGAATATGGAAAAGTTACAGCCGGAATCTCGATGAAATTGAAGCGACAGAACTTCTTGTAAATGCACTGATTGCAGATCGGGAAAGAAGGAGAGGCAGTATCTCTTCTACAGCTGACATCTTGTTCAGGCCAGCAACGAAGATGAAGGCAATGACCGATATTCTACAGGTCGTAAAGAATGGATTGACAAAAATAACACTGGCTAAAAAAGCTGAAAGTCATGAGCGCCAAGAGAGAGAGAAAGAGTCGAGACGTTCGCAAACACTTCAGGAGAAATTGGCTGGTGCGGTAGAGGAAATCGACAAGAAGACGCGAAAGATTGGTGAACTGGAGGCGAACCTAATCCGCCTAGAGAAAGATAAAGCATCTCTGGAGCAGCGTGTTGAGCACAATCAGGCTGTTAGTATTCACGGAAAGGGGGAGCTAAAGGGTCGATCCAGAGTTTTTCTTGAGAAAAGACTTACTCCGCTATTAGAGACAGCGCTTGAGTTTACGGAACTGGACCCGCCACGAAAGGGCGTTATTCTCGAGCGCCTTGAAATGGCAAAAGAAGAAATCAGGAAAGAAATAGAATGGCTAAAATCTACGGATTAGATTTCGGAACAACCAATTCATTAGCATCCATCGTTGTGGGCGAGAAGATGTTGTCTCTCGTCAATGAGGACGATCAGTTGCCACATCCATCTGTTGTTCGATATCACGGTGATGAAGTAGTGGTTGGTCGGGCTGCAAAGAACTCCATTGAAACGACTGATGTCGGCGTCATAGGCGATTTTGTTCGATCGCCAAAGCGATTTCTGGGTAGCGGTGAAAAGATCCATGTTGGGGGGATTGCGAGAGGTGTCGATGATGTTGTGGCAGAAATTCTTCAACATGTTCGTAATGACGCTCGACAACGGAATATCGCAGGCGAAACATTTGAACGAGCCGTGATGACGATCCCGGTAAATGCAATTGGTCGTGCTCGTCGGGATCTCCGCGAAGCTGCATTAAAGGCGGGGATACACATACATCAATTCGTTCAAGAGCCGTTCGCAGCCTTATACGGTTACTTGCGATCGCTTCCCGATTTCCAAAGAAGGCTGGCGGATTTGGAAGGGCAGGTTATTTTAGTTTTCGATTGGGGCGGCGGCACACTGGATCTAACCTTATGCAAGATCACAAAAGGGATGTTGGTTCAAATACAAAGTAAAGGGGATAACACGGTCGGTGGCGACAGATTCGACGATAGATTGATTCGGTACGCAAAAACGGAACACATCAGCCAGCATGGCATCGATAATGTCGACAATGAGTTTCCGCATGCAGAGGCTAAGCTAATTGCGCAATGTGAGACGGCAAAGATTGGGCTTTCAGATCGATCAAGTGCATCGATCGCCGTTGCCCATTATCTGAAAAGCGACGGACCAGAACATACCTTGGAAGTCAAAGTGACCAGGGAGAAGTTAGTCGAACTCACAAGAGATATCGTCGATGCTGGAATGAAAAATATTGACGAACTCCTGGAGTCGACGGGAGTTAATGAGGCTTCTATCGCACTTTGTTTGGCGACCGGCGGCATGGTGCGTATGCCCTATATACGAGAACGACTTATAGAGCGATTCGACCCACTGCGTGTTCCGAAAATCGAGAATGGCGATAGAATTATATCGGAAGGAGCTGCGTGGATAGCGCACGATGGAGTCAGGCTCACATTGGCAAAACCCTTTGAGTTGTTGCTAGGCGATGATGATTACTCAACGCTGATAAAAGAAAAAACGGAGCTGCCCATCGAGAACGAGAATTTCCCGTTCCACTTTGATGCATATTGTGTCGATCCAAGAGATGGATATGGGAAGTTTCAGTTTGCAAGACCTGTCTGGCCAGATAGGAATCTGGCAGGCGATCCAAGAAGAATATATGCGACACTGTTGGTGGGAGTAGATGAACAAGCAGCGCCACTGACAGAGCGATTGAGTATTGATGTAAATATTGATCACGATCTGGTGGCAACGGTCGTTGCTCGCTCGACTATGGTGGGCCATGGTAGCGAGCGAGAGATACACAATTTGGAGTTTGGACTATCAATAGGATCTCATATCAAGAATTTGTCGGATAGCGGTGAAGAAGGAAATCGACCACGCACTGAATATTCGAGAAAAAAAGCATCGGGATCAATTAAGTTACGCTCTAACATTGTCAGAGGTAACCAGTCTTGGGATCTCGTACCAGGAGATCTGGTGGAAAAATACAAACGTTCACTACCGCCACAATGGGAGCCAACAAGGCGTCAGCACGATGAGAAAATGTATTATGTCCCCTGCTCGCATTGCAGTCGAACATTGAACCAAATCAAGTTGGAAGGAAGTGAACGTTGTTGGTGTAAAATCGGCTCGATAACCGAGAAAGAGGGCAGGGAAAGAAGTGAGAAACAGAAGGAGTGGTTAAGTATGTTGTATCAAGAGGAAATTAGTATCAACGATACCGGATTTTCTGTAAAAAAATAGGTTACTTGTGCTTGGCGACTTGGCCAATATCGCCTTAGTCTGAAGACTGCGTTCCAGTATACAAGCTGTAGCGGCGTATTAAGTGTATGGATTTCGGACCTGGTTCATAGTACTTGGAGATCTGCTCAAAACAATTCAATCGTAGTCTTAGAGACTTTATCGCTAACTCGCAAGTTAATTTCCGCATTTCGTCACAATATTCCCTATACCGGATAGGCCCACAGAAACGTGGTGTATAAATCTGGTGAAGGAATATAAGTATGGCACGTGGTATTACTTTAGAAGAAGTGCGTAATGTGAAATCGCTTCTGGAAGATCGCGGAGAAATCGCGACGCCTGGTAAGGTTCGAAAAGAGCTTGGTGATACAGGCTCATATTCGACAATCGATAAACACCTGAAGACACTAAAAGCGGAATCCCCGCCATATATTGGAAAGAAAGCCGATATGCCCAAAGAAATTTTTGAGGCCATATCGGTGTCTGTAGGAAAAATGTGGGACGAAGCGGTTCACCTCGCTGCCGCCGATGTTGAAATGATCCGTACAGCATCCAATGACCGCGTCCAAGCCTTGGAATTGGAGTTAGAAGATGCTCTTGATGTGCTAGAAGAAATGGAAGCAGAGTCGGGTTCCTATCAACTACAGATCGAGGCGCAAAAAAATGAAATCGAGGCTCTGAAGAAGCTTTCTATCGAATACGAAGTGAAGCTCGCTCAGTACGAACGTGAAGACGAGGGGAGGGCGGAGCGTTTAGAAAGTGCTCTTTCCAGACTCTCGGAGATGGTGATCGCTTTGTCAGGTAAAGATAGTAAACAATAGACATTGTTCTTGTCGTTTCAAGCCCGCCTATGGCGGGCTTTTTTATTGCCGAATTCGAGCGGGTAAATGTACTGCGCAGAGTGTAATACATGTTGTCTGTATTACGTATGGAAGGTACCGTAATACAGTAATGATGATATTACAGGAGAGCTGGGAACAATCGACGCAAAAGTGTTTACGTCAACTGTTTCGTAGGGGTTCGCCAGTTTACTATCGGTGATGCCGCAATGCACGATAGACGCAGTTAGTCAGTCGAAAAACTCTTCGGACGGTAAACTATGAGCACAAGAAAAACGATTGGTACTGGTGAGCACTATCACCTCTTTGAGAAAGAGGAATTGCCTGGTACACCAGCCAAAGAGGTGCATCTCGAACTCGAAAACCCGCCCGAGTTCTCTTTGATCAAGGATGCTGATAAACGCCGCACGAAATCCATACTAGCTATACCCGTAGATATAATGGATAAGGTCGCAATCGCATGGATTATGAAGCGATATGTGCAATCTGGCAGTGATAAGGAGGATTCTGTCAAAGAATTGAGCGCTACTGGCCTGGCGGCGATAATCGAGTCCCTCCCGTCGGGCGTGGTTGACCGACTACTTGTGCTTGAGGAGGGTACGACCGCCAAGTGGCGGGCAATCCTGCCCGAGGCGCTAGACCAGGCGATTTGTGACAGATACTCCCGCGACGGGGAAGTGGTCATTGAAAAGGCAAAATCACTCCTCGCTGATGTAATTAAGCCTATAGTGGCCGAAATTACTGCCCCAGAATTCTCGGTGGAATCACTGATTCGACAGCTACCTGGAAAAGATATCATTGTTACTCGGAAAGGGCAGCGAGTAGCGGCTGTGATGTCGTACCAAGAATACGAAAGGATACTGAGAGGTATCAGGGTATTAGGAAAAAATTTATTGGAGTGACGTTGACGGTTTTTTCTCTACTTTTCTGGTATTCAACTAAATTTGCTGTTGCGCTGATAATGATCGCGATCAGACATTACGACTCGGCTTTATTGTTAACTGAGCAGACGGGTTCTACCCAGATTTTGCGGACACTTTAAAGAAGCCCGATAATGGGTGTGAGGAGTGTTTATGCAAAAACGAAGAAAATACAGCCCCGAGTTCAAACAAGGGGCCATTGAACAGACTAACCAGCCTGGCGTCAGTTGCGCGCAGGTCGCTCGGGAATTGGGGATTGCTGCCAACTTGCTAACCCGATGGAAACGGGAAGCTGGGCAACGTGGTAGCCACGCTTTTGGCGGCGCCGGAAGCCCCCGGGACGAAGAACTAGCCCGACTAAAGCGAGAGTTGGCGCGCGTTAAGAAGGAACGGGATTTTTTGAAAGAAGCGGCAACGTTCTTCGCAAAGGAATCGTCCTGAGGTACCAGGCGATTCAACGTTGTCGCGGCGAGTTTCCAGTCCGTCTCATGTGCCGATGTTTGTCGGTCTCCCCCAGTGGTTATTACGCTTGGGAATGTCGCAAGCCAAGCCCTCGCGCTCGGGAGAACGAGCGGCTGTTGAAACGCATACAAGCGCTGCATGAAGATAGCCGGGGTAGCCTGGGCGCACCCCGGATGCACGAGGATCTCTGTGAGGCCGGTGAGACCGCCAGTAAAAACCGGGTTGCGCGGTTAATGGCAATAAACGGGTTGCAGGGGTGGCCACGTAAACGTAAGCGTAAGCGTGGCCAGTATGCCAAGGCGGTATTGCCTCCGCCCGGCGTGAAGAACCACCTGGAGCGTGACTTTACAGCACTGGAGCCTGAAACCAAGTGGGTCACGGATATCACAGAGATTCCCACTGGCGAGGGCAAGCTGTACTTGTGTGTTGTTATCGACTTGTTCAGTAAACTGGTTATCGGGTGGTCCATGCATCACAGGCAGGACCGGCAGATGGTGATACGCGCAGTTGAAATGGCGATCTGGCAGCGGCAGGGAGTTACGCCACTTATCCTTCATTCGGATAGAGGCAGCCAGTTCCGCAGTGGCGATTACCAGCGGCTTCTAAAGCGGAATGGGCTGAACTGCTCAATGAGTGCAGTCGGGCACTGCGGCGACAATGCGGCTTGCGAGGGTTTCTTCGGCGTACTCAAGCGGGATCGGATTAATCGGATGAAGTACCCGACACTGGATGCAGCCAAGGCTGACGTGTTTAACTATATTGAGCGATTTCATAATCCGAGAATGCGCCGACGAGTGGCCAATCAGGACATGAAGTTTCAGTCGCTTTCAAACCGTCCGTAGAATCGGGGTAGAACCCAATTGTTTTTTTGATCCGCAAGGTGTTCAAGTGTTTCAGGGTCACCATCATATTTGAGAACGCGAGTAAGCTGGCCAAGGCCGCGAATCCCATACAGCGCGCACTGATCGAGAGCATACTGTTTTCTAGGACGTTCCAGTTTTCTTTTCTTTGGTTTCTTGGTCGTGTTCTTCGTTGTCATCTTCTTGAGCAACCCATTCGAAAAACTGGAGTAGACGATCTGCGCGATCGGTTTCGGCTTTAGTCGCTGGTGACAATACGCTTTCCTTGAATAGGAAAAATGTTGAAACTGGTATACCGAAGATCTCCGAGTATTTCTCGAGAAGTGCTACAGAAACACTCTTGTTGCCGGATTCGATCTCAGACAGGTACGACTTGGAAATATTCAATTTTTCAGCGAGTTCAGTTTGTTTTATTCTGTGGAACTCGCGCGTAAGCTTTAAAGCCCTATGGATCATTGGAACACCTTTTGGATAGAGGGGTGATGCGTACGTAGTCTTCAGATCCACTTGCGGATGACATCAATTGCGCGAAGCAGGAAAAATCCCCACTTCAATGTCACCGGATTCAAAAGCAACTCTTTGTACCATGCACGCTTAGAACGCCGTCGAGTACTGCCTCGAAACATATTCAATCCTCCATGTTCGACATCGCGGAATTGCGATGTCCCCTCGCAAACATGGAGGCAGGGTCAGACGACGATCTTCACCCCTTCTTCCGAAATGACGACGAGTCCCTCGCTCG
This sequence comes from uncultured Rhodothermales bacterium, assembly GCA_965367755.1. Classification (GTDB taxonomy): domain Bacteria; phylum Bacteroidota; class Rhodothermia; order Rhodothermales; family JABDKH01; genus JABDKO01. Next base: position 8,915 of record CBDUKH010000119.1, read on the forward strand.
TCGTCACCTAACTCCGGGACCACGAGCGCCACTCATCGACACGCCCCGACGGCCCGTGCCGCCGGAAGAGACAGGAGACTTGCTCCCACAGACCTTACGGTCCCACTGGTGCGAGGGTAGCGCCCCGAGGGGCAGACCCATTCCAGTACTCGCCGGTATTTATATCAGAAGCGAAAGAAGTTCGCAAATAGCGAACAGAGGTTCGGCTGACCGGGATGAGGTGTGTAACTAAATTACTATAAATAACATAGGGGTATAGGTTTATGGCTGTGGGCATACCGATTTGGAGGGGTGTGTTGGCTATACGCTGTTGAGGATGGAATGGCCATGCTCCCCTTTTCACCGGGTTGGTGAAGAATTTTGGGAGATCATTCACGATGGTTCCAAATATTGATGACGAAAATCCCGGCGGTGGCTTTCTGCTATCTCCGCTTAGTCGTCGCTTGCTTGCGCTCATGCCTCGGCATGTGGCGATTCTCGGTTTCAGACCAGGTACAGGATCGCTCTCGGTACTCGTAGCGAATGCCGTTGAGCATCTTGCCATGATGCTGTGGGATGCTTTACCTGATCTATCACACAAAGAGTGGCTGTTACTCTGCAATACTTATCGCGGCGAACTCGCCTCTACGCAAAGCGTCATGTTTATCGAATCGGCAGTCTTCGAAGAAGGCTCCGATATTGCTGAACGCCTAGGTGTCGATCTGTGCGAGTTCGTGACCCGTATCAGCGAACTCAGCATCTGCGAGCGCGTCGCGGTGGCCGAATTCGTGAATCGGTTCTGGAATTGGAAGGAACTGAGTAAAGATGCCAAGGACTATGAGGAAATTATTGAGCGCGTCAAGAATTCACTCGAATATACTGCCTCGCTCGGCAATTCCTCTCATCCAAATGTGTTCTCACCGATAGCTCGCTACTAAATATCCTGCATAAAATCTTATGTCTGGTGATTGTGCAGCCATGGCTATTCGCCATGGCTGCACTTTTTGCTTTTATCGCTGCTTTAATTCATCCAGTTTCGCGACGATGGTTTCGACATTTGGATGGGCGTAACGCCGAAATGCGCGCATGTCCTGGTGACCTGAGACCGCCATGGCTTGAAGTACACTCCATCCTTCATCAATCAGACTTGAAACGCGTTCATGGCGGAGGTCATGGAAACGAAAGTCTTCGATACCTGCGCGATTACACACTCGCTGCCAACATTTCTTGACCGCATCGGCGGTCAAACCATCGAAAACGAAACGCTTGCGACCGGTTTTTTTTAGCAGAGAGCGCAATGTCTCAGTTGCAAGCTTGCTGAGAGGAACGTCTCGCGGCATTCCATTCTTTGTTTGATCAGCACGCAAACGGATCATACGTTCCTCGAGATCAGTCTGAGGCCAGTCGATACTGAGTTGTTCTCCACGGCGCATACCCGTTTCGAGGCTCACCGTGAGAAACGCTTTGAACAGTCTGTTGCGCGTCGTTTTCAGGGATTCTTGGAATCGTGCGTGCTCGGCCTTGCTTAGCCGCCGGTTTCGGTTCGGGGACTCGGGCGGCCGATCGACTTCTTCCATGGGATTATGGGCCATCCACTTGCGTTTGCGAGCGCGTTTCAAGACCTGTGTCAGGATGGACAGTTCGCGATTGACTGTACTGCCACAGACGCTTTCCAGCCGGTCAGCGATGTATTCTTCGATCACAAACGCGTCGAGTTTTGCCAGCGGGAGCGAGGCCATCGAGTGACGGTTCATGGCTCTCAAGCGGAGATCTTCACTGTCGGCCCCCCGGTGCCTGGGTGTGACATGCGTTCGGTAGTCCTCATACGCTTCGGACAACGTCCTACGCTGGGCCTCCAGGGTATCGGGGAGGGTTCCGCGATCCATTTCGCGTTCTCGGTCGCGCGCCCATTTGCGGGCTTCAGCGAGCGTGTCGAATGTCCTGGACAGGGTAGGGTAGCCGGTGCGTCGGACACGGGCGTGAAAGGACTTGGGTCCTCGTTTGGTAATGCTAGCCATAGCGCTACTCCTTGATCAGTGGATGACAAGGCGTGTAGCGAATGGAAGGGGTTTCAAACGTCAGGTGTGGAGCAAATTGGAGCAAAATCGCACGATTTTGCTCGTCAAAGCTCGTAACCTATTGAAGGATTTGGTGGGCGGTACTGGGATTGAACCAGTGACCCCTGCCGTGTGAAGGCAGTGCTC
>CBDUKH010000120.1:0-11031 GCA_965367755.1 uncultured Rhodothermales bacterium
CATCGGAACGTAAGCATCGAGTTAAGGGACCGGCGCTACAGGACCGTTCCGTTTCTGGTGTCAATTGCAGCAAATGTAGGCGCCGTGATGTATTTCAATATGTGGCGATCGGATGCCCAGGGCTTGATACTTGTTCTCATGGTCGTCTACCTGTTGAACAATGTGGTTCTGATGGCTATAAACTTCAAATTCAAGATATCGCTACATATGGCATCGATTGCCGGAACTGCGTCGATCCTGCTTTTTATGGTTGCTGGTGTCCGGCCGATACCGATCATTGAAAGCACATGGCTCGTTCTCGTAGCGATGACGTTCATTCTTCTTGTGCCTGTCCTCTGGTGGGCTCGTCGAAAACTTGATGCACACACCTCGCGAGAACTTATTGCAGGCGCCCTCTTTGGACTGATCATTCCGTTCATCGAATTGTATTTGCTGTCGCCTGCTTTTGCCTGATCTCCGGAGGAACGATGCCCTTCGGACCTAGTAACACCCGCACCCAATTAATTCAACCGCTGACAAGTTATAGACAGGAACTGCTACTACACCCGGTCAATAACTATTTTCATTCCCATCGATGCGGTTTTTAGCCCTAGTCTTGTTACTTGGTACCCCGGCCACTGTTGTTGCCCAAAGTTGGGGCGAAATTGCTGGCCACGTCCGTGATCAGGAGTCACTCGAAATTATCCCGGGAGCCACTGTCGTTGTCTCCGGTACTAATTTTGGAACAGCAACAAGGGCAGATGGAACGTACACTCTCCGAATCCCGGCTGGCAGATACCTCATCCGATATAGTGCCATCGGTTTTGAAGCGATCTCGGATTCAGTAGTCGTTCTACGAGACCGAGTTACCGAACAGTTCGTGGTCTTGCAGGCTGCTACAGTCGACATGGAGGGCATCATCGTTGAAGGGCGGCGCTCCGCAATCCAGGCAGGCGTTTTTGAGCTCGATGCAAAGACGATTGAAGATATTCCTTCTCCGGTGAAAGATGTTCTTCGATCGCTCAAAGCACTACCGGGCGTCGCGGCAAATAATGAAATGTCGAACCAGTACTCGGTGCGGGGCGGCGGCTTCAATGAAAACTTGTTGTTTGTGAATGGCTTTGAGGTCTACCTCCCATTCCGACCGCGACAAGGTGAACAGGAGGGATTGAGCCTCCTCAACCCCGACCTTACCGAATCGCTCGTGTTTTATACGGGCGGCTTCCCGGTCAAGTACGGAGGAAAGTTGTCGTCTGCTCTCGAAGTCCAGTACGCCGAGCCGCAGCCGGGGACATTTTCTGGTAAGGCGTATGCATCGTTACTGGATGCCGGCGTTGCCGTGAGGACAGCGACAAAGGATGGACGCGTGGGTGTCGTCGGCGGTGTACGAAAATCTCGCCCGTCCAAATTTTTTGCTACCCAGGAACTCAAAGGGAGCTACAATCCTGACTTCACTGACCTACAGCTTGGCATAACGGCATCGCTCTCTCAATCCACCTCCGTCGAGATACTCGGCATGGCGGCCTCACACGAATTCTCGCTGGATCCAAACACGCGAAAGACATTTTTTGGAACCGTCAGCCAGGATCCACGCATTGCCCCGTCGAACCTGAAGTCGCTTTGGACAACATTCGATCCTGACAACTTCGAAGTAGATGGGTACGAAACCAGGTTCGCGGGAGCCAGATTGACGAAGCGCTTTGCAAACGTCACCGCTTCTCACGATGCGGCCTACTTTACGACGAGAGAGAAAGAAGAATATGAATTGAGTGGCTCGGCAATCCTGTTTCAGGTTGATCCGGGGAGTGGCGACCCCGACACCGGCGAGGGGCTCCTTGAAACCGGCTCTTCCAGGATCGAGGAATTTGCCGACAATCAGATTGATGTGAGCACGATTACCGTCAACGGGGCCTACAACCTCAGGTTAGGTCGGTCCATTCCTGAAGTGGGTTGGTACGCTCGCCGGATTGACTTTGACGACCGGATCGATGAACGATCAGTCGTGACCGGACCTTCCACCGAAGGCGGGACGATTCGAATTGTGGCCGATAGCCTAATCGACGCCGCAACTTTTGCTGAGAGTCAGTTTGGCTTTTATCTGCAAAACGATTTTGATGCCCTCGGTAACCAACCCGGGCGCCTGTTGCTGTCCGGTGGTTTGCGAGCCGACTACTACTCGTTTAACAGCGAGCTGACCATCTCCCCCAGACTGTCAGCCAGATATCAACATTCTTCCGTTACAACGTTTTATGGTACTGCCGGCCTCTACCACCAGACGCCTACGTACAGGGAGTTGCGAGGCAAACCGGAGCCCGGTGAAACAATCCTTGGAAGTTTAAATCCCGACCTGAAGTCACAGCGGTCAGTTCAGTTGGTCGCCGGCATCGAGCACTTCTTTACAGAGCGCCGTCTCACGATGCGGGCGGAAACCTATCTCAAGAAGATCGACAATGTGATCTCGTACGACATCGATAACGTGCGAGTAGAATACTCGGGTGAGAACGATGCCAGGGGACTCACCTACGGTCTGGATATGCAGATCCGTGGCGAACTGGTTCCAGGGCTCGAAAGCTGGATCAACTACAGTTATCTTCATGCGACGGAAGAGTTTCTTCCCGAATTCCAGGATGAGTTCACCACGGGAAATAACCCCAGGCCCTCCGATCAGCGCCACACTATTTCGATTTTTGTTCAGGACTATATCCCTAACGACCCGGCGTGGAAGCTGCATATGCGGACACTCTTTGGGAGTGGTCTGCCATACACACCACCGGTGCCGGGTGAGCAGATCGGTAGCCTGCTGACTCAAGTTCCAGGGAATAGACTCTCTGCACGCTATCCAATATATTTTCGCTTTGACATTGGCGCTTCTCGCGATGTAACAGTATTCCAGTCTGGTTTTTCAGGGACGCCGGTAGTTCTTGAGCTGACGGGAGAGCTCCTAAATGTTTTTGACCAGATCAATACGATTTCCTACTACTGGGTACCGGATGGTTCAGGTATCTGGAATCGAATCCCGACACACCTCACTCGTCGAACGATAAATGTCCGAGCCAGTGTCCGTTTCTAGACCGTCATTCTCCCGGCTGCTTGCACCAGCCCTGATTCTTCTGGTGACGATCGGAGTGTCAACACCGCAGGCGTTCGGGCAAGACGTTGCGTCTGCCCGATCTCCAAGGAAGGCCGCATTGTTAAGCCTTGCAGTTCCTGGCCTGGGGCACCGTTACGTTAATAATGGTTCGTGGTCGACGTCGGCATCGCTATTCGTTCTGGCTGACGTGTCTGCGTGGCTGGGAATAGTTGGGGCCAACAGTCGGCGTGCTCATACAATTGACAGCTATACGGTACTTGCGGCCTCGCGGGCATCGGCCGATGTTGAGAACAAGGATCGTCGATTTTTTCTAAACCTCGCAACGTATAAGTCGTCAGAAGATTTTTTAGATGCAGCCCTCCGCAACCGTGCCTGGGATCAGGTATCGTACGTCGACGATGTCTCTTTCCAATGGCAATGGGAAACAGATGCCGACTACGCAGCCTATAGGGATCTACGCAATAAGGCTGAGTCACTTCGACGAAGACGTTCCATACTCATAGCGGGGCTTGTAACCAACCGCGTGTTCGCGACTGTAACGTCCGTCCTTGCGGCACGAAAAACAATACCGGAGAACATGGCGATCGGCGCGTCGGCGACTTCCCGGAACGAGATGTCTGTTCAGATTAACCTGACGTTCTAATTAGTCCACGCTAGATATTAATTCGGCAGACTTACGGCGCGTCGACGGCTTCACATCGGCCGGATGGCCATACCAGAATATCCCGATGAGATCCTCTTTTTCTTCGTCGACATCTAGCAATTCATAGACTTCCGCCGATCTGATAACAGGACCCGATGACCATTTGACGCCGATATTCTTTGACCACAGATACAGCGTCAGGTTTTGAGCAAAGCAGCATGTTGCTGCATAATCTTCTTTGGTCCGCAGTTCGTCCTCAGAAATCAGGCTGGTTATTGCCAGCCAATTGGGTACTTCGGACCACCGTTGTCGCTTGTATTCGGCCGAAGTGTCTCCTCGCTTGATTCTGACGAGTTCCGTGTTAATATCGACGATTTTCCTGGCGGCCTCATCTCCGATTATAATTACACGCCACGGTTCCGTCAGCTTGTGATTGGGAGCCCACCTGGCGACATCAACGGCTTCGGCCACGATGGACGGATCAATCTTTTCCGGAGTGAACTGATGGATGGTTCGTCGTTGACGAATGATATAGGAAAGATAATTGTCGTTCGAAAGCATCTTGACGCGCTAAATAATCTTGGATCACGCGACATGAACTACAAGAAGCCGTGTAAGATCTAGCAGACTTCAGATTTTTGACTGACGAAGAGTCTAGCTGGCCTGCGTATAGTACGAATTGGACTCTGACAATGGTTGCAGATCAATCATCAGAAGCGCCGTCATCAGTGTCTGATTGGGAAATGACGGCATCTCAGAGCAATAGACTTCTTGCATTCCGATGGTAGCCCGGAAGCCGAGTGTCATTGCGAAGTTGTAGATCGCAGTACAAATATCTTCCAGATCACTACCATCGCGAAATGCCTGGAGTGCAATCGTTTCGAGCTGCCCATCAGTAGACGGGGGATTGGCTGTAAGGAATTGAAGCATTGGAGGAAACCTTCGAAGGACCGGGATAGGTGACGACAGTTTAACACCATCGTCATCACGGTGCTCACGTCGATCGTGCGCACGCAGACCTGTGTTAGGTTTACCAGAGACAAATAGGTCGTATGTCATGAAGTGCTTCAGTTTAGAAACCGTTCACGGTATCGACGGACAACGGATAGCATTTAAGTCATCAACACAAATTTTGAATTTGTCGATAGGAACGAATCTGGGTAGGCTATTGAGAGTTGAAACGCGTTTCTTATCAATGGCCGGTAGCATCGGGACAGGTAAATCGATATATTTGTCCCCCTTTCGGGTCCTTAGCTCAGTTGGCTAGAGCGCTACGTTGACATCGTAGAGGTCAGTGGTTCGAATCCGCTAGGACCCACCAGTGAGAAGGACGCTCCGTGACGAACACGGGGCGTCTATAGTTTTCAGGTTTCACGACTTTCCCGGCCATTAACACTTTTGTCGGCACCGCCACAGGACTATTCTGAGCGAACAACAAATAAATATCACATTCCCTGACGGAACGGTCAGGCAATTTCCAGCTGGTGTCAGCGGCATGGAATTGGCGAAGTCCATTTCGGACGGCCTTGCCCGGATGGCTCTTGCAATCGAGGTAAATGGAGAGGTCCGCGACCTCTCACGCCCTATTGACACCGACGCGACAATCGCGATACTTACATGGCGCGATGATGCTGGAAAGACGGTATTCTGGCATTCTACGGCTCATATTATGGCCGAAGCACTGGAAGCGCTATATCCAGACGTCAAGTTCGGAATCGGGCCACCGATAGAAACCGGCTTCTATTACGATGTTGATCTTGGTGATGAGAAAATCGGTACCGATCAGTTGGAAGCGATTGAAGCCAAGATGAAGCAACTCATCAAGGCCAACGCGCCGTTCGAGCGCCGTGAAGTCAGCAAGGCCGAGGCTCTCTCCTATTTCAGGGAGAAGGGTGACGAGTACAAGCTCGAGCTAATTGACGAATTGGAAGATGGCAGCATTACGTTTTATTCGCAAGGCAACTTTACTGACCTGTGCCGTGGACCGCACGTCCCCTCCACGGGTATCGTCAAATATCCGAAGCTTACTGCCGTAGCTGGTGCCTACTGGCGAGGCGATGAAAAGCGTCCTCAGCTGACCCGAATCTATGGTGTGTCTTTTCCAAAGAAGGCAGAGTTGGAAGAGCATCTGGAGCGCATCGAGCTGGCTAAGGAGCGCGACCACAGGAAACTCGGGCGCGAGTTGGAGTTATTCACGTTCAGCCAGAAGGTTGGCCCGGGGCTGCCGCTGTGGTTGCCCAAGGGAGCGATTCTGCGAAACACACTAGAAGCCTTTTTAAAGGAAGAGCAAGTCAAGCGGGGCTATCAGCCCGTCATCACTCCCCACATTGGGCGCCTGGACCTCTACAAGACCAGCGGTCATTATCCGTATTACAGCGACAGCCAGTTCCCTCCAATGATGGAGAATGTTGAGGAAGATCAGGGCTATCTGCTCAAGCCGATGAACTGTCCCCATCATATTCAGATCTACGACGACAAGCCAAGGTCCTATCGAGACCTGCCGGTTCGCCTTGCCGAGTTCGGAAATGTGTATCGCTATGAACAGTCTGGCGAATTGGGCGGACTGACTCGTGTGCGCGGATTTACCGTTGATGACGCGCATATCTTTTGCCGACCCGACCAGGTGAAGGCAGAGTTTAAAGATGCCATCGAACTCACGCTTAAAGTCTTGCGTGCGCTGGATTTTGAACACTTCCGCCTACAGGTATCCCTGCGTGATCCGGAAAATCCCGACAAATATGTAGGCGACCCGGCCGTCTGGGATGAAGCCGAGCAGTCGATCCGAGACTCCGTGACTGAGATGGGGCTCGAGGCTGTCGAGGAAGAGGGTGAAGCTGCATTCTACGGACCGAAGCTCGACTTTATGGTCAGAGATGCACTGGGGCGCGAGTGGCAGCTCGGAACTGTACAGCTCGACTATACGCTTCCCGAGCGCTTCGATTTATGGTACACCGGAGATGATAATCGGAAGCATCGACCCGCGATGATCCACCGGGCCCCATTCGGATCGTTAGAAAGATTTATTGGAGTTCTTATCGAGCATTGTGGCGGGAATTTCAAAACCTGGCTTGCTCCGGTTCAGGTGATGGTTATTCCGGTATCAGACAATTTTATTGATTACGCGAATGATGTGTCCAGAGAACTGATCGCTGCCGGATTCCGAGTCGAAGTGGATGGTCGAAGTGAAAAAGTAGGGTACAAGATTCGCTCCGCAGAAACGCAGAAAATCCCTTATATGCTTGTAGTTGGTCAGAAAGAGGTCGAAACAAGTACGGTAGCAGTCCGTGAACACCGTAAGGGAGCACAAGAATCGGCCACTTTGTCAGATTTCATCAGCAGTATCAACGCTGAAATCACTGCTGCCATAGGCTAGGTACAGTTTTTGAGTACTATTTGTACTAGCTTACCCATAGACGTATTTACGAACCAACTATTAATGCATGGCTCTTCAACAAAAGACTTTTTCGAGTAGAAACAAGGTCAGAGTAAACGACAACATTAGAGCAGACACAGTTCGAGTAGTAGACCCCGAGGGAAATCACGGAATTTATTCCCTGGAAGATGCCCTTGCTTTGGCAGACACCCGAGGCCTGGATCTGGTTGAGATATCGCCAAATGCAGACCCTCCTGTCTGCAAAATCATCGATTACGGCAAGTATCGCTACGAACTTCAGAAGAAAGAGAAGGAAGCCCGAAAGAAGTCGCACACTATTGCACTCAAAGAAATTCGCTTCCGACCCCACACTGATACCCACGATTTCGATTTCAAAACGAAACACGCGCGAGAATTCCTTGAGCACGGCGACAAAGTCCGGGCTTATGTTCAATTCCGTGGGCGAGATATCGTGTATAAAGATCACGGCATGAACCTCCTTGGTCGGTTTATCCAGGAGCTTTCGGATGTTGCCAAGATCGATCAGGAGCCGAAAATGGAGGGTCGTCGAATGACTACCATTCTTGCTCCCATCAAGAAGAAAGCCTGACCCAGGACTTACTTCACGAATTATCCAATGAATACAGGGCCGTAAAGGCCACTGCCCGATTGATATTGCCCGTTTTTCGGCGTATTATTTCAGGCTTCGTCAGAGACCTGACCAGGGTCTTTTCAGAATCAGGTTGTGATTGTTATGCCCAAGATGAAAACCAATAGCGGTGCCAAGAAGCGATTCAAGGTAACCGGCACAGGAAAGTTAAAGCGGAAAAAGGCTTTTCACAGCCATATTCTGACCAAGAAGTCTCAGAAGAGGAAGCGTAATCTGCGTTCAGATACGCTCGTTTCCGCTGCAGACACACCGAGAATGAAGAAGCTGATTAGCTCGTAATTGATTTAGGTAGTAGACATGCCTCGCGCAAAGAATAGAGTAGCTTCCCGACGACGCCGCAAGAAGGTCTTGCAGATGGCCAGTGGATACTGGGGCCGTCGCGGAAGTATTTACACAGTCGCTAAACATGCTGTAGAGAAAGGACTCCAGTATGCGTACCGGGACCGTCGTCAGAAAAAACGCCAGTTCAGAAAACTCTGGATCATGCGCATTAATGCTGCTGCCAGACTTAACGGTACTACGTATTCGCAACTCGTAGGAAAACTTCGAAAGTCGGATATCGAGATTAACCGAAAAGTGCTTGCCGACCTGGCTGTCAATGAACCGGACGCATTTACAGAAGTTGTAAATCAACTTTCTGCGTAAACTGTGGCACCGGCCAACCGGATTTAGCAAACTCTACGTTTCAATCCCGCCCCTGTACGCAGGCCTGGCGGGATTTTTTTTAACCATGAAACAATTGGCCTTATGGTCGACCAATTAGACGACATCAAGGACGAGCTGGACCAGATAGTCATTGAGTCCGACGACCAGCTTGAAGATTTCCGCATTCGCTACCTTAGCAAAAAGCAAGGCCGGATAACAGATCTCCTGAAGAAGATCCCGGCCATCGATCCGGCTGAGCGTAAATCGTTTGGCCGTGAAGTGAACGTCTTGAAGAATCGTGTCGAAGAGATCATCTCGGAGGCAAAAACACGATTGGAGTCCACCAAGCGAAGCGCCGATGTCCCGCAGGATTTAACTCTTCCGGGTACGCCCGTCCGAGTTGGCACTCTGCACCCGATTACGCAGACGCGGAACCAGATCATTGAGATTTTTGAGAGATATGGGTTCACCGTTGCTGACGGCCCAGAAATTGAAGACGACTGGCACAACTTCACCGCGCTGAATTTCCCGCCGGAGCACCCGGCAAGGGATATGCAGGATACTGTTTTCATTGAACCCCCGGGAAAAGACAGTGATGGAATCTTGCTTCGAACACATACATCACCAGTACAAGTCCGCGTACTGAAGGAGACTCCTCCACCCGTCCGCGTGATCGTACCGGGGCGTGTCTACCGCAATGAAGCAATCTCTTTTAAATCGTACTGCCTCTTCCACCAGGTTGAAGGATTGTACGTAGATGAAGGCGTATCAATCGCCGACCTGAAACACCTGCTGCAAATGTTCGCCCGGAGTATCTTCGGCGACGATGTCGTCATGCGTTTCCGCCCGAGCTTCTTTCCCTTTACAGAACCCAGTGCCGAGTTGGATATATGGTGGGTCGATGCTGAGTTACCTGGTGGTGGCAGATGGCTCGAAATCCTCGGATCGGGCATGGTCGACCCTAACGTCCTGGAAAATCTCAATATTGACTCCGAAAAGTACACCGGATATGCCTTTGGAATGGGTATCGAACGCATTGCAATGTTAAAGCATGGCATCAAAGATATCCGGCTCCTGTACGAAAACGATGCCCGTTTTTTGTCCCAGTTCTAACGTATTTCAGAAATGAAGATCAGCTATAACTGGTTGCGGGAATACGTCCCCGTCGACCTTCCTGTAGAAACCGTTTCCGACCAACTCACTATGGTCGGGCTTGAGGTCGACGCTGTCGAAGCGATTGGGTCCAACTTTGAAGGCATAGTTGTGGGGAACGTGATCTCGGTCGCACAACACCCGGATGCCGATCGCCTCGTCGTCTGTCAAGTCGATGTTGCTACTGGCGAACATCTTCAGATTGTTTGCGGTGCGCCAAATGTGGCTGCAGGGCAACTCGTTCCGGTTGCCATGGTCGGTGCATCTCTAACGCTCCCTCCTCGAAACGAAGGCGACACACCTGCGACGATCAAGATCAAAAAGAGCAAGCTGCGTGGCGTTGTTTCGCAAGGGATGATATGTGCTGAGGACGAGCTCGGCTTATCCGACGACCACGATGGAATCATGGTCCTGGACAGTGATGCCAACATTGGAGAGCCTTTCAGCGACTACCTCAATTCGAAAGGGCTGCTTCGGTCGGATTCTGTGTTTGACATTGCGCTGACACCTAACCGCCCGGATGCCATCTGTCATTCAGGTGTCGCAAGAGATATTGCAGCGTTAAACGACCTCCCCCTGACACTGCCGGCCGTCTCTGTTCTCAACGCAGCGTCAGAAGGTCCAACGATTTCTGTGACCATCGAGGACAAAAAGGCCTGCCGACGCTACGTGGCTCTCGTCGTGCGTGGCATAACTGTGAAAGACTCCCCCGCCTGGCTCGCGGATCGACTGCGAGCTATCGGGTTACGACCAAGAAACAATATTGTAGACATCACTAATTACGTGATGCACGAGCTGGGACAGCCGTTGCATGCATTTGACCTCGATACCATCTCAAATAAATCGATTACCGTCAGATCGACAAGTGCGAAGCAAACATTTGTTACGCTTGATGGGAAGTCCCGAGAACTCGAACCTGGCACGCCCATGATTGCCGATGGCAATGGCAATGTGGCAATAGCGGGCGTGATGGGTGGTGAAAATTCTGAGGTATCTGACTCTACAAAAAACGTACTCATTGAAAGTGCCTATTTCGATGCGCCTACTATTCGAAGGGTTGCAAAGTCACTCGGATTGCAGACGGACGCCTCATACCGATTTGAACGCGGCGTCGATCCAGAGGGCCAACTTGTCGCTGCAACCAGGGCAGCAGATCTGATGGTGGAACTTGGTGGTGGAGTACGCGAAGATTCTGCAGTAGATGTCCGTACAGACGAGCTATCGCCGACAACAATTTCTGTGCGACCCGAACGAGCCAGCCTGATCATTGGCACCGAGGTAGTTACGCCTACCATGGTAGCAATCTTGCAGCGGTTGGGCTTCGAGGTCGTTGAAGAAGAAGGCATCCTTTCGTGCACGGTGCCCTCATTCCGCCATGACGTCGAGAGAGAGATTGATGTGATTGAAGAGATTGCACGGATTTTCGGATTCGACAACATTCCCGAGCCCGAAAGCATTCATATACCGAAATTTGTGCC
>CBDUKH010000121.1:0-11028 GCA_965367755.1 uncultured Rhodothermales bacterium
GAGGGCGTTCTGGTCATCACTAATGACGGCGAGTTGGCGCATCGGCTGATGCACCCTTCATATGAGATTCGTAAGGTCTATCGCGTCACGACTCACAAACCTGTTTCAGCCGTCGATATCGAGAGACTTAAGGCCGGGGTTGAGCTTGAGGACGGAATTGCAAAAGCAGACCGGATCTCCGAAGTGGACGACGAACCCAGAGTTACCGCGATCCAGATCCATGAAGGTAGAAATCGACAGGTCAGGCGGATGTACGAATCACTGGGATACGAGGTTAAAGCGCTTGAAAGAATTATCTACGCCGGGTTAAACGTCAGAGGCCTTCGCCGAGGGAAGTGGCGTTTACTCGAAACTCGTGAAATCAAAAGATTAAAGAAGCTTGTCGGACTGAAGGACAAGAGCCCGGTAACAGGTCGGAGAACAGACAAGCGCCGATGAACGTACTAATCTACTTCTCGCCCAAATCGAGCTGAAATGAACCCAGACAAGATTTTGTACGAAGGACTCACCTACGATGATGTCCTCCTGATCCCAGGCCGCTCTTCTGTTATGCCGCGCAACGTTTCCACGCGCACTCGCCTTACCAGAAATATAGAGCTGAACATTCCCATTGTGTCGGCAGCAATGGATACGGTCACCGAATCGGAAATGGCTATTGCCCTGGCTCGAGAAGGTGGAGTGGGCGTCCTCCACAAGAATATGTCTATTGAAGATCAGGTCGCCGAAGTCAAGCAGGTTAAGCGATCCGAGAGCGGAATGATTTTGGACCCTATCACGGTATCGCCGACTTCTCATGTGGGAGAAGCCAGGCACCTGATGGCGAAATACTCAATTGGCGGAATTCCGGTCATTGATGAAAATGGTAAGCTCGTCGGGATTGTCACCAACAGGGACCTTCGATTCGAACATGTCAACAACAGGATCATCTCCGAGGTAATGACGCAGAATGGTCTCGTGGTCGCGCCGGAAGGAACGACACTTGAACTTGCAGAAAGTCTACTTCAGAAGCACAAGATCGAAAAACTTCCTGTCGTCGATGATGACGGTCTCCTGAAAGGGCTTATTACCTTTAAGGACATCCAGAAAAAGAAGCAGTTTCCCCACGCATGTAAAGACTCACACGGCAGATTACGGGTTGGCGCCGCAGTAGGTGTCACCGAAGATGTTTTGGAGCGTGTGTCCATGCTGGTGCAGGCCGGTGTTGATTTTGTAACCATTGATACAGCGCATGGACATTCCGAACGCGTCATCGAGACGGTCTACGAAGTAAAAACGCATTTCCCATCGCTCGATGTAGCAGCCGGAAATGTTGCTACGCCCCAAGCCACAGAAGACTTGATAGCGGCCGGTGCCGATTGTGTTAAGATAGGGATTGGCCCCGGGTCGATCTGTACCACACGAGTCGTTGCCGGCGTTGGAGTCCCTCAGTTGTCGGCTATAATGGAATGCGCAAAAGTTGCCCGCGCGAGAAACGTTCCCTTGATTGCCGATGGCGGAATCAAGCAAACCGGCGATATCCCCAAAGCAATCGCAGCGGGAGCCAATAGTGTTATGATTGGCGGCATGTTCGCCAGGGCAGAGGAAAGCCCGGGCGAAACGATACTTCTCGATGGAAGAAAATTCAAGAGTTACCGAGGAATGGGCTCGTTGTCGGCTATGAGAGCCGGAAGCAAGGATCGCTATTTCCAGGATGCCGAAGACGACATTAAAAAACTCGTCCCGGAAGGAATAGAAGGCCGGGTTCCATATAGCGGAACACTTAGCGAAGTGGTTTACCAGATGATAGGCGGGCTTCGGGCAGCGATGGGATATACGGGTTGCGCCGATATCGACGCCATGTACGAGCGAGCACAATTCGTCCGAATTACGTCGTCAGGAGTCACGGAAAGCCACCCGCACAACGTTGCGATCACGAAGGAGTCTCCGAACTATAGTGCCAAGTCGTTTTGATCGTAGCACCGTAGTCGCTTAGACATGAATAATTCGGCACTCGATCTCGTCCGCAACACTCTGATTGAGTCCTCAGCCGATGCGATTCTGCTGTCCTATCTTCCACATGTACGCAAGGTTTGTGGATTTTCGGGATCGAATGGCGCGCTGGTCATCACAAGCGATGCAGCGGTTCTTCTCACCGACGGACGCTACACTGAACAGGCGGCGGATGAGGCCAGCAATGTCGCCATTCGGATAATCTCCGGAAGTCTCACCGAAGCTATCGTCGACTATCTCAAAACGACAACGCCGGGAAGGCTTCTGATTCAAGGAGCGTACTTTTCAGCCACCGATTATTTTCTCCTTGACGCGTCTCTTGGATCCGATAGGATCGTGCTCACGAAAGACATGATCGAACCTCTACTGTCCCCGAAGTCCGGCGTCGAGGTCGATCGTATTCAGGCAGCCCAGGATATTACGGACGAAGTATTTTCGGTATTGCCCGGAATGATAAAAGCAGGAATGTCCGAGAAGGATCTGGCCGCGATAATTACAAACGGTCACCTCGTTGCGGGTGCCGATAAGATGTCGTTCGATCCCATTGTGGCTTTTGGCGAAAGTAGCTCAAGGCCGCACGCGCGGCCAGGCAGTAGAAAGCTGCAAAAAAATGATCCCATACTCGTAGATGTCGGTTGTGTCCTCGACGGTTATTGTTCAGATATGACGAGGATGATGATAGTTGGCGAGCCTTCGGAACGGGTCACTGAAATAATCTCCATCGTCGCGAAAGCAAAATCTGCTGCGATAGATTTCGCCGGTCCCGGTGTAGTATGCTCGGATCTCGATGGCATAGCACGGACATGCATTGCGAGTGCAGGCTACGGTGATAAATTTGTACACAGCCTCGGCCATGGGGTCGGGTTGGAAATACATGAATGGCCATCTGTATCGACGAGAAGTAACTACCGTCTTCAAGTCGGAGACGTGATCACTCTTGAACCAGGAATTTACCTTCCCGGGGAATTCGGTGTGCGCCTGGAAGATATGGTTGTCATAACGGAGGACGGCTGCTCCGTATTGACGAACTCGCCGACATCGCTGGTTACTGTTTGATGGTAGCCATGAAAAACGTTCTCGTGTTTTCGTATTACTTCCCGCCGCTCGGCCTGAGTGGAGTCCAACGGATTACCAAATTCGTGAAGTACCTTCCTGAATATGGTTGGCGGCCGACCGTTATAGCAGCGGGACCACATTCTTACTTCGCATTCGATGAGAGTCTGCAGGGCGAGATTCCATCCGACGTCAAGGTGATCCGGACGCGAAGCTTTGATCCGACGAGATGGACTGGCAGGGCTCGTACCGTATCGATTCCCTCGGAATCAGGACACTCGATGTTACGCAGTCTTTCCAATCGGATATTTTTCCCCGACAACAAACGATTCTGGATGCCGTTTGCAAAGCGTGCGGCGTTAAAGCAGATCGAGGAATCACGATTCGACGTAATATTTTCTACAGCACCACCGTTCTCTTCTCACATCCTGGCATCAAAGATTGCTCAGCAAAAGCGAATTCCCTTGGTCCTCGATTTTCGCGACAACTGGGTCGGCAACCCCCGGAAAGTATATGCTTCGGAACGTCAGAAGCGTAAACATCAACGTGTTGAATCGTTGACACTCAAATCAGCAGGTCGCGTCGTTACCATTAACGAATATATCAAGGAAGACATGGTATCGCGTGCCGGCATTGAACGCGAAAAGATATCGATAATACCCCAGGGGTACGATGCGGAAGACTTTGGCGAAACTGCAAGCACACGGGATACAAATGGGTCCGTAGCTTTTGTGTACTCGGGAATATTCTACGATGCCCAGAAACCGGATTCGTTTTTGCAAGGGTTGGCAAAAGCGCGATCGATCGACGAAACAGTTCGGAATTCAGTTAAAGCCGTCTTTGTCGGCCTCGTGCCGGATAATTTTTCCGAATTAGTGAAGGCTCTCAACTTGTCGAAAACCGTTGAATACAGAGGATACCTTGACCATCGCGAATCGCTCGAAGTCGTCATGAACAGTCAAATTCCCTGGATGATTGTTGGAAATCAGCCAGGTGGAGATCAGATCTCGACCGGTAAGCTTGCAGAATACATGGGTAGCCGTAAACCCATCCTCGGGTTGGTGCCTGACGGTGCTGCAAAGGAATCGCTGAAAAGGTATGGTCGTGCGGAGACCGTCGATCCGGACGACATCGACGGCATAGCAGAGGCTATCGTTAAAATGACACGGCAGGTTTGCGAACGTAAAGGAGTGAGAGATCTCGACGAGGAATATGTCGAGTCACTTGACCGAAACAAGTTGGCCGGGCACCTGGCTTCAATATTTGATGAGGTGGCTAGCTGAGTCGGTTCACACATTCCATAAAGTTCGTTGTTGCCGTTGCAGGTTGGTTAACGTTGGTTGGATCTGCCTCGGCACAGGTCCGCATTGTTGTGCAACCAGTTGACGGGACCGCATTGGCAACGGAACCGTTCGTCAATGCCAAGCAGTCCGCGGTCGATACGCTGTTTGGATCAGCCGTCAGCTGGAGGAAGCTGATCGACACATCTGCCGAACGAGATGTTGTGCACGAGACATTCGTTATAGAATATGTTGACAGCCTTTCGGCAGAGGAGGCACTTTCAAATCTGCGCAGTCACTCAGACGTCAACTTCGCGGAGTTTAGCGTTCCATACTCAGTCGACGACGTGTTGCTTTCGGACGAGCCCCTTGCCGACTCGACATTTCACCTTGACCTCGTCAACGCTACTCGAGCATGGAACGTAACTCAGGGCAATCGTTCCGTTCGTCTCGCGTTCGTTGATACCGGAATATATTTTGATCATCCGGATTTCGAGGGCCAGATGTGGATCAACCCCGGAGAAGATCTGAACGGAAATGGCATCCTGGATGCTACTGATCTGGACGGGGTCGACAATGATGGGAACGGCTTTATCGACGATCTTCGCGGTTACGATTTTGTTGATCGAATTGAGGTCCTGGAGCCCGGTGATTTCCGAGCTCGCGACTGGGACGCGACGGACGATGGCTCGGGTCATGGTACGTTCGTCGCTGGAATAGCAGCAGCTGCACAGGGTAATGGTGCAGGCATATCGGGCGTCGCGCCTGGCGTGTCAATCGTTCCATTGCGTGCATTCTCACGCGACGGAATCGGCGCAGATATCGATATAGCTGCAGCAATTATATACGCCGCAGATCAGGGATTTGAAGTCATCAATCTTTCATTCGGGGATGTCTATCAATCCTCAATAATGAGAAGCGCGATTGAATATGCAAATTATAAAGGCAGCGTTGTCGTGGCGTCAGGAGGAAACAATGGGGGAGACGGCCCGCACTATCCATCCGATTATACGGACGTGATTTCTGTCGTATGGCTTAACGGACAGGGAACGGGTGCTGAGTCACGAGCAACTCATGGTGTTGGAATCGACATCGGTGCTCCGGGATCTGGCATCTTCACGACCTTACACCCATTTGATGTAGATGAACCAGGTGAAGAAGATCTCTACGGTCGGGTAAGTGGCTCCTCCATGGCCGCTCCGATGGTGTCAGCTGCTGCCGCCCTTGTTCTCTCTCTAAACTCTTCGCTTTCACCTACTGCTGTTCGTGACATTCTGACGAGCACCGCGACAGACCTTAACGCTTCCGGGTGGGATCATGAAACTGCATCAGGCCGCTTGAATGTCGAAAGAGCACTTCTCAATACATTACCCTCACGGGTCGAGATCACTTCGCCGACTAACAATCAGGGCTTTGCCGAAGGACAGGTTCAGGTCGTGGGAAGCGTCATACACCCGGACCTTCAAAATTGGACATTGGAGATTGCCGACGGCGATAGCTCAATCGCTGCCGCAGCCTGGTCTTCATTCGGGGCATCTGCGAGTCAGGTCTACAACGGGGTGTTGGGAACGCTTGACGTTGCTGAGCAAACCGAAGGCGTTAAAACGTTGAGGTTGACCGTCAGCCTGAAAGATGGGCGCGACATCGAAGATCGACGTCGTATTTATGTGGACCGGACTGAACCTGAGATGCTCCTGCGCTATATCGGCGTAGCAGCGACAGATGGAAAACTTGGAGTAGCCGTAGATGTACAGACGGACGATTTAACTGATGTCGTACTGCGAGTTGCCGGGATGGCCGCTGACGAATCGGTGAGGTCGGACAGACTATCGACGCGCCATGGATTGCATTGGGTTGATGCCAGCCTGGCCGGCGGAGTAACTTCAGTTTCAGTGATTGCGACTAACGTTGCTGGTGGCGTAAGTCAAATCGATACTACGCTAAACGTACCGGCTGCCCGACTCAACTCGGATCTTTTCGAAGTTCGGGACCTCAGCATACCACACGGATTCCTTCTGGACTCGGCAACTGACTTCGACCAGGACGGCCTGATGGAGATCATTTACAACCGCTATCAAGATGGATGGATAGGAGATACACTCGTCGTCGCCGAATTCGATGGCACCGATTTCCGCCGATCATTTTCCATAGTCGCGAATGTTTTTCCACGGGATGTGGGAGACTCGAACGGCAATGGCTTGGTTGAAGTACTCGGGCAAGTTGGCCCGGCATCTCTAGTTCTTGAACAGGCGGGTGAAGGAGGATATCCGTCGAACGCCATTCTCGTAGATACCAGCGGGATTTCAAATCCGTCGGGACAATCGGCCGTTTGGTCTGCCGGGTTTCACGATGTCAATGACGACGGGAGGGACGAGTTAATCTCACATAACACATCAACAGTCAGAATTCTTTCTATTCAGAATAATAGTCTTTCGCTTTTTCAAGAGATACTAAATCCGACTGGCGTAGAGAACTCGGAACTGGCATCAAACACATTCGAACAACCCGAAATACTGGAAGGTGATTTCGACGGCGATGGTCTTTCTAACATCCTTTTGGGAGATGGGGATGGAGACTGGATAATGCTCGAACAGGATGGGGCTGGATTGATGCAAGTCACCTGGACTTTTGAAACGGATCGGTACTCCGGGTCAACGCGTTTTGGCAAGGGAGATTATGATGGTGATGGTGTTGTGGATTTTGTCACGTACACGCGCAACTGGCTCCCCTCGACAAGTTTGGCCGATAGGGAGCCTGACCTCGGAATCTACTATTTCTGGAAATCGATCGGTGATGACGAGTACGTCCTTGAATCCACGATTGCGGTTCCTGGTCTAATCGATCGCCACGGATCTATGGCTTCAATCGACGTCGACGCAGACGGGAGTGACGAACTTGTCCTGCTCGATTCTCCTGATCTATACCTTATGGATCGCCTTCCCGGTGGTCAGCGTACCCTTGCATACCACTTGTCCGCATCGTCAGGCGAATCTCCCGACGGTCCGATGAGTGCTAGGATGGTGTCGGGTAGTTTCGATGGATCCGCTAATCAGTTTATTGTGTTTGCGAATGCCAACGGGCAAATGTCATCGCTTCAGCCAACGGGTAACTCCGCGATCGCACCACCGCAATGGATAACGGCCAAACCCGACGGCAGTGATTCCGTTTCACTGACATGGTTCGCGCCCGCAGCCGACTCGGTGACTGTTTTTAGATCGGAGGACGGGGCCCCCTTCCAGCCGATTGCAACAACGACGGATCAATTCTTAACGGATTCGACTACTGTAGAGTCTGAGTACCGCTTGCAGGCCTGGTACAATGACGTGCCGTCGGCTCTCGGAGCGTCCAGATTTATCCTGCCGCACGACCCGGCCATAATAACCGAGGTTACTTATCCGAAGACAAATAGAATCCGTTTGGCCTTCTCACGGACAATGCAATCGTCAACCACTCCAGATCAATTCGTTCTTTCCACGGGTGTGATTGCTAGCGAGGTTCTAAATGTTGAAGGCGGACGAGCATTTGTGGCAACGTTTCCATCAGGTGACGTTGCCCTGGCAGATTCCCTGTACCTCGTCAATGTCATTGACTCCGACGGCTTGGTGCTTCCTGTAGATAGACTGGCGGTCAACTTTCCGGAATCCGACGGTGCATTTCTCCTCGCGACAACCTGGAATGTCGAACTACCAAACAGTATCGAGATTGTCTTCAACAGAGACCTTGATCCTACTACTGTTGTGCCCGGGAATTTTAGTTTGAGTCCAGCGGGCAGCATAGAGGCGGTCGCGACCTCGGTAGAAACACCGGGTCGTGTTCTGGTTGATATAGGCGGTCTTAATCTGGTCGCCACTGGCATTAATCCGACTCTTACCCTCTCGGGATTACGTTCGAGCGACAATCTTCCCCTGGCTCCGGAGGGCAATGTCCTTCGGCTGTTTGCTGAGCCGGTCGACCTCGAGAACGTTCTTGTTTACCCCAATCCGGTAGACACGCGCATTCATGCAAGTGAGAGCAGGATCTCGGGACTACCCGCTGGGACGCGTGTCACAATCCTTACGGCAGACGGGTCTGTCATTGCTCGACTCCCGACAACTGAGAATGCCGGAGAAGTAATATGGGATTTGAGAGATTCTTCTGGTGCATTGGTTGCTTCAGGCGTTTATCTTCTCAGGATCGAGCAGGAAACTGGCTCAAATACCTTTAAGAAAGTCGTCGTAGTCAGATAGTCAGACTCAACACAATTATGAAAAAAGGAAAGCAAACTCTGGATCTCATTCTGGAAAGCGATCCCAAACACCTCGATCGTTTTATCGATCGGGTTGAAGCGTTCCTGGCTCGGCAGATAAAGGATGAAGAGTTCGTCTATCAGGTATTGCTGCTCACGTCGGAAGCAGTAACAAACGGGATGGAACACGGCAACCAGTACGATGCTGACAAGAAAGTGTTTGTGTCACTCCGCGTCAACGTTGGGAACGTCGTTCTTCGGGTTTCCGATGAAGGCGCCGGGTTTAATCGGTCCGAAGTCGATGACCCGCTAGAAAAGGAGGCCCTCCTGTTAGACGGCGGTAGAGGTCTCTTCCTGATTGAAAAGATGGCTGACGACGTCGCCTACGAAGACGGCGGCCGTACAATCATTCTGACGATGAATATCCCTTAATCCATGTCGGGTAACAGACGCGGAATATCCATATTTCTTCTCTATGGATTTCTGGTTGCCATAATCAGTATTACTGCCGGGGTAAAAGAATGGTGGCCCGTGATGGTTTTGGCCATATTCTGTGCAGGTGGACTTCTCGTATGGATTGTCGTAAAGGACTTGTTTTCTGTTCGAACGATTGTCCTCGGTGCAATACTGTTCCGAATTCTTTTGTTGTGGATTCCACCATCTCTTTCTGACGATTTTTATCGTTATCTGTGGGACGGGCGTGTACAACTGGAAGGCGTCAATCCGTATTCACAGACTCCAGCCGAACTCGTGGCCTCTGGTATTCTTCGCGCCGACATTGTCTACGACCGGCTCAACTCGAAGGACCTGTACACAGTTTACCCGCCGGTGTCCCAGGTCGTATTTGTCAGCTCTGCCTGGGTCGAGCGAGCGACTGGATCGTGGTGGGGAGCCTACTACTTCCTCAAGTTGATTTTCTTCCTGGCCGAGATGACCGCCGTCCTCTTGATGGTAAGGCTGGTACATAGTTCCTGGTCGTTGTTGTACGCCTGGCATCCACTGGTCCTTGTGGAGGTCGCGGGGCAGCCTCACACAGAAGCCCTGGTTGTTTTGCTTCTGATGGCAACTGTATGGCTTTTCCGGGCTGGAAGGTCGAATGCGGCTATAGCTCATCTGAGCGCTTCGGTTTGGATCAAACTATACCCGGTATTTTTAATCCCAGTAATGCTCAGGAGGATACGTTGGCAGGGTATACTCGTCGGCGCCGTCGTCGGCATTTTGTTAGCGCTCCCATACTATCAGCCTGGGATTCTTCAGAATGTTCTGAGCTCATTGAATCTGTACACTCGCTCGTTCGAGTTCAACGCCGGTTTTTACTATCTGATCAAAAAAATACTTCTGGAGATAACGGGCCTGGACTATTCGAAAAGCATTGGTCCCATATTCAGGTATATGTTCTATGCAACGGTGCCAATCATCTGGCTGCTAGACTGGCGGTATAAATGGACACTGGCACGATCCTTCAAGTGGATTCTGGGAGCTTTTATGCTGCTGTCTACTACCGTGCATCCCTGGTATTTCCTTCCGCTCCTTTGCCTGTTGCCATTGCAAATACCCGACGATAGCGCGACGAAATTGGATTCTGTGTGGAACTGGTATGCCGTAAGTATTGTCTCGATGGGTACGTACCTGCTTTACGTCGATGGTTGGTACTGGCTATTCGTAATCGCAGGTTGGAGTCTGTGGTTTCTGCTTACTCTTGCCGGGACGTATCCTCGAGTATTGGATTGGGTTATCCGGCGAAGGGCAACTCAGAAGTACGATTGGATCAGACCATATCTTCGGGATGAGCTGTCAGGCACAACGTTTCTGGATCTGGGTGCCGGCGAAGGTTGGCTAGGTGACGAAGTCCGGCGTAGTCATAATGCTGATGTGATCCTGGCGGACGTCGTTGACTTTAACAAAACCGAAAACAGGCTAATGCTGTACGACGGTTCGACGTTGCCCCTGGCTGACAACTCTGTCGATACCACGGCGATCTATTTTGTTCTTCATCATAGCCGGAATGCTGTAACAGTTCTTGAAGAAGCCAAACGCGTTACCGTACGGCGAATAATAGTTGTCGAATCCGTTTATTCGAACCGGCTTAATCATACTCTTCTGGACTTCTTCGACCGCGTTGCCAATCGGCTTCGCTCTGCAGGCAAAATGTCACCTCAGGAGGAGCATCTTCACTTCCGACAGGATGGAGAATGGCAGGCGATATTCAAGGACTCGAACCTTAAAATTGTAGCGACTGAAAAACGAGGACGGTTTATCCATCGGCAGGTCTTGTATGTGCTTGATGTATCCGAAGAGTGACGACGTTGTTATCAGACACTCACTTCGCAATTGCCATACGGAGCGTGCGCTATACAATATGCGAATCGATGTTGCTCATGATAGCGTCTACATCGGCAGCTGCGCGTTCCATCCAGAACTTCTCAGCGTACCTCCTGAACCAGGTGAGTTGGCGTTTGGCATACCGGCGTGTGTTGCGCT
>CBDUKH010000122.1:0-10805 GCA_965367755.1 uncultured Rhodothermales bacterium
ATCTTGACAACGCCGTTTTGAGGATCAGAGATGATGATTGATGTCCCATCGCTTGTGAAGGTCATCCTGTATGGAAACCCGAAGTTGTCAACCGAGCCGACGACTTCGCCTTGCTCCGTATCTACAACGAGTACCTTCCCTTCCCGATTAGCGCCGACCCAAATTTGATCGGCGGCAGGACTAACCGCAATCCCTTCTATCATGGGACCAACAGTGATCACGCGCTCCTTCTCATCCTTCTCAGGGTTGATCTCAGAAATACTCCCTGATACGATATTTGTGGTAAATAGTGAAGACGTATTGATCCCCCTGGCGACCATGTGCGACGCCTTCTGGTCAGTCGAGACTGCCTTAAGTATTGCGCCACTTTCGACGTTAACAAAGACGACTGACGAGTTCGATTCAGACGTAACCGCAACAGTCATGGTGCCGGGAATAAATATTATCCCGTGTGGACGATCATAGATACCCAGATCAATCGTGCGCGGCGCAACCTGTCCATCGATATCAATCACAGTAAGATTGTTACCCTGCCGGTTTCTATCGCCATAGTTGGTTACAACTGCCCACCGTCCATCTTCCGAAACTGCGACTTCATGAGGGGCAGGACCTGACGGAATCGTTCTTACTATATCCCCGCTTGCTCCATCGACCAACATGACGGTGTCATCACTCATGTTAGCGACAACGATAGTACCGTGCGGAGCGTGTAAATCCTGCTTAACAGTTTTTGTGGTGTTGCACGATGCAAACGTCAACAACAGTAGCGTCGAGGCAATTGCTTTCATGTGGATGACCCGGATGGTTGATTGTTGCAAACAAAGAAGGCCAGCTATCTGCCGACAGCTGGCCCGCTTCATAAACGAAACGGAATTTACTCCGAAAGGTTACTTGTAAACACAAAATCGTTCGATGCCTGCGCACGGTGGCAGCCGATGCAACCGGGCACTCGACCGGCAAGACCCATCCCGTTCATCTGGTCCAAAGAACCATCCGGAAGGTGCTTACTGTAGAACCAGTCACCCTCAGAAGGATTGTATCCCTTTACTTTCACCATGACCGTGACTGCTGCCAACTCAGAATTAGGCATGTAATTTTCTTTCACAATAACAGCGCCCTCTGGCATGGTACCAGCATCCGATTCTAACGCGGAGAGTGCAATATCATTCAAATAAGTTGTGAGCAATGCTCCATGAGGCTGCTGTCCCGTATACAACTCTCCTTTCTCTGGCCATAAAGTCCAGGCATTGCTGTAATCCGATTCGGTGATGTGCGCCCATACAGACGCACCAGTCGTATCCGGCCCCATCATAGTAGTATGGGATTCCATTACTTCAGACGGATCTCCCTGGTCTGCGTCAGCCGTGTCGGGCGAATCTGTTTGTTGACAGCCGACTAGCAACAGGCCTGTAAAAACTGCCAACGCGACAGGTATTGTTATCCTTGCTTTCATTTTCTCGGTTCTTTAATGGGCGTAACTTCCGCGGAAGTGGACGAACACCACGTACCGAATCGGGGTCACTTTGTTATATAATGTTGCATGAGCTGAAACGGCGTTACAACCACGCAAGTCATACTACGTTTTGCATAGATTTTTCCGGATGACTCGAATGGGCTATCCGTTGCCCCGCATTACGTTTGGACATCCAGTATTACTCGACATATACTATACAGATCCAAGGTCATAAACCAGTCATTTATCATGAAACGACTTCTCCTCTCCGTGTGCATACTATTACTTGTGACGATATCGTCGTCGGCCCAGGAAACCGTCGAAGAAATCCGGCTGACGGATGCTTCGGTAAAACAGTGGGCAAAAGCATTCTCAGAGCTGCAGGACTGGTCGCGCAAAATGCAGGAAAAGTATGCAGGTAAAAGCGACGAAGAACTGACCGAAGATTACTATCGGAAAGCATTCGGCGAGATGCAAGAGCATGCCGAACAGTATGCGAAAGATGTCGAAAAAATTGTCAACCGAAACGGGTTTGATTCGACCGAAGAATGGTCGGCTCATGGCGAACAAATAATGGCCACCTTTTCAGTGATCTTATTGAACGAACAGAAGAGTACGATGGGCGATTCGATGACTGGCATCCTGAAGCAGATGGAAGCTGCCGGCATGCCGGAAGAACAGTTGAAAGAAGCTCGTCGGCAGATCGAAGAAGCACAGTCTCAACTGAACGAAGAGTATGGAGAGATCTCCGAACGAGACGTTGCTATCGTGCGTGACAATTTCGAATTGCTCAAAAAAGCAATGGAGTATCCGGAAGACAGCAACTAGGTGGCCGCAATCTACCTTCGAACTACGTTGACCGAAGACATTTATTAAGCGCTCCTATTCGGGGCTGTACCTCGCCTGACCTTCAAAGGTCTTAACACCGGCAGCGTCATGAACGCTCATGCGAGGTAGTCCGTTGATCCCCATCCAGGCACAACCGTACTCTCCATCCTTATTGATGGCGACAAATTTTTCCGGTGGAACGAAATCTGGGTTGACGTCGCGATAGTTATCAATGATAAGCTCTATGGCATCTTCGCATGCCTCTTGTGGAGATCGCCCGGCACGCATTCGCATGACGATATAGTAAGATGCGCAGGATTTGATCACATCCTCACCTCGTCCCGTTGCTCCAGCGGCCCCTACTTTGTTGTCCACGTAAAGACCGGCACCTATGATTGGAGAGTCTCCGATCCTTCCGGGTACTTTCCAGCTCAAGCCGGAAGTCGTTGTAATACCTGCTATGTCTCCGCGCGAATCTACTGCCAATACGTTCGTCGTACCGTAGTGAAAATCGAGTGGCCCGTCCATAGCACCCATAGCTTTCGGGCGGTCTTTTAGATGTTCTGCCGGACCCCAATCGTCTTGATCACTATGTCGTTCCCGCCACCGCAACCAGATCTTCCTTGACTCTTCTGTCATAAGATCTTCTTCTTTGTATCCAAACGACTTTGCGAAGTCCAACGCGCCCGGGCCAACCAGCATGACATGATCCGTACGCTCCATCACCAGACGAGCAATCGATGCCGGGGTCTTGATACCTTCAAGCGAGGCGACCGACCCGGCGTTATAGGTACGGCCATCCATGATTGATGCGTCCAGCTGAACGACGCCGAGTTCGTTTGGCAAGCCACCATATCCAACACTTGTGTCCTTTGGATCCACTTCAATAACGTTAGCACCCTTCTCTACTGCATCCAAGGCGCTCCCGCCGTCAGAGAGTATCGACCAGGCCTCACGCATCGCATCTTGACCTGTCTGATTCGAGTGGCTCGTAATTACAAGAGGACGCGATCCAGCGCTTCTTTTTCGAAATATTGACGTGAGCGTTTCCCCACGTGACAGTATCACACCGGCCCCGACGCCAGTTCCATGCCTGAAAAACTTCCGACGATCCATTTCTAACCTCGCAATAATCTAAACTCATGTGTGATGGCGTCAACTATGTTATCCCGAAACGCCCTCTATGTCAATGCCCTCGAAGCACTACGCCCTCGCCACGGACCAGTAATAGCAAATGTCAGCCCGTCCCCCTGGATATTGACGAAAAGAATTGAACCATCCGGCGAAAATGTAACCCCTGCAAATTCGCTTAAACTCACCGCGTTCTCGGCAAACCGGTACAAGGTTCCCGATGGAGTAACTCCGACAATGTTTTGCTTCTCTGGCCCATCTTCACAGATGAACAAATCGCCCCAGGGCGAAACCGTCAGGTTGTCTGCATTCTCCAGCAGAGAAGCCTCGTCAGGTTGGATGAAGAGCTCGATAGACTCCCTTTCCCCAGTTACCGTTCCGTCAGATTGTCTTGTCGCCGAACCGGGATGCAATTTCCAGATCTGACCTTTCTGGATGCGCCCCCCGTTGGTACACGCAAAATAGATCGTTCCATCTCCATACCAGATTCCTTCGGCGCGAGCGAACATCGCGGCACCCTTTTGAAAACCCCGGTATCGCAGGTCACCGGAATGTGTATGCGCGTCCTTCAAATCGATCCACTCGACAAACATTTTTTGGCCGACAGGGATTACCATTGATTCCCAGTTTCGAGTGTTGGCGCGCGGCTGATCCAGTAATGCCAGCGCCTGAAGTCGACCACCCTTGTGGAGGTCATTTCGATCGTTGGGAACGAACCGATAGAAAAGACCATCACTCTTGTCTTCCGTTTGGTATACAATCCCGGTCGCCGGATCGACTGCAACCGCTTCCCGGTAGAATCGGCCCATTTCACGGATTGGTCTTGCCTCTTGCAAACGTCCATCAGGAGAGGCCTTCACCTCAAAGGCAAACCCATGATCGTGCTCGGTGTGCTCGCCTGCGAGCTCTTCCGTTTCCTCACACGTAATCCAGCTGCCACGCGGAGTCGGACCTCCTGCACAATTGCGAAGTGTACCACCCAGACTGAGGAACTCCGATTCGATCTCTAACGATTCATTGTCAACTACCACCGTCGTTGTTCCACCAAGGCAAGGGTTGCCGTGACCTGAATCATACAGCATACTCTTGATGCTTTCTGTCAACAACTCGTTGTTTGCACCGAAGGCGCCGCTCGTAGCCGGCTGATTCGATGAGACTTCGTGGTTTCTGACAAGGATCGTTTTTCCGGGCTGTCCTGCAAATGCAGCCATCCCATCCGGCATGGCAGGAACGATGAGCCCGTCGCTCATTCGACTGCCAGCGCGTGAAATGATCTTGTACCTGAAGCCCTGAGGCAAATTCAGAATACCTTCCGGGTCCGGTATTGGAGACCCATATCCAATAGCGACTCGCTCTCTCGTAAGGGCACATCCAGACAACGAATGGAGTCCGGCAAAGCCGAGACCGACAGAGGTGAGTGTGCCATAAACAAATCGCCGTCTGGTTAATCCCATTGCAATCTCACCTACAGTCCTTCCTTTTCTTCAATGTCATGACTCATTTTCCAATTCACGCTGGCGGCGCCCCATCCGGGGTCGTCTCCAGAATTTCCTGCACTGGATCGGGTCGTCCGAGAACTTCAGAGATCCTCGAGCGCAAGACAGGTAGAAGTTCATCTTCGAACCATGCATTGCGTTTGAACCATCCCACGTTTCTTGGACTTGGGTGTGGCAAAGGCACGATTCCCGGAAAATATTCTTCCCAATTTGCTACGGTCGATGTCACATTCCCTTTTGACGCCGGGATATGATATCGAATTGCGTATGTGCCAATTGCGAGCGTAAGCTGCAACGAAGTCATTTTCTGTAGCAATTTGCTCCGCCAAGCAGGTGCACACTCTTTCCGCGGCGGCAAATCACCAGACTTCCCCGTACCTGGATAGCAGAAGCCCATCGGAATGATAGCGGTGATGTGCGGGTCGTAAAAAAGCTCCCGATCCAGCCCCGTCCAGGAGCGCAGTCTCTCTCCAGACGGATCGTCGAAGGGTATGCCTGATTCATGAACCCTCCGACCAGGAGCCTGGCCGGCGATGAGTATTCTGGCATCCGGGTGAGCTTGCACAACCGGACGTGGCCCGGCAGCTAAACTTGCTGCACAAATCTGGCAACCCCTTATTTCAGTCAGAAGACGTTCCATATGGGCTAGTCTAAATAAATCTTCGCTATCTCCTCTCCCAACGGACGCACGTCGGGTCCGGCACGGTTCGTCAATACGATGACTGTCATCTTGTCGTCAGGAAATCGGGTCATGAAATTGCGAAACCCACTTGTACTCCCTGAGTGTCTGTATCGCTTGCGTCCCTCGAAGTCATCGATGCGCCAACCGAATCCGTATATTTCCATACCCGGCGTGAAAGCCATTTGCAAGGATTCATATGAGACGAGTGTATCGGTGTAGAGTGCCTGGTCCCAGAGGAACAGATCCTCTATGGACGAATAGATTCCTCCATCTCCGAGTACAGCACTCGTGAGACTTTGGTCGGTAAACCGGATAGAATCTTCCTCGACCGTGTATCCCAATGCCCGGTTCGGGACCGTGTTGACCCCGTCAACAAATGCAATGGTTTCGTCCATTCCTAAAACATCAAATATGTTAGACTTCAGAAATTCCGGATACGAGCTACCGGACAACTTCTCGATGATCATCGCCAGTACCGCATACCCTGTATTGCTGTAGCTGTAAGCGGTACCTGGTGCGAAGTATGTCGAGTCTGTCTCGTTGATCATCATTGACAACACGTCTGAGTCATGCACTTGAACTGTAGCCGTATCAGGAATGAGATCTTCGTAGTCGATAAGCCCCGAATTATGTTGCAAGATGTGACGAACCGTAATGTCCTTGCCGTATTCGGGCATTTCGGGATACAGCTCAGAGAGTGTAGTCTCGTAGCTTAACTGACCGCGTTCGACCAGCATCATGATGCACATGGCTGTGAACTGCTTTGTAATGGACGCTAGTCGAAAGTTCGTTTCTGAATCAACTGGAATAGCATCTTCCAGATTTGCCATTCCATATCCACGATGAAGTACCTTTTGACCGTCAATGATTACAGAAACTGCGGCACCCGGGACATCTTCACCCGAATATGCTGCCATCAATTTCGTAACGCGATCCGCTTTGTCAACCATACACGAAGAGAACAACATTGGTAAAAGTAAAATCGGGACTACAAATAAACGCATAGAGTCTTAGAAATGACTATTAGAAAGGATCGTAGAACAGGATTACTCGGGTTGCTTTCGCAGGATAACATAAAAGGAATCGTCCTTTGTCAGTTCCTGATAGCGCGCAATATCTACCACGTCGAAAACTTCAGAAATGATACCGATAATATCGCTTTCAGTATAGTATGTAAATCTGAGGCCGTGATGTCTTTCTTCACCTTCACCGTACCAGAATGAATGCATCGCGAGACCGTCTTCATTCAGGATGTCGTACTGGTGTTCAAACGAGCGCGCCAGCTGCCGCATGGTAAGATGATGCAAAACCTTGTTCGAATAGATGCAATCAAATCGCTTTCGGGTACGAATAGTGTGCGCATCAAGCTTGAGCAATCGTGCGTCAGGATTTCTCGATCGATAGAGATCCAGGAACTGTTGAGACTTGTCAGAACCTGTGACTTGAAAGTGCCGCGCTAGAAGATCCAGATCCTTTCCCGGTCCCATCCCCAACTCAAGCAAAGAAGAATTCTCCGGAAGGTGTTCTCGCAGAGCTTTGACCAGAATTTTCCCATCGTAGCCCTCCGACATCTTGATATACGATTTTACATTTTCTCGTTTGTCGTAGTAATCCATTCAGAGATACTGGTGATGATGTCCTTTCAAGTGAAATGATGGAGAGTATCAATCGGTCGAGATGAAATTACTCACTATACCGGGACGCGCGTGAATTTCCCTCTGGTAGCAAGCTAATTGAAACCAGATTGGATTTCTAGTCCTATCTATTAAGTCCTTTCGATTTCAACCTGAGTGGTCGGTACGGTGAGCCTCTCGATCATCTGTAAATGCTGACAAATGCGACCGCACCGAATGCAGACAAATCGATAGGAGGTACGCTTAAGCAGGTCTAAGCGATTTGAGAATGTCAACAGCTTGAATCGACTGGCGAAGTGTTGATCCCGTCTCTTTCATGTAGAGACGGATAGCAGCAGTCTCATTCCGGTAGTCATGACTGCAGGCGAGGTGGATAACTTCGGTTGAGGCCCGTTGACTGACAGAATCCGCTTCGGCGGGACTCAGCGCAGCGGTATCATCCTCGAAAATTAGAGCGACTAATTCTAGCATCTCTTGCAATGGGAAGGGTGGACCAAACGTATCAAATACATATACGGTTGAACTCCTCGACCTGTTACAGCTACGTGGGAGCGCTTTAGCTCAAGCGAAAGATTCGCGCTCGGTTCGTCATGTCGTGCCCTTCATTCACTCGTCGCCTGAAAAAATGCGAATGCCAGATATGTCTTCTACGATGGATTGCACAGTAAGCGACTCGTCATAGATGGCGTTAAATACGAAAGGCTGATCGCGCAATATGTAACTGTATATAAACATGTCTGTAACCGGAGTCGGGAGTTTCTCCAATTGGTCGGACGAAATCCACTCAAGCGTTCCTTCTGGGCAGCTCGCGGGTTCCTGGTACTCAATTTCGGAAGTGTAGACGAAGCATATCCAGTTATAGATGGTAGGCGAATTGTCTACAAGTACCCCGCGAAAAACCGGATTGGAAACTTTTATGCCGGTTTCTTCAAGTGTTTCGCGAATTGCCGCTTCTGCGGGTGATTCAAAGGCATCCATTTTACCCCCCACTGGAGTATATCTTCCCTTATTGGGCTCTCTTGACCGTTTCAGGAGCAAAAAACGATCGCCATTTGTCAAAATATTCAATACTGCTGCCTGCTTGTGGCCGTGGGGGACGAACATTGCCATAGAAAAACCGGGGTCAAACTGTACAGAAACACCAAAACGAGCGTCTATGCCCTTCCGCAAGATAATTCCCGTCAACCAACTTTTTTCTCTACAGACTGTAACGTTGTCCGACATTCAAGTACATAAGTACATCGCAACGATACTTGTGAATAAAATTCCTTCGCAGTAAGTCCTACTTACACCTATTACTGCATGGATACGCCGTAGTGGATGACGGCAACTGAGCGGGTGAATCGACTGTTACACTGTAGTGGTCATTCATCCGCTCCTTTTTTGTCCAAATTTCCGGGCTGGATTGTATTGATACGCTGGCCCACGTGTACCGTAGTCCGCCAAAACGCGCATTTAGAGCATTGTGGCCGGGCGGGATAATGAACCGCTCTGCATCTAGCCTTGATCAGATTTGCTGAAGATGTTGGAGAATGGCTATGATGCTCCAGTCACCGGCTATTTCCACGCAACTGGGAAATCGAAATACTCCTGACGAAACGGTTCATTTCGATACGTAAAGTGCCACCATTCTTTGGAGTAATTGTCGAAACCATATTTCTCCATGATTGCGCGAAGTAACAGTCTGTTTCGACGCGCCTCCGCGTCAACGTGCGGATTCTCCGTGTGTGATAGCGGGTCGAAGCAATCATACCCCGTGCCCATGTTCAACTCGCGCGGATCCGTATCATCGCCGTAACGACAATCCTCTGTACGATCTTGAAACGGGCCGCTGGGTCCTTTATCAAGCTCAACAATGGTAAGGTCAACAGTACTCCCTCTGCTGTGTCCCGACTTCGTGGCTACGTAACCAAGTTTGAACACTCGACTCTTTTCTACCTCAGGATAATACTGCACCTTCTTTGCCTGATCGTCTACATCGCTCGCCCACGACACAAAGTGGTCCACTGCCCGCTGCGGTCGGTAGCAATCAAAGACTTTCAATGCCAAGCCGAACTCCTTCAGTTCTTCGTGTACTTTGCCAAGCGCTTCTGCAGCAGGTATTGATAAAAGACAAACCGGTTCGTCATATCCATTGATACGAGCGCCAACAAAATTGTCGGCGCCATAGTACGCCATGTCCAGTTGAATGTCAGGCGCTAGTTCTGTCACTGAAATAAATTTGTCTCGCGGTACTTCTTGAGCGGAGATGCTGCCCGCGAGAAGAAATACTGGCATAAAACTAATCAACAGTCGACGACTCATCTTTACCCCTTTATAACTTATGTTGGTACTCCCTGATATGGCGATTCTCAAACACTTTTCGGTCGCTTCCATTCAGGCCTACGTTCAGCATCACCCCGGCGAGGTCAACTGCATCTACCCCTATCGACGGAAAGAGTTTATAGATAGGCCGCGCAAGCCAAACCGGTATCCTGGATTTGGCTGCCTTCCTGCCCGGATTAATAAAACCCGGTCGAAAGATGTAAGATTCTGAAATCGACGACTCAGTTAGTCTTACTTCGGCTCGACCCTTCGCCCTTGCGAAAAGTGGAGAGCGCTTCTTTTCATAAGGATCGGCACCCTGGGCACTGAACAGACAGAAGCGTGGATTTGCATTCTCGTGCTCGAGGACCTCGAGTAAATGATGCAGGTACGAAACGGTCACTTCCCAGAATATCTCTTCAGACACCATTCCCTGGTAGACTCCTACACAGTAGATACAAAGGTCGGCGCGGCCGACAACTGACGCTAGTGTGCCGATGTTACGGAAGTCCTCAAGCCTATGCTCTGTAAGCTTTTCGTGGGATATTTCCTGGCCGGATCTTATTACACTGTCGACTCGCGACACCTTTGGATTGCGCAAGCAAAGATGGAGCACCTCGGTGCCAACCATACCGGTGCCGCCAAAAAGAAGAACATTCATGAGTTCACAACTTCCGTCCAATCCGAATCACTCCTACTTCGATGGCAAGGCGCGAGGCATCGGCTCCACTGTTGTCAGCCAACGGGAGAATAGTTACTGAAACAGGGTCGACAGAATACATAAGCCGACCCGATTCAATTCGCACGCCAGCTCCGAAACGCCCATAGACACCGTGCCTCTCATCTTCCTTCAGCGACGTCAGGTATCCTCCCTGTGCAAAGGTAGCGAGGTAGACTGGACCAACAGGAAAAAGAATTTCAGATCCGGCAGCAAACCTGAAACTCCAGAGAGTTCTTTCGGCGAAGGCATCCCCAATACTAACAGCGGCAGACCCCGTGGCATAAACAGTCGGGCTCTCGCCATCACCGGACAGAACGCGATATGCGCCTGCACCCTCAACAACAGGGCGGTCGACGTACCCCTCTCCTGCAGTGAGTAACCAGCCGATTCGAATCGAAGCCGCACCCGGTAGATCGACTTCTTGCGCTGAAGACAACGACGAGCAGGCGACCGCGAGGATTAGTAAAAGTGTAATCCTATTCATATCACAACTAGATTTGAAGCGCGACCATCACATTGGGAACTATGGTGAATGTTGTGCGCTTGCTGGGTCGCC
>CBDUKH010000123.1:0-10549 GCA_965367755.1 uncultured Rhodothermales bacterium
GACTGCCTGCGCGTCACTCCATTTCGATCGCCCACTGCCCATGATGGATTCCCATCTTCATGGGAATGACGGAGAAGTGGTGGAATGACGGTGTGGTGGTAGAATGACGTGCTGGTGGCTACGACGATCCGTAGCCGCGAGAGAAAAGCATTATCCAGACCGTGTTGATCAGGATATAGAAGTCCATGCCGACCGACCAATTGTGGATGTAGAACATGTCCATATCGATCCGCTCATCAAATGATACCGTGCTCCGGCCAGCCACTTGCCAGAAGCCCGTCAGGCCCGGTGTGACTTTCATTAATTCATTGAGCCGTGGACTGTCCATCTTGGCGATTTCAAATGGCAGGTAGGCACGAGGACCTACGAGAGCCATCTCTCCTTTGAAAACATTGATAAGCTGTGGCAGCTCGTCGAGACTGTGCTTGCGCAGGAATTTGCCGATGCGCGTGACACGAGGATCTTCTTCGATCTTGTGATAGGTATCGAACTCTTTCTTGATTTCAGGGTCGGATTCCAGCAGAGCCTGTAGTCGCTCATCTGCGTCGATACACATTGTTCGAAACTTCAGTGCCTGAAAAAAAGAACCCCTGAGTCCAAGGCGCCGCTGCGTATACAAGACTGGTCCCGGCGAATCAATGCGCACCGCTATCGCGATGCCGATCATTAACGGCGCAGCAACCATCAAGGCAAAGAAAGCCAGTACGGCATCAACTACTCTCTTTAGGAGTCGGACTCGCTCGACGTACACTCTCGTGCCCTGGCCATGTACTTGCTCGAGCAGCCCGGATCCCTTGATTGAATCAATCGAGCGCTTAATCTGCAATTTGCTGACTACCTTCTCCGCCAGATCCAAATTATCGGGCGGCAGACTTCCATTGGTGCTGGAAGCGCCTTTTGCAACACCATTGCTGGAAATAGACTCTGTTGTCTGGGCGTTTCCGTGCATTTTCTGGTGGAGATGATAGACAAGTTGAGATAGTGATGGCGGTGCCCGTTTGGTATCGGCTGAGTAAACTGCTTTGTTAGTTATTTACGGGCGGATATCGACTGATCCCGACGCTTTATCGCTATTTTCAATTCCGTCATTCAAGGGCAGTGCCAGACCCATACACCAATTACGACCCTGATCTATCGATTCGAGCCGTATATCTTGCTTGACGACTCACCTGACCAAATATGACATGCCTAAGCCCCGACACCTCGGTACCATTTTTTTCCTGTCAGTCATCCTGTGCAGTTGCGATATCGGTACCGATGCCCCCTCGGGAGCCGCAGGCACCGCTTTAAACCTTTCTGCAATCGACGCCGGAAATGCTGCTGACGCCTCCGATATTAGTTTATCGTTCACGCGACCGACGACGGAGAATGGCATCTCCGAGTATCGCGTCATCATTGTACGAGATTCCGAAAAAGATGATTTTGACGTAGCCGCGGCATCGGCCGTTGCATCGTCGAACTACATGAGCATTCCGACTGGTGCAAGTACAACGCGGCTCTCTGCTGCAAGCAACGACTCGAATGGTAGCGCAATCCGGGAACTCATCGACTATGTCGCCGTGGTCCTGAGTGTCGCCGATGGAGTCACCGTTGCAGACAACAGCCTCTCCTCCTTTTCGCCCGCCTTTTCGTTAACGCAGGTACTCTACGTTGGAACGTTGGTCGAAAGTATTGGAATCGGAACCGGCGGAATGGAAGTAGACGCCGCAGGAAATATTTATGCCGCCGATTTCGGACTTGACCTGAACGGTGGCGGTACGACCGTTCAGAAAATCAGTCCCGAAGGAGATGTTTCCGTCTTTACCACCGGTCTAAACGGTGCCTCCGGAAACGCATTAGATTCCCAGGGAAATCTACTTCAGTCGAACATCACAGGCGGATTTATCAGTCGGATTTCCCCCTCCGGTGCAGCGACGACACTCACTTCCAGCGGTATCAATGGTCCGGTCGGTATCGCCGTCGATTCGTCAGATAACCTCTTCGTTGCCAACTGTGGAAACAACACGATTCAATCGGTTACAAATGCTGGCGTCTCTACCGTGTTCTCATCAGGAACACTCTTCAACTGTCCTAATGGAATTACGCTGGCCAACGACGGAAATCTGTATGTAGCCAACTTCAGCAATGGAAATATTATCCAGGTCGATGACTCTGGTAACGCTTCTATTTTTGCCACCATCCCCGGTGGCAACAACGGACATATTCTCTTCGCAAACGGTGTCCTCTACGTTGTCGGAAGAGGTGCCAACAGGATTTACCAACTTTCATTGACAGGGTCGCTATCGCTTATTGCCGGCAGCGGCTCTCGTGGCCACGACGATGGCAGTGTCACGGAGTCAACTTTTTCTCTCCCCAATGACCTCGCTGTGAGTCCCGACGGCACAAAAATTTATGTGAACGAAGTCACTCCTCTTACTGGCAACAATATCAGTCCGACGACTATCCGGGTGATCCATCTCCCGACAACTATTGCCGCAGACGTCCAGTAGCCAGAGATCTACTGGGCATCCTGATCTGAACGGATCTTCGCCAGTGCCTCGAGAGAACTACGATTGGCCGGGTTGAGCTCCAGGGCTTTTTGATAGAAGATAGTTGCAAGCTCAACATCTCCTCGAGCAAGATAGCCTTCTGCGAGACTATCGTAGACGTTTGACTCGTCTGGATTCATCTCGACATTCAATCTGAAAACGCTAATCGCGTTGTCCACTTGACCCTCGCCAAGCAATTCATATCCGAGTGCATTAAGTGGTCGCGAAGTGTAGTCGAAGGCAAAGCTACCATAGTATCGTTCCCTCATTTCGCGATACTCCGCAATCGCAGCTTGTAGACCTTCGGCTTCCAGCGTCTCGCGAAACTTGTCTTGAACCATCACCGGCTTCATATACCCGCGATGACAGGTTACGCAGGTGACCTGCACAACTTCATGACCGTCCTCCCCGAGCGGTGCCAGGAGTTCTGTATTTAATGTCCGAACCATCCGTAGCATAACACGGGTCGTTTGTTTGGTCTCCTTGAAATCCGATGCGAAGTCCATTTCGCTGAGTCTTGACCCGTTCCGATCGTCGTGACAGTGTTCGCAGCGGACCCCCAGCGCACTGGTGAATCCACGCATAATCGCTCCCAGCTGCTGGCTCGAAATGTCCTCGGGCAGCACTTTGAGGTTCTCCGGATTGTCCGGCCACTGAAACTGGGCATTTGCTGAGAACTGTATTGAAAACAGGAATAATCCGACGAAAACAGGAAGTATTCTGTGTAGCTGCATGGTAGGCACCGCTTTGGAAGGAACGATAGTAAAATCAAGGTAGTCGATTCCAGCCGAGTACCAAAGGGTATTTTCGAGTCCCGTTTTTGTCCGTTCAGCCGTGCATCAATGCCATCCAGCAATTACATTATTGACATTCCGGTGCGTAATGGTTCACTTCCATCACCCCTGCACATAATTTGCACTGCCATGAAGAACTTGATTCTGCCTGCACTCCTCGTTTTTGGACTTTCTGCCTGTGACAGCCGCGACTTTGATTCTGACACGTTCGCGCTTTCTAAAGTTGAGTTCTTCGATGTTGCCTACGAGGTGACTGGAACGTACTCGAACTGCAGCATTTCCTATGTCACAATCGACCGATCTATCAAAACCGTTTCGACCGCTCTTCCCTGGAGTAAGGAAGCGTTCACCGTTCGCGTAGCCGGCACAGACGACTTGTTCAATGCTGCAGTGAGCGCAACATGCCACGACGATAATCGCTTTGGAAAATCGACGGTCTCTGTTTTTGTCGATGAGGAGCTGAAGAGTCGCGGTGCCACGACAGGTTTCGGACAGACTGCTGAAGCAGAATTTCTATTATTCAATAGCAACCGCTAGAGACTCTTGAGATTGCGTTCGGGCGTCTAGCTTATTGTTGCTCCGTCGTTACTGTCTGCGGAGAGCAGTGTTAACATCCCGTCGTGTCCTTCAGCGCTAAGCAACATTCCGTTGGACTCAAGGCCCCGTATTTTTCGAGGTGCCAGGTTAGCGACGACAATTATCTTCCGCCCCACCAAAGTTTCGGGATCGAAGTGATTGGCTATTCCGGACACGATCTGCCGCTTCTCAAAACCAAGATCGACTTCGAGTCGAATCAGCTTGTCGGTCTTGGGGACTTTCTCTGCTGCAAGCACGGTCCCCACACGCAGGTCAAGCTTTGCGAAGTCATCGTAGGTTATCTCATCTTTGACAGGAGCAAACGATGGACCTGCCGGATCCTCCGCATCTGCAGCTGATTCGGCTGCGGTTTTCAAGGCCTGTACCTGTGCCTCCACGATTTCATCTTCAATCTTCTCAAAAAGGATTTCTGATTCGGCGAGCGTGCTGCCTTCCTTGAGAATCATGTTGCCAGCATCATCCCACCCTATACGGGACGAATCCCGAGTAGCGTCTGCTTCGCTGCTGGCCGTTCCATGCAGGTTGAGCATCGCTTTTAATTTCCGAGAACTCTCGGGCATGAGAGGTTCTGTGAGGATGGCTAGCGCGGCACAAATCTGAAGCGAGATATGGATGGTGTTCGCGCATTGCTGCATGTCTGACTTCGCCGTTTTCCACGGCTCGGTGTCATTAAAATATCGATTACCGAGTCTGGCCAGTGAGATCGTTTCGAATACGGCTTCCCGGAAGCGGTAACTCTCATAGGAACGCCCGATAAGGTCCGGGAAGGCTTTCAACTGACTGATGATATCTCTGTCGAGCTCATTCGGATCGACAAGGTCTGGCACGACTCCGTCGAAGTACCTGTGAGCGAAAGTCATTGTCCTGTTGACAAAATTACCAAACACGTCGGCAAGCTCATTGTTGACTCGGGCCTGAAAATCGCTCCAGCTAAAATCTGAATCCTTTGATTCCGGTAAGGTTGAGGCCAGGGCAAACCGAAGGAGATCGGCGTCGAACTTTTCAAGGTACTCATGTAACCAGATGGCCCAGCCGCGACTGGTAGACAGCTTGCGGCCTTCGAGATTCAGGAACTCGTTCGCGGGTACATTCTCCGGAAGAACGTAGTCGCCATGTGCCATGAGCATGGCAGGAAACATCAAACAGTGAAAGACGATGTTATCCTTTCCGATGAAATGAACCAACTTGGTATCGTCGGACTGCCAGTATGTCTTCCACAAGTCCGGCTGTCCAATTCCTTGCGCCCATTCTCGTGTAGCAGAAATGTATCCGATGGGTGCGTCGAACCACACGTAGAACACTTTGCCTTCGACATCAATACCCGCAGCATCAGCCGCTGCTTTGGGCACAGGTACTCCCCATGGTACATCTCTTGTGATTGCTCGTTCGCGCAGGCCATCTTCCAACCAACTCTTGACCTGTCCTGTCACGTTCGGCTTCCAATCGTCTTTGGAATCAATCCATTTTGCGAGCCGGTCCTGAAAGTCTCCCAAAGGAAGGTACCAGTGGGTCGTCTCTCGCAGTTCCGGCTGGACATCGGTTATTGTACTGCGAGGGTTGATAAGCTCTGTCGGACTTAGAGAGTTTCCACAATTCTCGCACTGATCACCGTAAGCATTTTCGTAACCACAATGCGGACATGTGCCTGTCACGAACCGATCAGCCAGAAAGATACCTGCTTCCGGATCATACAGCTGTTCTTCCGTGCGCGTTACAAACGTGCCCTTCGCATTCAGATGGTTAAAGAAATCAGTCGTGGTACGTGCATGAATTTCGGAACTGGTTCGGCCGTAGTGGTCGAAACTCATCCCGAATGCACGGAATGTTTTCTCTATCTGGGGATGGATGGCATCGACAATGGCCTGCGGACTAACTCCCTCCTGCCGGGCCTTAATCATTATGGCGACCCCGTGCTCATCCGAACCGCAGATGTATACGACATCGCGCCCTTTCAGTCGATTGTAGCGGCAATACATGTCAGCGGGCAGATAAGCCCCTGCGATATGGCCAATATGAATTGGGCCATTGGCGTACGGCAACGCCGAGGTAACCAGTAATCTCTTGAAAGTCTTTTCGCTGGACATCAAATAGCGGGAAAATGATTGCAAACGCATGTACGGGGCCGATAACTTACGATATGCCATCACCGCGACAAAACGCTGCGCATGAGAAATCGGGGAAATGGAACACCGCCTGTGGAACTTGAATTTTGGGTACAGGTTGACAGGACGCATCGGTAAAAAACGTTCATGCTAGTTGTACCCGTCATAAATCTTCTGGATGGCCAGGCTGTAGACTACCTCGGCCGGCCACGCTCTGGGGACGAATGCTCATTCGCCGACCCGATAAAGACAGCCCGTCTGTGGCGAGTGCAAAACGCAGCTGTCATCCATCTGATTGATCAACGATCTCTGGACGGCACTCACGAGATTGATTTCGACTCAATCAGCAGGATCTCTCGGTGCCTGGACATTCCGATACAGTTAGAGGCTCGTTTCACGGTTGATACCATCACCGAAGCATTGGATCATTCGAATGTGGCGAGGGTGATCGTTCGTGAAGACGAGTTTTCTAAAGATGACAGACTGGCCTTACTCGATGAGCATCCGGCCACACAACTCTGCCTGCTTCTTAATTTTGCGACGACGGCCGACCTGACCAATCCGCAGGACAAGATTGATGATCTGGCCGCTCGAGTCAACGACGCGTACGCCGCTGGCTCAAGACGAATTGTTGTGCGTGACAAAGAAGCGACCAATCAATTGAGCGGTTACGATGCTGGCACTCTTGCCGCGGTCGCTAAACAGATCCCGAGAATGAAGTTTTCTGCATCGGGCGGTATCGGTTCGTACCGCGATCTGAAATCGCTAGAGCTGGAATGCCCGCGAAACGTCGACTCGGTGATAATTGGCCGCGCACTCTATGAAAACCGGTTCCCGTGTCAGGACATGTGGTGCTGGCATCAAAAGGAGCAGGTTGATCTTGAGAAGTTCAGCTCGGCGACACTACGAAAATAATTTTTTTGCGTCGCCCCACCCTCGCAAACAATAACATCGGTCCGCCCGCGTTCTAGCTGTAATCAACACAGTCTATTCTAATGGGAGGCGGCTCCATGTTCCAGGCACTCTTGCACGTACCGGTAAAGATTCTACTGTCAATTGCCGGTGCACTGTTCACACTCAATTTCGCAACCTACTTCACGCAACACTATCCCAGGCAAGCTGACGATCCTGTGATCGCCGAGAGCGTGCATAAGTGCGACAGCCAGACAAAAAGGCACGTACATCGGCACATTCGAGTCGAACAGCTCCCGGAACTGGAGGTAGAGCGAGCCCGGATCATGGCATTGCGCGGTTTGGAGTTGGAAACCGAACTGGAATCGGAACTACACGAGCTTAAATCGAAGATCGAGGTTCTCAGAATGCAGGAGAACGGACGCGAGATTCGCATTGAAATCAATTAGGCTCTACACGGTTTAACAAGCTAACTCCGCGAGCCGCGTAAACACGTTACCTGCGAACGTGCGTGAGGACAGCATAAAGCAGTTCCAATGCCTCCTGATATGCGGAAGCGACTTCGCTCTGACGAGGGCCTGCGACGTTCAGGACAACAGGAGAGACCGTGTCCAACCATCGCAATACCCTTTCTGGTGCGCCATGAACTTTCGGGTTGATGAGCAAGAATGGCCTGGAATGTCTTTCTGCGAACTGCAACGTAGCCAGGGTCCCTCCTGTCGGTCTGATACTAGATATCACCAGTGAGGCATCAGAATCCCTGACATTCCACTCGGTCCGCACTTCATAATTCGGACTTGTAGCCTCTTTTAATTCGTAAATAGCAGGTATACGTCCGTCTTCGGCGCGGCGTCCTCTCGGGCACCATCCCCCGGTTGGTATACCCAGGTCCCTGCAAACGTCGAGCGCAGCGCGGTCGACGCCTGTCTGCCCTCCTGATACAACTTTCATCAATTCCAATGTGTCTGCGAGTTACCTTCGTGTAGTTCGATTCGGCGCATTTTC
Organism: uncultured Rhodothermales bacterium; assembly: GCA_965367755.1. GTDB lineage: Bacteria > Bacteroidota > Rhodothermia > Rhodothermales > JABDKH01 > JABDKO01. Next base: position 7,939 of record CBDUKH010000123.1, read on the forward strand.
TGTCGATCTCACATTCAGCTTCATTGTTATAGACTGAAGTCACTGATTCGTGCCACAAGTTATCATCTGAGAGTGCCAACTGTAATGGAGAATTACCGCGACCTCTTTAGCCTGCCCGATGACGTTCACTTTATCAACTGTGCGTACACGTCGCCGCTTTCAAAGCGTGTTGAGGCGGCCGCGGAAAAAGCTCTGATAGCGAAAAGGTATCCAGCGAATCTCGGCGTCGACGACTTCTTTGAGCCGGCCGATCAGGTTCGCTCATTGTTCTCCAGAATACTCGGAAACAATACACCAGATCGTGTAGCCATCATTCCATCGACATCGTATGGCTTTGCCACATTAACCACGAATATGACGGCGTCGCCCGGACAGAAAGTGGTGATAATCGAAGAGCAATTCCCAAGTAGCGTCTACTCGTGGCGACGATTCGCACGGAGAACCGGGTGCGATATCGACACAATTCGCCGACCGACAGGACCATCAGCTTCAAGAGAATGGAACTCCCGCCTGCTGGAGTCACTCACTACATCAACGGTGGCAGTATCGATCCCGCATATCCACTGGACTGATGGAACACTCTTTGATCTTCCGGCAATTGGAAAGCGAGCTCGTGACGTTGGCGCGAAGTTTATAATCGATGGGACTCAATCAGTCGGGGCACTTGATCTTGGTTTCGATGATGCCCAGCCGGATGCAGTTATCTGTGCTGGGTACAAATGGCTCACGGGCTCGATGGGAATGGGCGCAGCATACTACGGCCCTGCCTTCGCCGATGGTATTCCATTGGAAGAAAACTGGATCGCACGACGGAATAGTCGGGAATTTTCGGGCCTCGTCAACTATACAGATTCATATGCAGATGGCGCCGTTCGTTTTGACGTCGGCGAGCGAGGCATAGGGCTGCTTCTCCCTATGTTTGTTGAAGCGCTACAGCAAGTACATGAATGGGGTACCGACCTTATCCAATCGCACTGCCGTATGCTAACTGCCGATGCATTTGAAGAACTCACCAGTCTTGGCTTCGCAGTACCAGATGAGAACAAAGCACGACATCTTTTTGGCGTCCGGTTGCCAGCTAACGCAAACAGAGAAAAATTGATCGACGAAATGCAGGCTCGGAAAATAAGCGTTTCGTTAAGAAGCGACGCCGTTCGCGTCTCTCCCCACTTGTACAATTCAAAGCAGGATATTGAGGCATTACTGGACGCTTTTAGAGCTTCTCTGGTTAAATAACTCTAAATGCGTTGCGTTTGGCTGACTTCTACCGTTCGGGCACAAAATTTGACATGATCGGTTTTGTTTGGAATCAAATACTGATGATCACGGATTGTTATGAAAAAGTATAGTCTATTTATTGCCGCGCTCGTGTTTGTGGCCCCACTGACAGCACAGGGTCAATCGGGAGATGAGGTCATCGCCCAACTCAAATCTGCCTACGAGTCGGTAGATGCGCTCCGTGCACAGTTCACTCAAACGATGTCGTCGTCATTCATGGACCAGTCGCAACAGACCTCCGGAATCCTGACATTGCAGGGAGATATGTATCGTGTCGAATCCGGAGATCAGACAATCATCACTGATGGTGTTGCGACGTGGGTGTATACCGAGTCTCAAGCCCAACTGCTAATTAACGACTATGTGGAAGATGAAACGACCTTCTCGATAAACAAATTCTTCTTCCATTTCGACGAAAGATATGCCGTCGATGGGATGTCGTCCGAGACAGTCGACGGTAGCGCTCATTATGTTTTGTCCTTGTCACCAAAAGCTACGGACTCCTTTTTCACACATGTGACTCTCTGGGTTCGGAAATCGGATACGGTGATTACCAAGCTCAAGCTACTTGACGCAAACGAAACCGAAATGACGTTTGGCCTGAAGAGCATCGAAATCAATCCAGAGCTATTGGACAATACTTTCACGTTCACCCCGCCCGACGGCACGGAAGTGATTGACCTGCGGTCCTGAATTTTAAATATTGGCGCGACGCCACCTGATGCCCCTCATCCCCAGTCTCAAGAAAATAGCTAGCACGGTAGGTCCGTTTCTCCTCGCGATCCTTCTGCTTTACTTCGCACTCAGGGGAATCGATTCTTCAGAGCTGGTCAATGTGCTGTCGTCAGCGAACTATATCTGGCTGATTCCGCTGGTGATAGTGACGCTGATCAGTCATTGGTTGAGAGCCTGGCGCTGGTCAATTTTCCTTCAGGCGGTACCGGGCCATGGAGGACAACGGTTTCCTATGAGTACCATGTTCGGGGCCCTGATCGTCGGTTACATGATCAACAATGTGACCACCCGGATTGGCGAAGTTGTGAAGTCGGGTCTTGTTTCACGACGAGAAAAAGTTGCTTTCTCCAGTGTCGTCGGCACAGTGGTTCTTGATCGTATCGTCGACGTCATAATGCTCGGCCTCGCCGTCCTCTCTGTTCTCTTCATTCTTCGTGATCAGACAGAACTATTGAGTGATGCGGTATACCAGCCTACGATTGAAAGCATTGCATCGCTGCCAGGTTGGCTGTGGATTATTGTGTTTCTTGTCCTCGCTGTGGGTGTTGCAATGATTGTCAAAGTCATGCGATCGAACGATTCAAAACTCAAAAGATAT
>CBDUKH010000124.1:0-10537 GCA_965367755.1 uncultured Rhodothermales bacterium
TGGTACGAATGACAGGGATTCAAGGGACCAAACGCCGATCCGATGCGTCGAAAGACTTTCACACTTCAGCCCATCACCGGTTAGGAAAATGAGTGACGGTAGCCCAGTCCTCGCACGGTTGCGTGCCATTCTGGCCAAAGGTAATTCTTACGGACCGCACGATGACGAACGTGCCAGTAAGACCCCCGTCGTGGTTATCTGCCTCCTCGTTTCAGCGTTGCTGTGGTTTGCATTTTCCATGCAGGATTCCTACCCACTTGTGTTGAACATCCCAACCAGGGTCGTCAATGTGAACCCTGATGAGGTGCTGACCTCGCTGCCGCCCTCAACGGTCCGCGTGCAGGTCGTAGGCGAGGGTGTAGGGTTATTTCAACTTTACTACAATCGGCCTGCCATTGAGATCGATGCGTCACAAAGAGAAGTTGATTTTCAGGTGGCCGATCTCAATCTCCCGAAGGATGTCAGGTTGGAATCCGTAACGCCACGATTGTATGTGCCCCAGCTGGAAACAAAGGTGACAAAAATGGTTCCTGTGCGCGTGCGTGCTGACATCAAGCCTCAGCAGTTGTTTGAATTTGTCACTCCACCATCCGTATTTCCTGATTCCGTTCAAGTGACCGGAGGGGCGTCAATCATTGAATCACTCGAATACTGGCCGACCGTGGAAGTTACCGAGACTGGTTTACGCGATTCTCTCAACCTGTCTGTGCGACTCGCCGACACGTTGGCAGGGCTAGTTCATGCTAGCGTTGAAGAGGTGACACTGACCGCAGTGGCGCGAGAATTTACCGGAGGAGAGGTAGATGTGGAGGTCGTTGTGAGAGGAGCTCCATCTGATAAAAAGCTTGTCACCCTCGACCCATCAACCGTGACGATACGCTATAGAGTGTTGCTCAGTCAATTCAATATGGCAAAAAGATCGAATGGATTTGGCGCGACAGTGAACTACGATGATATCCGGTCAGATACAACCGGAAGTGTACGCCCGATCTTAAGTGTCCCGGCGAACCTTGAAATTCGCGATGTGGACTTCTTTCCTGAGACGCTTCGGTACTATAATTACCTTACCGAAGACTAGCAATTCCTTGTCGGGTAACACGATTTCTGCGCACAAACCACCAGTCCAATTTTGACGACAGGTTATATTCACCTCGGACTGGCAATACTTTGCAGTATTGGCATCGGCGTTGTATTCAAGAGCACGCGGATGCAAGGATCTGCTCGGGCAATTCTGATCTCCATTAACTACGTGACTGCATCGGCAGTCGCGTATTTTTTAGCCGAGCCTGGAACTGTCAGCATATTTTTCGGACATGCCGGAGCGATCGTGATAGCCGCACTCACGGGTGTCTTGTTTGTCGCCGGTTTCTATGCGCTCTCGTTTGCTACAGAGGTTGCAGGTATTGCGATGACACTAAGCGTTGCTCGCATTTCCGTCGTCATTCCGTTTACCGCTTCGTGGTTATTCTGGTCGGAAGATCCGGGGGTGGCAGAGATAGTCGGATTGCTGCTGGCAATTGCTGCATTCTTGTTGATAGCGCGACCCAGAGGCAGTCGGATAGACAATCAAATGTCGGCGTTACTTCTGATGGCCGTGTTTTTCCTCGGGGGCATCTCAGACACGATGATGAAGCTTATTAACGAGCATCTTCTGGGAGCTGTCGATATTCTTTCATCGTCTTTCATGGTGTTCGGTACAGCGGCACTGCTGTCCGTTGTCATGACTGGCCTTCGTCGAAAACAGCAGATTCAAAAGGACGAAGGTACCGGTCCATCGAGCGGCAGAATCTCCAGGCTGAAGCTGGCGACCAGTGGTATTCTGCTGGGACTTCTCAACCTGGGAACTGTGGTGTTCATTTTGAATGCCCTGCAGGTTCTTCCAGGGACGTTTGTGTTTCCCGCGAACAACGTCTCGATAGTTGTCGGAGCTACCCTGCTGGGTGTGCTGTTGTGGCGCGAATCGACTCAAAAATCGACCTGGTTAGGTATTGGGGCCGCCATTGCCTCTCTCGTGCTGTTAGGCACTGGTATGTGACCCGAAACGAGCTCGCTTGAACTTTCAAAAAAAAATGAAACTAGCATTATGTGCATTCGTTAGTGCACTATTGGCCCGATAGAGACTAATTCCGAGCATCAGTTGATTTCACTTCGTCCATCTCCAGTTGAAGTTCAGTTTCTCGACACCCCGCGCGGTATCAGAGCCGCTGATGGTACGTTATTCAGCATCCGCGAGAATGAACTGCGGGAGTGGGCAGACGGCGTGTTGTCAGTCGCACCCATCAACACTCTTATTGGTGAAGTGTTGGCGGGGTTGACGTTAGCTGAATCTCTTCTGCTGTGGGTGGCGCCCTTAGTGTTTTTGTTGTTCGAATCCGTATTTAGCCTCGTTGCTCTTGTCGCCATCTATCCGCTGTTGAGGATCTTGTTTGCTCCGCTGACATCGGGTATCCTGATCGCTGCGGCAAAATATCTGAATGTGATTGCGCTCCAGGGAATTTATTACGTCGTATTCCTTTCGCTGATTTCGCAGAATGGACATGTGCTTGCAGTAATTTTGGCGCTTGCGTTCTTCGTGTTAATCAGATTGCATATCCTCGGACGCCTCTTCGAGAAACCAATCAGATATTTGTCATCACGAGTTTACCGGCTCAGCCTGGAAGACGTGGCTTTAAGGTCTCGCATATTGAATATTGCAACTCTGCACGGTATCACGCTTGAAGGAAGTGACAGTCGGAATCTCAAGGTGTTTTCGTGGAGAGCATAGTGGAGTCTAAATCGTCTGATGAAACCATCATTTACATTGTCCGCCACGGGCAGACAGATGCGAATGTGAACCTCACTATTCAGGGACAGCTCGTAAACGAATCATTAAATGAGCAGGGACGCAGGCAGTCGCTCGCGATGGCCGAACGGTTATCGGATTTGAAGCTTGACACTATTTACTGCAGCCCATTGAAGAGAACGAGAGAAACCGCGGCCGCATTGCGGAAGCATCACACGGCAGTGCCTTATGTCGAACTACCTGACCTGATGGAGATGTGCTGGGGGGTACTGGAAGGTCAATCGTTTCGCGGTGCAAACGAGGTATTCTTTAATCGCATGCGCTCCGACTGGGCAAATGGCGACTACGAGGAATCAGTCGAAGGTGGAGAATCGATCGCCGATGTACACCGCAGAGCAAAGCGTTCGTTCGAAAGGATACGTCAGGAGTCCAATGGCCGCACAGTCGCGATTGTCACGCATGGAAGATTTATCCGCGTACTGTTGTCGACGATTCTTGACAATTACTCACTCCTCGATATGGACTCATTTCTTCACAAGAATACGGCTATCAGTAAATTGAAGATTGATCCTGATGGCATACATCCAGAGTTCCTGTGTTGTGCCAGTCACATTAATTAAGGATTACAAACGAAAGCTAAGCTCAAGATTTGTTCAAGATATCAAATATAGAAATTAAGGCTCTTTCGGCAGATGTCGGTGTATTGACTACTCATCTGCGGAATCGCATAGAGTCGCTTTTTTCATTAGGAGCGTCGGAACCGACAGAGCGTGTCGTCCAGGTTTCTATCCGTCTGCCGTATGTCGATCCTCTCGAATGGCTTGTTTCTCAGCAGACAGTTGCGCGGACTTTCTGGAAGTCGAGGGATGGGAGTTTCGCTTCCGCCGGGTCGGGCGTCGCTCTTCAGGTAGCTGGCGAAGAGAACTTTTTTTACTCCACCGGAAGAGAGAGAATACAAGAAATCCTCGACGAATCTGAAGATAATGTTAGGATCTATGGCGGATTACGATTTAATCCGACCGGAGAACGAGGTGAAGAGTGGGCATCGTTCAGGTCGTATAATTTTATCCTTCCCCGGTACGAACTTCAATCGGATCGTCACTCGAGCAGATTTGTTATCAACTTGCTGATGCCCGCCGATCGCAATCGTGAAGACGAAATACTATCGGGGATTGATCGAGCCATTGAGTCCGCGATCAATCTTCCCCGGACAGACGCACGTTTGGCCATCGACAGTTTAAAGACGCTTGGCAGGGAAGACATGCCCTCACCGGCTGGTTGGACAAAGAATGTAGAATGGTCCCTGTCCGCTTTTTCTCGTTCACGCCTCGGAAAAGTAGTCCTCGCTCGAAAGGCAATCTTTTCTTTGAATAAAACGCCCGACGCTGCCGCTGTTCTTCTTCGATTGAAGGACGAAACACCAAACTGTTTTCATTTTCTGTTCCAGGCCGGTAAGTCTGATGCTTTCGTCGGTGCCTCTCCCGAGCGGCTTATTTCGGTATCGGACAGGAAGGTTGCCAGCGAAGCCGTCGCCGGTACCCGGCCAAGAAGCGAAGACAAGGCCGACGACGAATCTTTGCGTGATGAGCTACTGCACAGTGAAAAGGATCAGCGAGAGCATCAATTCGTGAGGACCTCCATCAAGGATACGCTTAGTTCGTATTGCGACGTTCTGCATGTTGACAACGAAGCTTCAGAGATGATGCTTAGTCGGGGACGACACCTCGTATCTCACATCGAGGGAGTTCTGCAGCGAAGCACAGATATCATAGATGTTATCAAAGACCTTCATCCTACGTCAGCCGTGGGAGGCTACCCGACAGTAGACGCGATGGAGGTGATTGAGGGTCTCGAACCGTTTGACCGTGGGTGGTATGCTGGTCCTATCGGTTGGATCGGCAAGCGGCGAGCAGAGTTTGCTGTGGCAATTCGGAGCGGCCTGATCAGTCCAAACACGTTCACGTTATACTCCGGGGCAGGGATTGTCGGCGGCTCCGACCCCGTCGCGGAGTGGAACGAAATAGAGCAAAAACTTCAGGATTTCGTGCAGGTCTTTGAGCTTGAAGCATGACCCGCCTCACATGAACGGCCGCTGGGCCAGGGCTCTGGTGACCGCGCTATCTGAACTGGGTGTGGGGCACTATTTCTTATCTCCGGGGTCACGGTCGACACCTCTGGCAATTGCAGTATTTGAGAGTGGAGCGCCGTTTTCGATGCATTACGATGAGCGGGGATCTGCGTTCGCCGCAGTTGGTTTCGCTAAAGCGTCGCGTCGGCCTGCCGCCTGGATAACGACATCTGGCACTGCGGTAGCGAATGGTCTCCCAGCCGTCGTCGAAGCCTCCATGTCCAACATACCAATCGTACTGCTCACCTCGGATCGTCCGCCCGAATTGCGAAACACCGGGTCGAACCAAACGATTGATCAGGTAAATATTTTTGGCAAATATGTTCGGGAGTTCATCGACATGCCTCCACCGACGGCGGACGTTTCAGTTGACGAACCGATCCACAAAGCGAAAATTGCTCTGCGTGCATTAGCGTCGTCGAGTCCCGGTCCGGTTCATATCAATTGCATGTTCCGCGAACCGCTCGTTGATCCGGATAATTCGTTCCCGGATACAGCTGCTGAGGCTTCCGCGATTGCATCCGGTGACTGGAAAGTAGCCAGCCCGATTGGAATTCCTGATTCTGACGATGTAAACCGATTGGCTGCAACGCTTGGGAAATCCACCCGGGGAATAGTTGTTGCTGGAAGACTTAAGTCATACGACGAAGAGAAAGCAGTAGCGGAGCTGGCAGAACATTTCGGATATCCAATATTTCCGGATATTCAAAACGGATTGCGAATTGGCTGGCCTTCGTCGCCTAATGTCGTTCCTAACTTCGACTTGTTGCTTCAGGCTCGCAGGCTCGCCGGGAATAGTGTCATCGATTCTCCCGATGTGGTTCTGCATTTTGGAGATCGGATGACATCCAAATACTTATACGCATTTGTGGACGATTCCAGTATCCAACAATACAGGATTTCAGCGTCAACAACTCCAGTCGACCCCACACGATCTCTTGATTCCACGATAATCGGAGATGTTGCCACCACATGCCGCATGTTGGTCGAGAGCCCTGTGAATGGTGACAGGGACGGCGAGCAGGATGCAGGTACGACATACGGGGAGACGTGGCGCGAACGATCTACGTTGGTGAATTCATTGATGGAGGATGAGCAAGGGTTGGTGTCCGACCTGACTGAGCCGTCTGTTGCCAGGGTCGTCTCGAGCCTTATCCCCGAAGAGAGCAATCTTTTTCTTGCGGCAAGTATGCCTGTGCGAGACATGGATTCGTTTGCCCGATACCGTGGTCATCCCTTTCAGGTCTTTGCCAATCGTGGAGCCAGTGGAATCGACGGTACCCTCGGGACCGCAATCGGCGTTGCACGCGGTAATGGGAAGTCCACCACGGTGGTCATCGGGGATCTGGCATTCCTGCATGACGTAAATTCACTGGCAATGGACTCCGGCGTTGACGCATTTGTGATTGTAGTGATCAATAACGACGGCGGCGGGATATTTTCATTCCTTCCTGTTAGTTCGCACTCTACGTATTTTGAACCTTTGTTCGGTACTCCCCACGGAATACATTTTGAAGGGGCTGCTCGTATGTTCGACTATTCATATTCGAACCCGCAGACGTTGTCGGCTTTCAAGGAAGCATATATGCAGGCTACTTTGTCTGGTGGAAAGTCGATTATCGAGGTGACGACAGATAGAAAAGCGAATGTGGATCTACACCGTCACCTGATTAAGACAGTCGCCAACGGGTTAGCACTGCCCGGATAACTTCTAAAAAATTATTAAACAAACTGTTGAGACATGGCTGAAATCCAATGGCAATCTGCTGCTGACTATAAAGATATCAAGTACGAAAAGGCTGACGGCATAGCAAAAATTACGATCAATCGACCTGAGGTCCGGAATGCCTTTCGACCATTGACCGTCAAGGAAATGCGGTGGGCCCTGGATGATGCGCGCGATGATCATTCTATTGGCGTCATCATACTGACAGGAGAAGGACCTGAAGCATTCTGTTCCGGTGGCGATCAGCGGATTCGTGGCGATGCAGGGTACAAAGAAGAGGAAGGAACGGTGATGAGACTCAACGTCCTCGACTTCCAGCGAGAGATCCGTCGCTGCCCCAAACCAGTCATCGCAATGGTTGCCGGTTGGGCAGTAGGAGGAGGTCACGTGTTACATGTTATCTGTGACCTTACGATTGCTGCTGAAAATGCCAGGTTCATGCAGACTGGTCCGCGTGTCGGATCGTTTGACGGCGGCTACGGAGCGAGCTATCTCGCCCGTATTGTCGGCCAGAAAAAAGCTCGCGAAATCTGGTATCTCTGTCGTCCGTACAATGCCGAAGAGGCGCTTCAGATGGGCCTGGTAAACAAGGTCGTGCCGCTCGAGCAACTCGAGGCCGAGACGATCGACTGGTGCCGAACTATTCTGGAGAATTCCCAGATTGCTATTCGCTGCCTGAAAGCATCACTGAATGCCGACTGTGACGGCCAGGCAGGCCTGCAGGAACTTGCTGGCAACGCGACGATGCTTTTCTACATGACCGAGGAAGGCCAGGAAGGAAAGAACGCGTTTCTAGAAAAACGAAAGCCAGACTTCGGCAAGTTTCCGTACCGACCATAGCCGTTACGACTTCGACAGAGTAGTCCATGCTTACACACTGGATCAGTGCTTCGCGACCAAAGACGTTGCCAGCCGCGGCTGCACCAATAGTTGTTGGCACAGCGCTGGCTGTCGCCGACAACGTCGAACATTGGCTGTCGGCTACGCTGGCTTTGTTGTCAGCTCTGATGATCCAGATTGGAACGAATCTGTTCAACGATTATGCGGACTTTAAAAAAGGCTCTGACACGGCAGAGCGGACAGGTCCTGTGCGGGTGACGCAGGCAGGGCTCCTTAAGCCGGAGCAAGTAAAGGCAGGAGCTGTCGTCTCATTCGCTCTCGCTGTCGTCGCAGGCGGCTACCTGATGTATCGCGGCGGACTCCCGATTGTCATCATCGGTGCACTGTCGATTTTTTTCGGATTTGTTTATACGGCCGGCCGGTTTTCGCTTTCCTACACAGGGTTGGCAGATATCTTCGTGCTGATATTCTTCGGGCCAGTCGCCGTAGGTGGCACATACTATGTGCAGGCACTTACTGTTAGTCCGATAGTACTGATTGCGGGTCTGGGTCCGGGTTTGCTCGCCACAGCAATCCTACTCGTAAACAATATTCGGGATATGGAGCAGGATCGCGCGGCGGACAAGAAGACGCTCATTGTTCGTTTCGGCCGCCGGTTCGGGTACAGCCTGTATGCATGTTGCATCCTGCTGGCAAGTGCAATTCCGGGCTGGCTTTTTTATAAAACGGATCAGAGTCCTTTCATACTTATAGCTTCGCTGGTTGTTATTCCAGGCGCTTTTCTCCTCTTCAGGTTGTGGCAGACCAGTTCGGGCCCCGTATATAACAAGCTGTTGGCCTCGACGGCGCGTTTGCTACTCGCATATTCAATAGTCTTTGCCCTTGGATGGTTGGCGTAGCTATTGTGTCTTCCCAAATAGAATCGATCCAGTGGTACCGATATGAGGCCCGGTTAGTCGAACCGGTCTCAGTGCCAGGACAGAGTCTGACCTCCCGCACGGCTTTCATTGTCAAGATGACGTCGGTGGAAGGCGAGACCGGATGGGGAGAGGCATCTCCGCTGCCTGGATTTCATGGATGGAAAGACGAACGCGCCATCTCGGAAGAAATCCGGGACATCTCATCCTTGCTGAGGGAAACTGACGACGTCAAGATTGCAATGTCGTCTCGAGCGCTTTCACCTGCCATTGCGTTCGGATTGTCCTCGGCGCTAGCCTGGATCGATCTCAAAAAGAACGATGTTCGAACGCGGTTCGCGTTGGACCTGACGAGGCTCATTCCTGGTGGATCAGTAATAGACGCCCCTGAAATCGTCGGAAGTTCGAATAGTCAGATCGTAAAGGTTAAAGTGGGGGGAGATATTCAGACAGATGCCGCCCGCGTCAGTCAAGTCATTCGCGCATTCGGTGGAGGCGTACGCATTCGACTGGATGCGAACCGGAGATGGACGTTTGCGCAGGCCCTGGATTTTGCAAATCGGGTTGACGTGAGCCTGATTGATTTTATCGAAGAGCCTTTTCCCGCGTGGGAGCGATTCGAGGAATTTTCTGAACGATCGAGCATACGTGTCGCGTGCGATGAATCGCTGCAGGAAGCAGTTGGCAATGGGCGCCTATCACAGGAAGTTATCGCGGCTTCGGATGTCCTTGTGGTCAAGCCGACAATGATCGGTAGCATCGACGATTGCGTCGAGCTGTCACGTATTGCGGTTGCCAAAGAAAAAGGGTTCGTTCTAAGCAGTGCCTATGAAACCGGAATCGGGATGCTGGGTATTCTGCAGACGGCGTTGAGGGTAGGCGACAGTCAGTCTGCTGCCGGCCTGGGTACGTACCGGTTTATTGGAGAAGATATCCTCGAGACGCGCTTGCCTCTCGAAGGAGGAAGTATTCGATTGGATAATGTTTTTTCGGGCGTGAAGGTCTGCGAGGATAAGTTGACGCGGATTGAGGGATGAGTATGAAGATTCCGGATCCTGTCGCCATCCATGCACTTAGAAATCCGACGGGGTTGGCGATCATTGCTGGGGATCGTGTACTAACGTGGAGCGAACTTGACGGAACGATCAACGGCGTAGTCAGCGCGTTGGAGTCGGCAGGCGTAGTCGCTCGAGAGAGGGTGGCATTTGTTGAAGCCGACGGGATGGTGGAGACCATTGTCAGGCTCTGGGCTGTTCTGAGGATTGGCGCGATAGCAGTTCCTTTGAGTGGGAGGTTGCCGCTGGCGACGGTTGGGAGCTTCGTTAATGAATCGCGTTGCAGATATTTTTTTCGTACACGCCAGGGGGCTGAGATTCCCGGTTGCACAACCGTTCAGACGACTGCTGGTATGGGGCGTCCGAGTAGGGGATATGTTTCATTCGAAAAAGATTCCCATGCAACGATCTGCAGGACGTCCGGTAGTACAGCGCTGCCAAAGGGTGCTGTTCATACCATTGGGAATCATTTTTTTAATGCATGGGCGTCTAACGAACGAGTCTCGTTGCTGCCTGGCGACAGGTGGTTGCTTTCGATCCCGTTGAATCATGTGGGCGGACTAGCGATAGTTTTCCGGTGCTTCATTGCGGGGGCAACGGTCGTTACGCAGTCAAGTAAGACGATTGGCCGGGACATCGATGAGCGGAAGGTCACGCATATCTCACTCGTTTCGACGCAATTACTTCGCCTGTTAAAGAGTGGTGTTGACCATGATTGCCACACGCTCAAGAGTGTCCTTTGTGGAGGCAGTGCGATGCCGGTGAGTCTTGTTCAGCGAGCGGTGGGAGTAGGTCTGCCGGTACAGCTGACATATGGGATGACTGAAGCCTCGTCGCAAGTTTCGACAACCGATGTGCTCAGCCCGGATGATGATTTTGCGTCCTCAGGAAAACCGCTTCGACACGTTGCGGTCCGAATCGAGGAAGGAGAAATTCTTCTTCGTGGAGAGACTGTTTTTGCCGGCTATGCACAGAATGAAGATGTAATTCCAGCAGCTCGACCCGACGGGTGGTTTCCGACTGGTGACATGGGTGAGATAACGGAAGGGGTCCTGCACGTGTATGGTAGAAAGGACAGTATGTTTATTT